>QHZB01000290.1 GCA_003224525.1 Acidobacteriota bacterium | reverse complement strand
TCCGGTTCACAATCAGGACGTTTCGCTGAATTTCTATACGGAAGCACTGGGACTGAAGATAGTCACCGACCAGCCGTTCACGGACGCGCAAAGGTGGATTGAACTCCTCATTCCTGGCGCGGAAACCGGACTCGCCCTCTACACGCCCGAAGGTCATGAGAGGCGCATTGGCGAGTTTCAGTCCATTGCCTTTTGGTGTGACGACGTGTTCGCAACCGCCAAAGTGCTGAAGTCCAAAGGCGTCACTTTTGCCCAAGAACCCAAGAACGAGCCCTGGGGATCGATCGCCATATTCCAGGACCCGGACGGGAATCAGTTCGCGCTCTCCAGCAAGGTCAATCGCAAATGAAAACGCCGGTTGCCAGAAAGCTCGGGATGAACCCCGGTATGCGGGCGTTAATCATCGCTCCGCCTCCCGGCTATTTGAAGCTGCTGGCGCCCATGCCTGACGGACTCACCGTCTCTTCAAGAGCCGATGGAACGTACCCGTTCGTGCAGATCTTTGCAACGCGCCTTGGGGAGATCAGCAGGTTCGCCAAGAAACTGCCGAAACATGCGGCTCCGAATGCCTTGGTATGGATCTCCTACCCAAAGAAAACCTCCAAAGTCGAAGGAGAGCTCAGTCGCGACGCAATCCGTGAAGCGATGAAGGGCACTGGATGGCGCGCCGTGTCCATCGTCACCATCGACGAAGTCTGGTCCGCATTGCGCTTCCGGCCAACAGCCCCAGTAGGTTCTCGCTTGAGGCGTAGCCCGCGGTGACGGCAACGAGTTCGTTCTTTCGGACAAATTGAGGTGCCGCAGTCGAAAGAGACTCCGTGGCCAATGCAGGACAACGGGTGTAGCGCGACCAGAGTTTGCGGTGAAAGGTGAGCACAAATGAACACACAGAAATATCACTTCGCAATTGTGGTTCTGCTGCTGGGTGTGGTTCTGCTTCCAGTGACCACGGCTTCGCAATCAGCTGACAGAGACCTCGGGATCGTTCGCTTACGCTACGTCACGATCGTAGTCCGCAATTATGACGAGGCGCTCAAGTGGTACACGAACGTCTTGGGTCTCGAAAAAACGGAGGACGGGACGTTTGGCTTGGACAAGCGGTGGTTGGTTGTTGCCCCGCGGGGCCAAAAGGACTAGCGTTTACCCCTGCCAGCATTAGGCTCCGTCAGGTCGGGGAAATCAAGCGGTTCCTACTTCGGGTTTTTTTTGTAACCGTATCCCCGTTTGTGGAGTCTGATTTACCAGAGCTATACAGCCCGATTTACCCACTCTCTCCGTATGGCTAATCGGGTTACTGGGAGGCGAAAGTACTTGGCACCAATTTCGAGAGAAATGCTAGAAAAGTATTGGCAAAGAGAAGTGAAGCAACGACCCACAACACCAACGGTTCTTTACCAACGAACTCGAATCTGTGTCGCCCTCCAGGCATCGTTCCTCATGGAGCACAGCTCCGAGAGCTTCGGGCTGACGGCGCGGGCTATCGTATCAACGCCGCCGCCAGCGCCGAACGGCTCGATCATCCGCACGGGCTTTGTGGGATAGTCTTGTGAACCTTGCAGCATCACACCCAGCGAAAAAACAAACCCCAAAAACATTCGAGTCGACACGCTTCCCTCCGTACAAGAGTGTTATCGAGCTCAGTTGTGCTTGGCAAACCGAATCTTCGCCCTTCATCCGTTGCGCACTGACGTCCAATTCTGAACGAGTCGTCGGCCAATCGGAAGCTATCGTCGGACACGCGGATAAATCCGCGTAAGTGGACACTCCACATTTTCCTATTGCGACGCGCGATTATCTGAATTCCGTCCCATATTTGCGGGCAATTTCATTGATCTGCTCTCGAGTGAGCTGCTTTGGCGGTACGCCGGGCGGATTGCAGGTTTCACGGAAAAAGCCGTCCAGGCCGGGAGGCGACATGATCCAAAGTAGGAGCAGTTCGTGATCGGGATTCGCAAACCCATGCCAAGAGTTCTTGGGAATGAATATCGTGCCGCCCTTTTCAAAAGGGTGACGCACATCGTTCAGTATGAAAATTCCGCTGCCTTCCAGAACGTAAAAAGCTTCGTCCATCTGCAAGTGTCGGTGGATTGGAATCCCTGCGCCGGCTGTCACTTGCTGGGTCCCCAAGGCGAGATTGCCGGAGCCTGTGGCGGAACCGACCTTGATAAAGATCTTGCCATGGTCGCGAAAATGAATGAGCTGTTCGCCTTCGGTAGCGGCGAGCACATATCCCTCTGGCGCCGCGCCACGAGCCGGGGTCATGCCTCGCGCCAATAGTTGGCTGATGCCCATGCTCCCCAGGCCGAGCAGGAAGGATCGGCGGTTTTGCTCGAGTCCAATCATGACAATCTCCTCCAAGGTGCGTCGATTCGTTTCTCAGGACACTGGCCGTGTGATAACTCCGGAATTCCCGATTGGGAGAATATCACTGAAAAAACAGGTCTGTCGTCGCGTCACGGAAACTTGGGTATCGACGCCAGCATTACGGGTTGCCGCATTCCGGAGGAGTCGTCTGTATTACTCGGAAATTAATGGACTACAGAAATAGATTTGTCGTTGTCGCTTGCGCGGGAATCGCGCCGCGTGTCAGGGAGCGAAAGCAGTCACTTGGTAGGCCTTGACCACATTGGAACCCACACTTTTCGGGAAGTTCGGATCAAACCTGTCGGCATACTTCGAGATTAGATAGTCTGAGACGCGCTTTTTGGCTTGGTCCAGGGTGGCGCCATCGGCGTAAGCGGCGGCAGTTTGTTCGAGCAGATCCCCGAAATATTGCTTCCAGAGCTCGAACTTCTGTTTGTCCCGCATGACGTCGCCGTGACCGGCGATGACGTAGTCAAAGTCGAGTTTCTCCGCGACATCCAAGGTCTTGATCCAATCGTAGGGGTAGCTATCGCCCATGTAGGGAGTCCAACCGTGGAGCGCGTCGCCAGTGACCAGGACTTTTTCCTTTGGGAGAAAGACGAAGACGTCGCCGTCAGTGTGGGCGCGGCCGAGCCAGAGGATTTCAACCGTGCGAGATTTGCGGTGAAGAATGAGACTGTGGTCGAAGGTCATGGTCGGCAGAGTGATTTGCATGCTCTTGAGCTCGGCGAGATAGCCCTCAGCTTCGGAAATGTCTTTCTGGATGGAGGCTCTCTGTTCGGGAGTGGAGGCTTTGTGCAGGTCCGCTCTCAGCTGTTCGATCTCGGCGGGCATGGTCAAGATTTCGTGCTTTACGCGGGGGATGCCGCGCTGCTCGATGCTTGTGCGAGTCGCCTCTGAAGAGATGATCTCTACGCCAGCGGGCCAGGAGCTGGGATAGGCTTCGTTGCCCTGGTAGTGGTCCCAGTGAAAATGAGTGTTGACGACGAACTTGACAGGCTTGGGCGTAAGCTTTTTGATCTGCTCGATAAGAGCGCGGGCAGCGGAAGGCTTGGAGTGGGTGTCGACGACGAGGACGACGTCGTCGAGGAAGATGATCGCAGCGTTGCAGTTGACTTTGTAAGTAGGCTTGGCAATGGCGGCGTAGACACCGTCGGCGACAGGCTTGATGTCGAACAGGTCGTCTGCCACGGAGGAGGCCGGTAGAAATAGGAAGAGGATTGCGAGGAGCACGCCGTTCATGGGGCTACCTCATATCAGTCTCGTGCGGAGATGCGGCTAGAGGGTACCACAAGGCGTTCGCGCCTACGACAT
>QHZB01000191.1 GCA_003224525.1 Acidobacteriota bacterium | reverse complement strand
AGAGATGACGCTCCTTAGCAAACTTCTCTAAGCCTTGGAGTTGCTCAGCTCTTAGCCGGATGCTCAAAATCAGCATTCTCATGTAGGATCTTATACTACACAACGATACGCGTGTCAACAGCAAAGTGCCACTCGCTTACCTCCCTCCTGAAGGAGGAGGATTGCGCTCGGGCGCGGTTCACGATTCCTTTGCGGGCTGGAAAGCGCCCGGAGGCGGCCATCCGGGATTGACGTAGGAAAAATAGAGGGCGTCAAGCTGCGCCCAGAGGATGTCGCACTTGGCGCGCAACGCGGCGAGCGCCAAATCCTGTTCCGTGCGGGTGCGCGCGTGTTTCACGACCCACGCCAGAGCGAACTCGGAGTCCTCGGGAGCCTGCGTGAGACGGCCGGTGAAATAATCCAGACCGCCGGAGAGCCAGGGATAGTGCTGGCGCATGCGGTCCATGCGGAGAGCGATGAGTTTGCGCGAGAAGAGTTCGGTCAGGGAAGAGGCCACGGCTTCGAGGTGCGAGCGCGTGGATACGAAATCGACGTAAGCTTGGACTGCAAAACGCGTGGCGGGAAGAATGCCGTCACCGCGGAGCGCGTGTTCGCGCGACAAGCCTGTAGCTTCCACGAGACGCAGCCACTTTTCAATGCCGCCGGGCTTGGTGCCGTCGCCATCGTGATCGAGGATGCGCTTGCGCCAGGCGAGACGAAACGCTGGATCGTCGCTACGCGCGAGAATGGCCGCGTCTTTGATGGGGATACGGCTCTGATAGTAGTAGCGATTGAGAGCCCAGGCTTGAACCTGGCCGCGCGTGAGGCGGCCTTCGTGCATGAGCAAGTGAAACGGATGCTTGTGATGGTAGCGCTCATCTCCGATGGCATGAAAGCCAGCGACGAACTGGGCTTCGGAGAACAACGGCTTTTCGACCTCGTGGTTCACGGAGGGGGTCACAGGTTGAACTCCATCCCATCATAGGCGATTTCCCAACCGGCTTCACGCACAGCGCGATGCTCTGGACTCTCTTCGTTTAACACCGGGTTTGTATTGTTGATGTGGATGATGACGCGCTTGGTTTTTCCGAGACGGAACGGCCGCTTCAGCAAGCCGCGCTCGCCCGAGAGCGGAAGATGTCCCATATCGCGTGCCGTTCTGCGGCTGCGCTTGGCTTGGATCAACTCATCATCTTTCCAGAAGGTGCCATCGAGAAGAGCCAAGTCACTTTCATCGACGGAGCGTTGCCAGTCTTCTCCGAGTCCGGAGACGCTGGGGGCGTATAAAAATCTCTTTTCTTTGTGGACGAGTTGGAGGCCGATGACTGCCTCTTCCGGAGGAAAGCTTCCTTTCAGTAAATCACTCACGTAATCCGGGAAACCACCGAGAAGAGGCACGGCTTTGCAGAAGAAGCCGTCCTTTGCGCTGGGGGAAGATGGCGCAACGAGAGGAATGAGGCGATCGAGGGGCAGCGTGTCCCACCGCACGGGGGGGTTCGAGCGCGTCAGGACGCGGAAGAGGCTGTTCTCTTCCGTGAGGATACGTCGCACCGATAGAGTCGAATAGATGTGCAGCGGATGAAACTCGCGAAGGTGAAGCAAGCCCATCACGCAATCCACCTCGGCGCTGGTGAGGAGGATGGTGGAGATAGGCGAGCCAGGCGAGGAGGACGTGACTGACAGCTCGGGAGTCGCAAGGATTTGCTGGCGGAGATCGGGAGAGGCGTTCAGAAGAAACCAGCTTGACGGGCCGGAAGAGACAGCCACCTGAGCCTGGGTGCGCGGACGAGCTTTGACGCTGCCGCCTCGGAGGCTGCTACAGTTCGGACACGAACAATTCCATTGGGGAAAGCCGCCTCCGGCTGCGGAGCCGAGGACTCTAATGCGCATTCGGCATTCCGGCGACCCCGAACCGGCGGGCGTCGACTCTCAGACTAGAGCTCGGCGTTGGCGTAAGAGCTGACTTCGCAATGGAGGTCGATTTCTTCGTGTTGAGGGGTAATCCATTCCATGGTCCAGGCTCCTTTTGGAGTCAAATACAGCAGAACATAAAAAGTATAACATGGAATTAGTTTGAAAGGAATGGGGAAGTTGAAGGAAGTTGGAGGAAGTTGGCGAGTGCCTTCCGGGACGAATGGCCGGTTACAAGGGGATGAGAATGGGGGGCAAGACGCTTCTTGGGACGGTACTGACATGGCCTAGGCTGCCTAGGCACAAACTGTGGAAGCGCCAAACAGGAAATATCCATCGCAGCACAGCTTCAGATACTTGAGTTGACAGCAAAAGGGAGGCCAACCAATCTGGACCTGAGGCAGAGGTTCTCTCTTGGTGCCTGACGTGCAAGCCGCCACCGCGAATCTGATTCCGAGGTTGCGAATCTGCCATGGACGCGGCGGAAGCTTACCCCACAGAAGCACACCCCCATTCTTGTTGTGCGGCTCAGCTGTTCTGCTTGCAGTTCTGCTCTCGATTCTCTTTGCATTCCCAGCGGGGGCCCAAGCGCCGCCAAACGAAGAAGTGAAGCCGGTTCCTTTGCTAACAGGGAGCACGGGTTTCATTACCACGTTTGACGGTGGGGAACCACACCTCCACCCCATTGTCACGCCTCTTGTTCTGGTCCCGATCGGAGGCCGATGGATCTTCGAAACGCGGGCGACATTCGAGACGGACATGGTGCAACTCCCCGGGAGAAGCGCGTTTCACGGGACGGTTGCAAAGGAATTCGAATACGTCCAACTGGATTTCATCGCCAATCCGTACATAACGGTGACGGTGGGGCGATTTCTGACGCCGTTTGGCATCTTTAATGAAAGGCTGTACCCCGTCTGGATCCGGAACTTGCAGTCGGATCCACTGATCCTGCCGATCGGAATAGGGCCCAGCAATGCCAGCACTGGGGTGATGTTGCGCGGCGGCTTCAGGGCGGACCCGAAGTTCAACATCAACTACGCGGTCTATTTTTCAGTTCTCTCGACCGCGAGTCCCGTGAACTCTGATCGATTCGCGGGAGGACGCCTGGGAATCTTTGTTCCCGCAGCACGTCTGGAAATCGGCGGATCTTTTCAGCATGGGCTCCAGGACGAGCGGTCGAATGCTTTTGGCTTCCATGCCTTGTGGCAACCACCAATCCTGCCGCTCGACATCCGATCCGAATATGCTCGTTCCATCGTGGGAAGAGGCTACTGGGTGGAAGCGGCCTATCGTTTGAGCCAGGTTCCGTTCCTGCAGAACGAACTTCGCCGGGCGCAGGTCGTGGCGCGCATGCAGCAGTTTTTTGCGGGAGAAAACGCCAGCGATGCGCTTCTGCCGATGAACACAAAACAGTTCGAATTCGGGCTGAACTACTACTTCATCGACGGACTGAAGGCGAGTTCCAGCTACGGCCGGCAATTCAGCACGGATGGGAATAAAAACGTTTGGACGATGAGTCTTACCTACAGATTCGTGGTCCCTCTGGGACACGCAAGGAGCGAGTGATGAAGTGGCGTTACATCCTGCTTTGCATGGTTGGCGTGACGGCAGGTCTGACCTTTTCGGCGATCGCGCAGGAGCGTGCGAATTCAACTGCCTCGTCGAGTGCCGAGGCGCCTGCGCCGACACAAGGAATGCCAGCGGCACCTCCGTCCGCAATGGCCAAGTCGGCGGCGGATGGAGCCGAGAATGGTGCCCAGCGGTTGGAAGGCGAAAAGAGATTCCGCACCAATTGCGGGCGCTGCCATCAAACTCCGCACAAGTTTCCGCCGCGAGTCATGGCCACCGCCATACGCCACATGAGGGTCCGGGCCATGATCACCGATGAAGACATGCGACTCATACTGCGCTACATGACCCAATGATCAGTTTAGGGCGATGGAGGGGAGCGGCAATAGTTCTGCGACTGCTGGTGGCAGTCACGGCGGTGTCATCGATGTGCGGTTGGGGTCAGAGCACGCAGTCGCGGGCTCGGGTGATTGAGATCCTGGCGGACCATGACAGCCGCTACAAGATTAAGGACCAAAAGCGGCCGGTCATAACTGTGAAAACGGGCGAGCAAATTAACTTGCGGATTACGGCCAAGAAGGCAAAGAATCTAAACCGAGACGGCTCGATACACGGTTTTTCGCTGCTGCGCGCAAAAGACCGGAAACCAGTTCCGGACTGGGATTTCCTCCTGAAGCCCGGGACCCAGGAGTTCACCGTGGCGGCGCCGAGCGAGCCTGGAGAATACCTCGTTGTTTGCACCGTGATCTGCAGCCAGGACCATGAAGGAATGAACATGAGATTCGTGGTATTGCCCTGATTTGAAGACAAATCCAATTCGCAAATGTTTGCACCAGTGAGGGACAAATGGGAACTAGAAGAGCCCGATCGATCTTGGGTGCCGCGGCCTTGGCTTGGGTGATGGCGGGCTATCCTCCGGCTGGCGGCGGAGATGAAAAGAAATTCAGAGGTGAAATTGCAGACACGCAGTGCGCGCTCAACGTTCATTCTCTCAGTAAATCGCACAAGGAAATGATCGAGATGAAACCCGAAGTGAAAACGAACGCAGACTGCGCGCGCTATTGCGTGAAAGAGCGTGGCGGAAGATTCGTGCTGCAGACTTCGGACAAGGTCTATAAGCTGGATACGCAGGCTCTGGCGGAACAGTGGGCCGGGCTGAAGGTAAGAATCGTTGGGACCCTTGACCCGAAGACCGACATCATTACTGTGCGCAGCATTGAGCCGCTCTCCCCGAGCGCGAGCAAGACATCTCCTCCGAAGTGACGGGCAACGGTCCGAAAGTCCAGTCCGAGGGATGCCAAAACCCCACCACCAAGAATTGTTGTAGTTGGGGATAGAAACCACAACAAGTCGCGGCATAAATCATGCGGTTACTCTTCGCTTGATTTTCGAAACTATTTTTAAAAGAACGCGTGTTTCCTCTTGACATGTGTGGAAAGCAGCCTATCATGTGGATAAAAGTGGTGGGAAGTGGGCCACAGTAGAAGATAGTAGCGGGCAACGGGGCAAAATAGACAGATTCCCAGATCTGTGGTGAAAGTTGGCATTTTGGCCATTCTAGACCACATATTTGTGTGTGATCCCCACAAAACCGGGGTCGCGTTGAGCGGGGCGCATGAAGCTACGGGGCAACTGTCCGGCGAAGGTGGACGAGAAGGGGCGGTTGAAGATACCGGCCGTGTTTCTGGACGCCCTGAAAGAGTACGGAAATCAATTTTACATCACCAGCACCACGGGCGAAGCGGCGCGCATTTATCCCATGAAGGTTTGGTCGGGCATTGAGGACAAGCTGGCGGGGGTATCGAGCCAGAACCGGGCGAAGAGAAAATTTTTGATGAGAACAAGTTACTACGGGCAGACGGTGGAGTTGGATGGGCAGGGAAGAGTGCTGGTGCCCGCAGTGCTGCGCGAATCGGCGCAGATGAAGGGCGAGGTGGACGTGTTCGGCAACCTCGATTATCTCGAGGTCATGAACCACACCCGCGTGCTCGACGACCTGAAGAATTCGCCGTACACGGAAGAAGACGATAAGGCGCTCGAAGATTTGGGAATTTAGGGTTTTGCAAGATTGCTTGCGCCGCACACGCCGGTGCTGTTGGAAGAGGTGCTCGAATGGCTGCGCATAAGGCCGGACGGAACATACATCGACGCCACGCTGGGAGCGGGAGGGCATTCGGAAGCGATCGCAAGACAGCTTACATCCGGCAGGTTGATCAGCCTGGACCGGGACGCACAGGCGTGCGAACTGGCGCAGGAGCGACTGAAGAGTTTCGGCGAGAAGGTGAGGCTGGTGCAGTCGCCGTTCTCGAGGATTGCGGAGGTCGCGCAAGACTTGGGGATTCCGCCGGTGGACGGGGTCTTGGCCGACTTGGGAGTTTCCAGCATGCAACTTGATCAAGGCGAGCGGGGATTTTCGTTTCGCGAGGCTGCTCCGCTGGACATGCGGATGGACACTGCCAACGACGAACTAACGGCAGACGAAATTGTGAATCGGTGGTCGGAGAAGGAAATTGCCGACCTGCTCTACCGGGAAGCGGATGAGCACGATTCCAGAAGGATCGCCAAGGCGATCGTACGAGCGCGACCCCTACGGGATACCGCGCACTTGGCAACGACTGTGGCCGGGGCCCGAAAGCAATGGGGAAGGCAGAGACTGCATCCCGCAACAAAAACGTTTCTGGCGCTGCGGATAGCGGTGAATCGAGAGATGGAGGAACTCGGGCAGTTTCTTTCTCGGACCCCCGCCACAATGAATTCAGGAGGCCGCTGGGTGGTATTGAGTTACCACTCGCGGGAAGACCGCCTGGTGAAGCACGCGTTTCAAGAGGGAGAGCGAGCAGGAACTCTCCGCGTGCTGACCAAACACGTGATCCAACCCAGTGAACAAGAGTTGACGGGCAACCCGCGTTCGCGAAGCGCGAAGCTGCGGTGTGCGGAAAGAAAGCCGGCTGCTTAGAGACCGGCAAGGTATCGTTATGGCACGCAAGAAAAAAGCTCGGGCAATGACTGAGTTTCAGACCGTCAAGCGCATCGACAATTCGCGCATCGTGCGCCATGTCGAACCGGTGAAGATGCGCAAACTGTACCGCACGGCGGCCCTGGGCGGGGTGATCGCGGCGTTTTTCATGCTGTACATCTACCAACACTTCCGCTGCATCGACTTGAGTTTTCAGCTTGAGGACGTGAAGGCCAGGCAAGCCGAGGCGGCTTCGCTGAACTCGTCCTTGAAATTGGAAATCGCGGGACTGCGCAATCCGATGCGCATTGACGTGATTGCACGACGCCAACTGGGCTTGACTGAGCCACTGCCGACGCAGGTGCAGGAGTATGAAGCCCCGGACGGCGCGGAAGTGGCCGCGGTACGTTACGTGCGACGGAATCGCGCGCCTTAGTTTTTCTGATGCGCATGGTTCGACAAGCAGTCTGCAGTCAAGCAAATGAATTTCCCGGCGGAGCGCTTATCGATTTGATTTCACCATGCCAGAAAACCGTGCTCACGCCGCAACAGGTGGCCGCATAACGGTAAATTCCGTGCGTGACCGCAAGTCGGTCGATTCGCATGGTGACCGCCGAGCGGCCCAATGGCATGGTGACCGCCAGACGGTCAACCGTCTGTTGATGGTGCGATGTCTCACGCTCGTGTGGATGACCGCCGTTCTTGGGCGGCTGGGATACCTGCAACTTTTCCTACACACCGGATACATGGCCCGGGCGCACCGGCAGCAGCAGCGCGTAATCGAAATCACGCCCAAGCGCGGGGCAATCTACGATCGCAACATGCACCCGCTGGCGATGAGCATCCCGGTGGATTCTGCATTTGCGGTGCCCTCCGAACTTGGCGACGAGCAACTGGCGGCGCGGTTGCTCTCCGGTGTCCTGGGAATTCCAGCTGAAGTGCTTGAAGCGCGATTCGAATCCTCGCACTCGTTTGTGTGGATTGCGCGCAAGCTGCCGCCTGACAAGAAGGAAGCCGTGGAGGCCCTGAATCTGAAGGGCGTCTACTTCCAAAAAGAAAATCAGCGCATCTATCCGAAGCGCGACCTGGCGTCGCATGTTTTAGGCTTCGTCGATCTCGATGAAAAGGGCCTGGGCGGGATCGAATACGAATTGGATGGCCAGATCCGGGGCAAGAGCGAAAAAATCATTGTGATGGCGGACGCGCGCCAGCGCTGGTTCGATGGCGGAGAAGCGCAACGGGAACGCGGCGCGAACGTGGTTCTCACGCTCGACGAGAAAATCCAGTACATCGCCGAGCGCGAGCTGGCGGCAGCGATTGCCAAGACGCATGCCATAGCCGGCACCGTGATGGTCATGAATCCGAATACCGGCGAGATCCTCGCACTGGCGAACTGGCCGAAGTTCAATCCCAACGCCGCGAACGAGTCGCCTGCGGAAGCGCGGATGAATCGTGCGGTGAGCGCACTATACGAGCCCGGATCAACTTTCAAGCTCATTACGCTGGCGGCGGCGTTCGATCAGGGGATTACGCGGCCGGAGGAAGTTTTCGATTGCGAGAACGGGGCGGTATACGTGGCGGGGCACCGCATCCGCGATCATAAGCCGTTCGGCTTGCTGAATGTCGCGGACATTCTGGCGCAATCGAGCGACGTAGGCGCGATCAAGATTGCGCTGCGCCTGGGAGCGCCGAAATTTTACGACTATATCCGGGCATTTGGTTTTGGGCAGCCGACTGGTGTGGACATGCCGGGGGAGAGCAAGGGTCTTTTGCGGCGTCTGGAGAGCTGGTCGGCGGTCTCGATCGGATCAATCTCGATGGGGCAGGAAGTCGGGGTCACGCCGGTGCAACTCATCAGCGCCGTCTCCGCGATTGCCAACGGAGGAATGCTTTACAAGCCGCATGTCATTGCGGAGTTGAGGCGCGGGGATAAGGTGATGCCAGCGGAAGGCCCGCTGGCTCCCGCAGAGCCGAGGAGAGTGATCCGGCCGGAAACGGCGGCGACGCTGCGGAGGCTCATGGAAGGTGTTGTACTGAACGGGACAGGAAAGCTCGCGCACCTCGACGGCTGGACCGCCGCGGGGAAAACCGGCACCGCGCAGAAAATCGATCCGGCGACGGGCCGATATTCGGCGACGCAGCTGATTGCTTCCTTCACCGGTTTTGCCCCAATCAACGACCCGGCGGTGACGATTCTGGTGTCGCTGGATTCGCCGGTGGGACAGCACGACGGAGGGCCGGTTGCCGCGCCGGTTTTCAAGCGCATCGCCGAGCAGGTACTGCCGCATTTGGACGTGCCGCGCGATGTGCCCATTGGCCCGCGGCTGGTAAGGGCCGCGTACAAGAATCGCGAGATGTCAGACAGCGCTACGCTCGAAGATTTCACGCCGACAGATTTCTCGGGACAACCCGACCAACCTCCCATGGGGTCCGCCGCAAGCAATCCGAAAGGGGGCAAGAGCGAGACGCCGCCCGCGACGGTAGCGGTGGATGAAGGGGGCGACATTCAAGTGCCGGACCTCTCCGGAAAGACGATGCGCGAGGTAACGGAGACTTGCCTTCGATTGGGGTTGGACCCCATTTTAGTTGGCAGCAATCTTGCTACGAATCAGACGCCGGCCGCGGGAACGAAAGTCCGGCGGGGAGCGAAGATCACAGTGCAGTTCGGAACACCGGCACCGAAGATCGCACAGCCGCGCCACAGGATAAGGCATTAGGATGAAAATTGAATTGGCCCAGGAAGATCAAGTACAGGACGCCGCCACGAACCAGGTTGACAGCCAACGAAAGCACTCTGCCCGGGAAAGCTCAGCGGACAGCGGAAGAAAGCTGAGCGAAGTGTTCGAAGGTGTGGAGACGGCTCTGCCTGCGGACGCGAGTAGCCTGGAAATTCACCAGGTGGCCTGTGATTCGCGGAAGGTGCGGCCGGGCGCGCTCTTTTTTGCCTTGCAGGGGGCCAAGGCCGACGGAAACAAATTCATTCAGGACGCCCTCAAGCGAGGCGCGGTGGCCATTGCGGGCGAAGAGCAAACTCCCGGCACGATTCCGGCGGGTGTGGTGCGGATTCAGGTTCGAGAAGCGCGCAAGGCGCTAGCGATCACGGCCGCGAATTTCCTGGGGCATCCCGCGAACGCGCTGCAACTGGTTGCGGTGACCGGCACGAACGGAAAGACGACCATCACTTCGGTCGTGGATGCGATCGTGAAAGCCTGCGGTGCCAAGACCGGCTTGTTCGGAACGATCGCCTATCACACGCCGCTCGGGGACTATCCAGCGCCAAATACCACGCCGGAATCAGTGGACCTCCAGGGATTTTTTGCGGAGATTCGCGATGCCGGCGGAACGTACGCGGTGCTCGAAGCCAGCTCGCATGCGCTGGCGATGGACCGGCTCTGGGGATGCCATTTTCAAGCCGCGGTCTTCACCAACCTGACGCGCGAACACATGGATTTTCACAAAACGTTCGAGGACTATTTCACGGCGAAAAAGCGGCTCTTCGAAGGCACGGGAGCGGGTACGCCGGAAGTCGCGGTGCTGAATGCGGACGACGAATTCGGCAAGCGGCTGGCGGGCCTGGCGAAGAAAACGGTGACCTATGGGCTGGAATCGGACACGGACATCACCACAAAGAAATTTCAGCTGACTTTCGATGGTTTGACGTTTACGGCGCACACGCCGAACGGAAAGGTACACGTGGTATCGCGGCTGGTCGGAAGGATCAATGTTTACAACCTTCTTGCCGCGATTGGAGCGTCACAGGCGCTGGGTCTTTCGAATGATGCGATTGAAAACGGCATCCGGAATCTCGAAAGCGTTTCGGGGCGCTTCCAACGAATCGATCTCGGGCAGCCCTTCCTGGTGATCGTGGATTATGCGCACACCGACGATGCACTGGAAAATCTGATTCGAACGGCGCGGGAGCTGAACTCCAAAGCCCGGATCATCACGCTGTTCGGCTGCGGCGGCGAAAAGGACCGGACCAAGCGGCCCGTTATGGGGGAAGTCACTGGCCGGTTGAGCGACCTGACCATCCTCTCCAGCGACAATCCGCGCAGCGAGGACCCGCTGAAAATCATCAGCGACATCATCGTGGGGCTGCAGAAAACCGCCGGAAAATATCTGATCGAGCCGGATCGGGAAAAGGCCATCGGGATGGCCATGGAGGAAGCCCGCAGCGGAGACATCGTGCTGCTGGCCGGAAAGGGTCACGAGAACTATCAGATTCTCGCGGACCGCACGTTCGAATTTGACGATCGCGAAGTCGCACGTCGCGCCTTAGGCGAACGTGGCTTTGCAGGGCCGCGAAACGAGCAGGTGAATGGCGGTTCAGAGTTTGGCACCTAGCGCGCTTGGTTCGTAGGTGTGACGAGGGCGCTCGGGTCTCGAGATGATCGGGGCGGGCCAATTGCTGACCTCTTGAAAGGAGGAGCCCTCAAAACGTTGAGAACACAACGAGCCGTTCGGTGCTGGAATAAGACGAATCCTTTGAGGAACTTATGCGGTGGACGATTGCGCAGGTGGCTGACGCTCTGGGTACTCGGTCGGGGACGGGACTCAACGCCCTGGCCTGGGTGGCCGGCGTGTCGATTGATTCTCGCGCGATTCGTGCCGGAGAACTGTTCATCGCCATCCACGGACCGCGTCACAATGGACACGACCATGTGGCTAGCGCCCTGGAAAGCGGAGCAATTGCGGCCGTGGTGGCGGAGGCGGAGCTTTCGCGATACGCGGTCGCAGTCAGAGACCGCTGCATGGCGGTGGCCGACACCTTCGATGCGCTCAAGCGACTGGCGCGCGCAGTGCGCAAATCCTGGGGCGGGAAAATTGCCGGCGTCACGGGTTCTGTCGGCAAGACCACCACGAAGGAGATCCTCGCGGCACTGCTGGGCGCGAAGCTGCGGGTCCTGAAATCGGAAGGAAACTTTAACAACGAGTACGGGCTACCACTGACGCTGCTTCGCCTGGAGGAAACGCATCAGGCGGCGGTGCTGGAAATGGGAATGTCGCGCCGCGGCGAACTTGCGCGGCTGGCGTCGATTGCCAAGCCGGACGTCGGAGTTGTGACACGTGTTTCGGCGGCGCACCTGGAATTTTTTGCGTCGGTGGATGAGATTGCGCTCGCGAAGCGCGAACTGATCGAGGGGTTGAACGGACACGAGTCGACTGCAGTGCTCAACGCGGACGATCCGCGCGTCGCCGCGTTCGGCGCTTGCGCCCCCGGGCGCGTGTTGACGTATGGCATCGAAAAGCCGGCCTTTTTCACGGCCCAGGAGATCGAAGACCGCGGAGCGCTGGGATCGGCGTTTGACTATGTAAGTCCCGAGGGCCGCGTGCGGCTGGAGCTGAACGTTCCCGGGCGTCACGCGATTGCCAACGCGCTGGCGGCGCTGGCGGCGGCGAGCGTATGGGACATCGGCGCGGCGGAAGCACAGAGTGTGTTTCTCTCGCTGCGCGCGCCGGCGATGCGCGGGGAACTGTTGCAATTTTCGAATGGAGCGGCGCTCATCAACGACAGCTACAACTCGAGTCCCGCGGCGCTTCAGGCCATGACGGAATTGCTGGCGGCGACGCCGAATTTCCGCCGGCGCATCCTAGCCGCCGGCGAGATGCGCGAGCTCGGCACGGCTTCACCCGAACTGCATCGCGAGGCCGGGCAATTTGCCGCAAAGACCGGGAAGATCGATTGGATCATCGGCGTGGCCGGTGATGCGGCACAGATCGTGGAAGGCGCCGTGGCTGCTGGGCTCCCGCGAGCACGCGCGAAATTTTTCGCTGCGCCGCAGGAGGCCGCCGAATTTCTGGCGGGTTTCATCGTGTCCGGCGATGTGCTGCTGGTGAAGGGCTCGCGGGGCGTGAAGATGGAGCAGATTGTGGAATCACTGATCGCGCGGCACGCTGCGCCCGGCGAAATTATAGGTCAGGAGATCCAGCACTGAGATGCTTTACTACCTCCTTTACCACACGCTGCAGCACTACTTCAGCCCGCTGAATGTTTTTCGTTACATCACCGTGCGAACCGTGTACGCGAGTCTCACGGCCATGTTTCTGGCGCTGGTTTTCGGTCCCTGGCTCATTCGGCGCCTCCGCGAATTGCAAATCGGCCAGTTCATTCGCGAGGAGGGTCCCCAGGAACACAAAAAGAAGGCGGGCACGCCAACCATGGGCGGCGTGCTCATCGTAATCTCCACGGCTGTGCCGGTTCTCCTTTGGGCGGATCTGACCAATCCATTTATCCTGCTCTCGTTATTCGCGTTGTTCGGTTTTGCCGTCATTGGCTTCATCGATGACTATGCGAAAGTATCGAAGCAGCGCAATTTGGGTCTCACGGCGAAGAAGAAAATTTATTTCCAGGTTTTTGTCAGCCTGATCGTCGGCGTCGTTCTTCTAGTGCTGGCCTCCAACAGCGCTTACTCGACGCAGTTCGTCTTTCCCTTCTTGAAGCGATTCCATCCCGATCTTGTGATTCACTCGTTGCTTGGTCAATCTCATTTTTCCGGGCACCTCTGGCCGCTCGCGTTTTTGCCCTTTCTTGTGGCTACGGCAATCGTCATTGTGGGTTCTTCCAACGCGGTGAACCTGACGGACGGCCTTGATGGCCTGGCGATCGGCTGCACGGTGATCGCGGCAGGCGCGCTTACGGTTTTGACCTACGTGAGCAGCAACTACCGCTGGGCCACTTATCTCGAGATCCAGTACATCCCGCGCGTCGGCGAGCTAACGGTATTCTGCGGTGCGCTCGTCGGGGCATCGCTAGGATTTCTCTGGTACAACGCGCATCCCGCCGAAATCTTCATGGGCGACGTTGGATCGTTGTCGCTGGGCGGAACGCTGGGCACCATCGCGGTCATCATCAAGCAGGAAATCCTGCTCTTTTTCGTCGGCGGTATCTTCGTCATCGAAGCGCTTTCCGTGATTCTGCAGGTGGGCTCGTTCAAACTGCGCGGCAAGCGCATCTTCCGCATGGCACCCATTCATCATCATTTCGAACTGCTCGGTTGGAGCGAATCGAAGGTGATCGTGCGGTTTTGGATCGCCGCGCTGGTTTTTGCGCTGTTTGCGCTAACGACGTTGAAGCTGAGGTAGTGAAGCACTCCGGTTAAAGAATTTTGCGAGATTCATGGCAAATCCGTTCGAGTTGCGGGGCAAGCGCGTGCTGGTCGTGGGACTGGCCAGGACGGGTCTGGCCGCCGCGCTTTTTTGCGCCGCGCGGGGCGCGAAGGTGACGGCGACGGATGCACGGACGGAAAACGAAATCGGCGAAGCGATTGCGCCACTCCGGCCAGCGGGCGTAAGCCTGGAGCTGGGCGGCCACCGGGAAAATGCATTTCTCGAACAGGACCTGATCGTTCCGAGCCCTGGCGTGCCCGCCGATGCTCCCTTGCTGCAGGCCGCGCGCGCCAAGGGTGTCGCCATCTGGAGCGAGGTGGAGCTGGCGGACCGTTTCCTGAAGGGACGCTTGATCGGGATCACCGGCTCGAACGGGAAGACGACGACGACCTCCTTGATCGAACACATTTTGAAAGGCGCTGGTTTTTCCACCATTCTCGCCGGGAATATCGGCACTCCCTTGATTTCGCGAGTGGAGCAGACCAGCGACGACACCATCACGGTGGCGGAGTTGAGCAGTTTTCAGCTGGAGCTGAT
Source organism: Acidobacteriota bacterium (assembly GCA_003224525.1). Lineage (GTDB taxonomy): Bacteria > Acidobacteriota > Terriglobia > Acidiferrales > UBA7541 > Acidiferrum. Next base: position 32,397 of record QHZB01000191.1, on the reverse strand, counting down.
TGAAACATTTCGCCCCAACATCAGCGTGTTTTTGAATCTCACGCCCGACCACCTGGACCGGCATCACACGCTCGAAGAGTATGGCCGCGCCAAAGCGCGCATCTTCGAGAATCAGACGGAAGTGGACTGCGCGGTGCTGAACGCGGATGATCCGGCGACCACTTCCCTGGCACCCGCTAAGCCGCGTGTGTACTGGTTCAGCCGGAAGCAGCGCGTGGTAGAAGGCGCGCTCGTGCAGGAAAATGAAATTGTGTTTCGCGATGACGGCGAAGAAGAGGGGGTATTGAATCTGCGAGAGATTCCGCTGGCGGGCGCTCACAACGTCGAAAACGTCCTTGCGGCGGTGGCGGCGGCGCGCCTCGCTGGGGCCGAACCCATGGCTATCGCGAAAGGAGTGCGGTCATTCGCGGGCGTCGAGCATCGTCTGGAATTTGTCGCGGAGATCGGAGGCGTGCGCTATTACAACGACTCAAAAGCCACCAACGTCGATGCCACGGTGAAGGCCTTGGAAGCTTTTCACGGACGAATCCTAATCGTCCTGGGCGGGAAAGACAAAGGTAGCGACTACACCGTGCTGCAAAGGCCGTTGCGTGAAAAAGCCATTCTTGCGCTGCTGATCGGCGCGGCCGCGGAAAAAATTGAAAAACAGATCACCGGCAGCGTGGCCATCGAGCGCGCCGGGACGATCGAGCGCGCCGTGGAAATCGCCTCGCATGCGGCGAGGCCCGGCGACGTCGTACTCCTTGCCCCGGCATGCGCCAGCTTCGATCAGTTTCAGAACTACGAACACCGCGGCCGCGTCTTCAAAGAACTGGTGCATCAATTGCAGCGGCAAGCGGCGAGTACAACTTCTGGAAGAGGGTGAGAGAACGTGCCGAGACGATTGGAGAATGACCGCTGGCTCTTTGGAGTGACGCTGGCGCTGTGTCTCTTCGGTGCCGTGATGATCTTCAGCGCCTCTGCAGTTACCGCTGAACAGCAGTACGGCCACTCTTATATATTTCTCGTCCGTCAGGCCGCATGGCTCTTCATCGGCCTTTTGGGAATGTTCGCTTTGATGAAGACGGACTATCGGCGTCTGCGCGAACCCTCTGTCATCTATCCCGTAGTTTCGGTCGTCTTGCTCCTGCTCGTCGGCACGTTTTTCCTCGACAAGTCCCATGCCACGCATCGCTGGATCAAGTTCGGCCCGGTGGGCATCCAGCCGTCGGAACTGGCGAAACTCGCCACGATTCTTTATCTGGCGTGGTTTCTGGATCAGAAGCGCCGCAGCAAGGCCAGCATGGAATTCCGCAAGGAAGATTTCTGGCAGACTATTTTTCCAGCGGCTGCTCCCATTCTGGTTTTTGCCGCCTTGATTTTGCTGCAACCTGACCTTGGGACGTCCATCGATATTCTCGTTGTGGCCGCTGCCATTCTGTTCGTTGGAGGTCTCTCGTGGAGGTGGCTCGCGGTGGGGCTCGCGGGAGCGATTCCCATGGTGTATCTGCTCATCACGCAGGTAGCCTACCGGCAGGCCCGATTGACCGCTTTTCTGCACCCGGATTCCGATCCGCAAGGCGCCGGATTTCAGTTGCTTCAATCGCTCATTGCCGTCGGCTCGGGTGGCTTCACGGGCGTAGGCCTGATGGAGAGCAAACAAAAGCTCTTCTATCTGCCGGAGGCGCACACGGATTTTATTTATGCGGTCATCTGCGAGGAACTTGGTTTTATCGGAGCGATGATCGTGATTGCGCTTTTTGTAGTTTATGGCTGGCGAGGGATGCGTGCTGCGTTCGGTGCCCCGGACGGATTCGGGCGGCTGCTGGCGCTGGGAATAACCGCGATGGTCTTGTGCCAGGCGCTGATTAATTTTGCGGTCGTGCTCGGGATGGTGCCGACGAAAGGGATACCGCTGCCTTTCATAAGCTATGGGGGATCGAGTTTGCTGGTCATGTTGCTGGCCACCGGTGTGCTTCTGAATATTTCGCAGCAGGCGACAGAAGCGTGAAGGTACTACAGTCACGCCTGGTGAATTTCCGTTGTAGTGGCGCAGCATGCGCCCCTGCTCAGCAAGAGCGCTGCCGGTGAAATTGCTGATCGCAGGCGGCGGCACGGGCGGACATGTTTTTCCAGCGCTGGCGATTGCGCAGGAATGGCTTTCAAGAGGAAACGAAAGGGAAGTCGTGCTGGTGGGAACTCAACGCGGAATCGAAATGAAGCTCGTGCCGCAGGCCGGACTGCCGCTGGAAACGCTGCGGGTGGCCGGATTGAAGGGCAAGGGCGGAGCGACGCTGCTCCGGAATTTGGCGATGCTCGCTCCGGCGATGCTCGATGCGCGACGCGTGTTGCGCAAGCACCAACCTGTCGCCGCGTTTGGTGTCGGCGGATACGCCGCCGGACCCATGTTGCTGGCCACCTGGCTGGGGCGCGTGCCCAATGTCATCTTCGAGCCGAACGCCGAGCCGGGCTTCACGAACAGGGTGCTGGCGAGAATTTCTACACGAATTGCCACGGGCTATGAAGTTTCTGCACGGGAGTGGGGAAAAAAGGCGGTCGTTACGGGTTGCCCCGTGCGCTCGGAGTTCTTCTGCATCTCACCGCGGCGGCCGGGAAAGCCGTTTCGGCTGCTCGTCACCGGCGGCAGCCAGGGAGCGTTGCCGATCAACCGGGTATTTGTCGATGCCATGGACCGCCTCGCCGCCCGAAAAAATGAACTGGCGATCGTGCACCAGACCGGCGAACGCGATTATAATGCTGTACGCGCCGCTTATGCGCGGCGCGAAATCAACGCGGAGGTTGTCCCCTTCCTCACGAACATGGCGGAACGCTTTGCCTGGGCAGATGTGATTGTTTGCCGGGCCGGAGCCATCACCGCAGCGGAAATCGCTGCTGCGGGCCGGGCCGCCATCTTCATCCCTTTCGGAAGGGCGACCGACAGCCACCAATTGCGCAACGCGCAGGAAATGACCCGCGCGGGCGCCGGCCGCCTGATTTCGGAAGCGGAACTCACGGCCGAAAGCCTGACCGGCGAAATCTTCTCTCTCCTCAACCAGCCCCAGGAGATCGAAAAGCTATCAACCGCCGCGCGCGGGCTTGCCCGCCCTTTTGCCGCGCATGCCATCGTGAATCTCATCGAAGAGGCCGCCAACGTGCAAGGAAATCGGCAGAGGGCCAGCGCATGATGGGCTCTTTCCGCAATTTTCAACGGATTCACTTGGTCGGTATCGGCGGCATCGGTATGAGCGGTATTGCCGAAGTGCTCCTGACTCTCGGCTATTCCGTGTCCGGCTCGGACACCAAGCCTTCCACGATCACCGAGCGCCTCCAGAATCTCGGCGCGACCGTCTATGAGGGTCACAAAGGCGCCAACGTCGAAGGCGCGCACGTCGTCGTAACCTCTTCCGCCGTGCGAGCGGACAATCCCGAGGTCGTCGAAGCGCACAAACAGAAAATACCGGTCATTCCCCGCGCCGAAATGTTGGCCGAGCTGATGCGGTTGAAATACGGAATCGCCGTGGCCGGCGCGCACGGCAAGACGACCACGACCTCGATCGTTGCTTCGGTGCTGGCGGCGGCGCATCTTGACCCCACGTTTGTGATTGGCGGGAAAGTCAACCAGATGGGCACGACCGCGCGGCTCGGCAAAGGCGAATATTTTGTGGTGGAAGCGGACGAGAGCGACCGCAGCTTCCTCATGCTCGCGCCGGTAGTCGCGGTGGTAACTACGATCGATCGCGAACATCTCGATCAATACTCCTCGCTCGAAGATATTCAGGGCGCCTTCATCCAGTTTGTGAATCGCGTGCCGTTTTACGGCGCGGCGATTCTATGCATCGATGAGCCTAACGTGCAGGCGATCATTCCCAGCGTGAAGCGTCCCATCACCACCTATGGAACCTCAAGCCAGGCCGATTTGGTGATCGGTGATGTGCAGCTGGAAGGTTTGGCCAGCGAATTCCGGCTGACCTACAGAGGTGAAGATCTCGGTTTGTTCCGGCTGACGCATCCGCCGGGCATGCACAATGTCCGCAACGCCGCGGCGGCCGCAGCAGTCGCGCTGTACTTAAGTGTTCCGGCTGAGCTGATCCGCGAAGGCCTCGTCAAATTTGCTGGCGTGGGCCGCCGTTTTGACATCAAGGGTGTAGTTAACGACATCACCGTGATCGATGACTACGGTCATCACCCGGTGGAGATCCGCGCCACGCTCGAAGCGGCCCGCGGCTGCAAGTTCAATCGCCTGCTCGTGCTTTTTCAGCCCCATCGCTACACCCGCACCCAGCACCTTTGGGATGAATTCTGCCGCGCGTTCAATCAAGCGGATATTCTCGCCCTGATCGATATCTATGCGGCCAGCGAAGCGCCCATTCCGGGTGTGACGAGCGAAGCGCTTGCGAGCGCCATTGGCGAAGCCGGTCACAAGAACGTCCAGTATTTTCGTTCGATGCAGGAAGGCATCGAGTACTTGCTGAAACAAGCGCGTCCCGGGGATGCCGTCCTTACCATCGGCGCGGGCAACGTCAGCCGGGCGAGCAATGAATTCATGGTTCTGCTGGGAACGGAGCATCCGAGGCATCATGCGCGTTCGTGATCCCGGGATCGTTGCCAAACTCGCGGAGATCCGCGTTGAGCTACGGCAGGGCACCGCCCTTGCCGGCCTTACTTCGCTGGGCATCGGCGGGACGACGGACCTGCTCCGCATCAAAAATCACAAAAGCCTTCCCGATCTCCTGAAACTTCTCGATGCGAACCACATTCCGCATGAGTTCCTCGGTGGAGGCTCGAACCTGCTCGTCGGTGATGGGGAGTTGCCATGGGTGGTCCTGCAACTCGTCCGTCCCGAACCTGATGTCGTGCTCGATGGCAACTTTGCGCAAGTCGACGCCGCGGCAGACCTGGGCCGCATGATTACCTTTTGTGCCAAGAATAACCTCGGTGGAATGGAAGGACTTATCGGTGTTCCCGGCACCGTTGGAGGTGCTCTGCGCATGAATGCGGGGGCCTACGGTATGCAGATTGGCAGCTATGTCCGCGAAGTGCAGCTCTACCGGGCGGCTGGCCGAAAAATCGAAGTTCTCCGGGGCGACCAAATTTCTTTCGAATACCGGCACACTTCTTTTGCCCCGGATGATATGATGCTCACGGTGATACTGGAACTACCCTCCAAACCGTTCAAAGTAATCCTCGAAGGTATTCGTATCTGCAACGAAAAACGGCGCTCCAGCCAGCCGCTCGGCCAGAAAAGCGCCGGCTGCATCTTCAAGAATCCTCCGGGTGCCTCCGTGGGCCGCATGATTGATGAATTGGGGCTCAAGGGCCTGTGTGTGGGCGACGCCCGCGTCAGCGACCGTCATGCCAATTTCTTTGTGAACGCCGGCCATGCCTCCGCCAGAGACATGCTGACACTGATCTCGGATGTGCGCGAACGTGTGCAGAAAACTTACGGCGTAAGTCTGGAGAACGAGGTGGTCGTTTGGAACGCGTGAAAGCCATACCGCGGAACGCGTCGGCGGCAGAGGCCGATTCCTACCGGCCCGAGCTGATTGCCGACGATGAACCGCGTTACCTGCGCCGCCAGAAGCCGGTTGAAATCCGCCGCAAGAAATTCAGCGGGCGCGGCTGGCCGTTCTATCGGCGGATGCTGGTTTTGAGTTGTGCCGGCGTTGCTGGCCTGACCGTGGCGGTCTACGGAGTGCAGTTTCTTCTATATTCGCCCACCATGCTGCTGCTCAAGCCGGATCAGATCGAATTGAACGGCAATCGCATCGTCAGCCGCGAAGCGGTGCTCCAGCAGTTTGTTCACGACAGCAACCGGAGTGTCTTGCGCGTCCCCTTGGACGCCCGCCGGAGTCAACTGGAACAGATTCCCTGGGTCGAATCCGCCAGCGTGCAGCGCATCCTGCCGAATCGCCTTCGCATCGAGCTGACGGAGCGCACTCCCGTCGCCTTTGCCCGGAACGGCGGCGAACTGGCGCTGATTGACGCGCATGGCGTCATTCTCGACCGTCCGCGGGGCGAAGATCTGCATTTTCCGGTCGTCACCGGCGTTTCGGAGGACCTGCCGCGAGACCAGCGGGAAAAGCGCATGCAGACGTACGAGGAATTCATGAAGGATGTCGATCTCGTGCGCGGCGGCTCGTCCGATCGCGTTAGTGAGGTCGACCTCTCCAACCCGAAAGATCTGCGCGTGGTGATGACCGGGCTGGCGAGCGCCAACGATGCGCAGGCCGTGACGATTCACTTCGGTTCGAGTGAGTTCACCGGCAAGTACAAAATGCTGGTCGATAATTTTTCGCAGTGGCAGGCAAATGCCGGCCGCGTGCAGTCGATCGATTTGCAGTATTCGCGGCAAGTGGTCGTGAACCCCGACGCCAGCGCGGGCACGGCCGCCGCCGCCGCAAGAACAAAATAGATTCCTCGCAGGAGCGGTGGCTTGGCGAAGAAAGACAAATACTTGGTTGGACTGGACATCGGCAGCACGAAAACCTCCGTGCTGATCGCCGAGGTCGATGGCGAACTCGTGAAGTTTCTGGCGCTGGGCGCGGCCGAGTCCAAGGGTTTGCGCAAGGGCCTGATCGTCAATCTTGATTCCACCGTGAGTTCCATCCGCCGCGCGGTCGAAGAGGCCGAGAGCGTGGCGAATGTTCCAGTGGAAGAGGCCCTGATCGGAGTGGCCGGAGGCCACGTGCGCGGAGTAAACAGCCGTGGCGGCATCACTCTGGGACAGCGTCCGCGGGATATCGAGCGCGGAGACGTGCGCCGTGCCGTGGATGCGGCCCGCAATATCTCGCTTCCAGAAGACCGCGAGGTCCTGCACGTGCTCCCCCATGAATTCATGGTGGATGCGCAGAATGGCATACGCGACGCCATCGGCATGGTCGGCCAGCGGCTGGAAGTCAACGTCCATCTGGTCACTTCCTCCGTTGCCGCCACCCAGAATCTCGTCACCGCCGCGAACAAGGCCGGAATCCTCATCAGCGATACGGTCCTGGAGCCGCTCGCTTCAGCGGAATCTTGCCTGACGCAGGACGAGCGCGATCTCGGCTGCTGCCTGCTGGACATCGGCGGCGGCACCACGGAATTACTTGTCTTCGGAGGCGGAGTGGTGCGTCACACCAGCGCGGTTGCGATTGGCGGCGATCACTTTACGAATGATCTGGCCGTCGGTTTGCGCACGCCGATACCCGAAGCGGAAAGAATCAAGCGCCGCCACGGCTGCGCAGCGTCCGCTTTCATGAAGGGAAACGGTGCGATCGAAATTGCCAGCGTGGGCGACCGTCCGCCACGGAACATCTTTGCGCACATGCTGACGGACATCATCGAGCCACGCGCCATGGAATTGCTTTCACTGATCCGCGACGATTTGCAGCGCGCCGGGCTTGACGGCCAAATCCCCGCCGGATTTGTCTTGGCGGGCGGCGGCGCGCGGCTTCACGGGTTGCTGGAACTCGCCGAGGAGTCATTCCATCTGCCGGTGCGCATCGCGGAACCAAAAGGCTTGGCTGATCTGCCGGAACAGGTGGCGCAGCCGGAATATGCAACCGTAGTCGGACTCGTTCTGTGCGGCGCGAAGGCGCGGCGCTCCGCGCCCCAGCGCGGGGGAAACCTTGTATCAAAATTGAAAGCCATGTTCGCGGGCGCCTCGTGACCCTGCCCGAGAGCCGCAAGCGAAACTGGGGAAGGTTGGGGAAGATATGACCACAAGAGAGGCAGGAATCCGGATGAGCTTCAGCGAAGAGCTTCAGCCGGCGAAGATCAAAGTCATCGGTGTGGGCGGGGGCGGCTGTAATGCGGTGAACCGCATGATTCGCGCCAAGCTCGAAGGCGTGGAATTCATCACTGCTAACACGGATCTACAAGCGCTGAAACTGTCGCAGGCGCCGGTGAAACTGCAACTCGGCGCGAAACTCACCAAGGGTCTCGGCGCGGGCGCCAATCCCGAGGTCGGCCGTAAGGCGGCGCTCGAAGACACGGAGAAAATCATCGAAGCGCTGGAAGGCTCGGACATGATTTTTATTACGTCCGGCCTCGGCGGAGGCACCGGCAGCGGTGCGGCTCCTGTGGTTGCTTCTCTGGCCAGCGAATTGGGTGCCTTGAGCGTCGCCGTGGTCACCAAGCCCTTCGCCTTCGAAGGCAAGCGCCGCATGTTGCAAGCCGAACAGGCCCTTCAGGAGCTTATCGGCGCAGTCGACACCGTCATCGTGATCCCCAACGAGCGTTTGATGGAAACCGTCGAGCGCGGCACGAGCTTCTTCGACGCCTTCCGTATCGCAGATGACATCCTTCGTCAGGCGGTGCAGGGCATCTCGGACATCATCACCGTGCCAGGTATCATCAATCGCGACTTTGCCGACGTGAAAGCCATCATGCATGGCCAGGGCTACGCCGTGATGGGCACCGCTGTGGCCAGCGGCACGAACCGCGCCGTGGATGCCGCCAACCGCGCCATCGCCAGTCCGCTTCTCGAAGACAACTCCATCCAGGGCGCGCAGGGCATCCTCATCAACATTTCCGGCAGTTCCAGCCTCACGTTGCATGAAGTCCACGAAGCCTCGAGCGTCATTCAAAAGGCCGCTCATGAAAATGCCAACATCATCTTCGGCGCCGTGCAGGATGACAACATGAAGGACTCCGTGAAGATCACCGTTATCGCCGCGGGCTTCAAGGATGCCAACAAGAAAAACATCCACCAGAAGCCTTCCTTCCTCCCGAAGACCTGGAAGGCCGGCCGCGAAATGCCGGATGCGCCAGTGCAGCAGACCTTGCCCAACGTCGTCCACCAGGTTCAGCAGAACGTCCGCGAAGTCGGCCAGGATGTTCCGGCTGACGATCTGGACGTGCCGACATTCCTCCGGCGCCAGGCCCAAAAAGCCTGACGTTTCCTCATCGCTCAGTCCATTTCGCGCAGGAACCCAGTTTTGTGAATCGCAAACTGGTTGAAGAAGTGAATGTGTCATTCCGAGCGAAGCGAGGAATCTGCTTTTTGAAAAGGCCCGCGACCGATCGAGGGCCTCACGGCAACAGATTATCTCTGCCGAAAGACAGAATCATTTACGGGGTGATTTGTGCGTACGTCATGTATGTTCAGCACTACGTCTCCGTCGGATGAGGTCGCTCTGATTTGCCTCGGGAACTTCATGCCTCCGGAATCCCGGTATTCGGAGTAGTACGTCTCAACTTTGTAGGCAAATTCAGGACCGTTCTTCTGCAAGCGTATCCGTTGCGCCAGATCCATTCGGACCATCAGAAAACTCTGGCAATCGTAATATCGGAGCTGTGGATCTCCGACTTTAGGTGTGAACTGCAGCGCGTAAGCCCACTTGCCATCGATCCCAGTCAATCCGACCAGTTCGATTCGTGTGTAACGCTGGTCGAATCCGGATTCGGCCAAGGCAAGCCAGTTTTCTTCCAAGATATTCACGGTGACCCCGTTGATTCCTAGCGCTCTCCCGGCGTCATGATTGGAAAAAGGTGTTCCGCCATTGTGACCGACCGACGTCTGGCCATGACTCATCATGAAAAGCTGAAAAACATCAGTTGCAGGTGCTCTGTAATAGAAATCAAAGTCCCCACTACTGTGGAAAGCGGGGACGCCAAAGCTCCCGTGGGCATCGACTGTCTGTAACGCGCGCCAAGCCTCAAGGCCTCCGGTGGCCGCAACATTCTTGTCCAAGATTTCCGCAACACTAACCTTGCCTTTGGGTCGAGGTGCCTTTTGGGCAGGTGTGGTGATCCGGCAGCAGAATATCAGCGATATTGCCAGTGTTAGGGCTCTTCGCATACGCCGAAATTATAGTATGCCCTTGAGTACCGTTAGTCTACATACCTAGTAAACCCTCAAGCGGAAACTGGCCACAGCCACCAACAGGCTTTCCTAGACCTGCACCGGCCCAGTGCTATAACGTTTTCAGGTCAAAATTAACTAGAATCGATTTTCTTCAATCCGGTGGGCCGGACTGATTCGCATAATTTGCTCCGCCAATTTGCGCACTTCCTCTTCGAACCTCTTGTACTCCTTGCTGCCATACGGAATGGCCGCGCTCAGCCCAGAGTGAAACTCGCGCGCCCTCGTTCGCCGCGTAACTTCCACGATATTGACGCCGCTGATTCCTGCTCCTGGGAGAATGACGATCCGCTCCCCCGCGGCTTCGATAAGTTTGGCGAGCACCGCGGCTCCCTCCAGCGCGCTCTTTGTGCCGCCGGACGTCAGGATTCTTTTCGCGCCGCTTTGAATCACATCTTCGAGCGCTTGGTGTAAATCGGCGGATTCGTCGAACGCGCGGTGATATGTAACCGGCAGCGGCTTCGCAGACTCCACGAGCTCCCGCGCCCGCTCAACGTCGACGCGATGGTTTTTGCTCAAGGCGCCCAGTACCACACCATTCATTCCAGATTCTTTGGCGTCGGCGATCGAGCGCCTTATGTCTGAAAATTCAGCGCCCGAATAGACAAAGTCCCCCGCGCGCGGCCGCACCATGGAAAAAATAGGAATGCGAACTTGCGCCCGCACCGCGCGAAGGAGCTCCGCATCCGGCGTAACTCCGCCGACGGATAGATTTCCGCAGAGCTCGATGCGGTCCGCTCCGCCGCGCTCTGCGGCCATCGCACCTTCAAGAGTCTCAACACTGATTTCGAGCAGGCATTTCCGGCTCATGTGCGAAATCTCGCGGCGGAGACGGCATGCGTTAGCGTTCCGTGCATCCAATTCCAAAACATTCCCAGCAGAGCGGCGGCGTTCCAACCCCACAAGAAGAGACGCATTTCACTTGGAAGATAAGCGCGGTCTTTCCACAGTAATGTCGCATCGATCAAGAACCAGAGTGCGCCGAAGACGAGGAAGCCCGTGATGATCCAGTCCCGAAAATAGATCCACACTAAAATGCATTCAATACACAAGAAAGCTGCAATCAAGAATTTGGCGCGCACTCTCCCGATCGAGGTTGCCGTCGTTTGCCGGCCACTCAACCGGTCGGGCGCAATGTCCATCACCTCACCGAAAATATGAGAGTGCATGGCAAATAACGCCCCAAACAGGAAAGTCTGCCATGGCAGTTGCGGGACGTTGTTCAGCCAGCTGCTCAACACGAAAACGAGCAGGTAGCTCGCCTGGATCAACGCGTCGAAGGGCGGCCGGCCTTTCCACGCGATGCCTGGCGCATTGTAAAGTCCCACGGCCAGGAGAAGGAGGGCATACCACCACAAAATACGCGGACCGATGAAAAAATAGAACATAACTACAAATGGAATTTGCACCACGGCGATCTGCCATTTCAATGTTGCGAGCTGTGCGCGCGCTCCGCGCGAACCAAACATGAATGTGCCTTTGCGCGGGTTCAAAGAATCAGTTTCGGCGTCGACAATGTCATTGACGCCGTAGAGCAGAAATCCAAGCGGGAAAAGCACGAAAAACAATCCCAGCCAGAGTTTGCCGGAGTGGAGGATGTCCGTATGCCCGAGTGGCATGAGATAAAACAAAGCCGTCGTGCTCCACAGTCCAGGCCGTGAAACCTGAAGCAAGAACACCAGATAGGAATGAGGCTGTTGACGACTCGCGACACTTGGAGAGGCTTGGGCGGCTTCAGCCATCTGGCCCAATATACCGCGGTTCGGACCGGGCCTGGGCCTTCAAACGGGCGCGATGTGATGAATCGTTTCGCCCGTTTCAAATTCTTCGCAGAACAAGTATGTGATAAGGGGGTCGACGGGCAGCTAAACGCGCGGACGCTAGATGAGGCCGAATGAGGCGAACGCTGTGATCGATGCACAGCCCAGGGCGACACCCATGAGCACACCCGCCAGCACATCGCTCAGAAAGTGCATGCCCAGCACGATGCGGGACACCGCAATGCTTAGCGCCAGAAAAAAAAGCGCCCCTTCGAGCGAGGGATAAAAGTAGCTGACGACGAGCGCGATCGAAAACGTGGTCATCGTGTGGCCCGACGGAAACGAAAACTTGTCCGGCGGCAGCACCTTCGACCAGCAGTGCGGCTCAATCTGGCAAGGCCTCGGCCGCTGGCTCATTCTCTTCAGTGGTTTGAAAACAAAAATACCCAGAACTGCGGCGGACCCCGCAGCGCCGATGGCCGAAAAACGCTGCGTGCCTCCATAGGCGAGCAACATCAGCCCCAGGCCGTACCAGATCCAGCCATCGCCCATGCGTGTGGCGGCGATCATCCAAATGCGAAACCAGCGCGGGGCGCGCCAGCGATTCATCCGCCGCATCAGCCGGTGATCGCGCCGATCGATGTATCCCCAGAGGTTGCGTGCGACTGCCATTGCCTTACCTCGACGACCGGAAACAAACATGCGCTTTCAATAAGAAAGATGCACAAATAGGCGAGAAAGATTTCTCGCATGCAAATCGCGTGCGCATGCAAAGTCCTTCACCTTGCTTGCAGCGACGGATGGGGGGGCTTGCTCACGCGCACCTCAACTTGCCCAGTTGGCCTCGAAGTTCGCATCCAAATCCCACAGCATCCGTTTGCGTTTCTCGCCACTCTCGATAGCCGAGGACCATTTCCGGCAAAAACGAATCTCGTTCATCCAGTGCCCCACAGTAAAAGCCGGTACCAGCACCGCGAGCGGCGCCAGTGCCAGCGTCCACGGTTTGTCCCGGAAAAGCGATCTGACGATGCTGAACACGTCTGCCGTAAGCTTGCCGCAGCTCCCATGCACGCCGTGTACGCGTCCGCATCCTGCCCGCAGCCCGGCGAAAAACTCATCCACCGTCCGCGCCCCAGGCACTTCCGTGAAGGTAAGTCCCACACCGGCGATCGTGTGCGAGTCGCTGCCGGCAATCCCGATTTTCCCTAGCCGCGCCGCCAACCTTGCGGCACTGCCATTGGCCGCCGGCCACATCTGCCCGTTGCGTGTTTCAAACGCCGGAACATAGGATTCAAACCATTGGAAATCCTCCTCTTTCCGGCGGCCCGTCAACCCGGAGAAAACGTGATTGGCGCAGAAAAACAGCTTACGCTCCGTGAGGTACATCAGTAGCGCAATAAAATCGTTTCTACGGCGCTGAATTTCGTCATGGTCGCGTTCCGTGATGCCATAGACGCCCATGTGCATCTCGGCGCCGCTGGGCATCCGAACGGTGACCTCCTCGCTCAGGAAGAAGTCCGGGTGGCGCCGCAAGGCCTCCGCGCCGTCGATGGAGTCATGGTCCGTTATGGTGACGATGGACATGCTCATCTGCTTTAGCCGGTCATAGACTTCGGCGGGATCGTTGTAGGACTCCCGGCAGATGCGATTCAGCCCGGGAACGGTGAACATTCCGGATGCGATCGAGTGAACGTGGAGGTCGCAGCGCACGGGACCATTGTCCGCCCCGGATATGAACAGCCTGTAAAGAGGTAGCGAAATCTGCGTGAATGTGCCATGAAACTCATTGAATACAAGTTGGTTACTGACTTATCCACATGGCATGGAGTGTGCCCTGGTGCGACGCCCCAATCGTGTGGCACAATCGGCGCAATGAAAAAAGTTCACGTCGTCTTTCATGATGGCGGAGGGGGACATCGCAACGCCGCCGTCGCTCTGCAAACGGTCATTGGCCAGCAACAGCGCGACTGGCAGATCGAACTTATCCAGTTTCAGGACCTTACCGACCGGCTGGACGTCCTCCGCAAGGTGGCCGGTATCAGCATCCAGCAGCAGTACAACATCCTGTTACAGAACGGCTGGACCCTGGGCAGCACCTATCTCCTCCGCGTGCTCCAGGCGACCATTCGGGTATTTCACAGGCCGTTAGTGAATCTGCTCGAAAGATTTTGGCGAGAAAAGCCGGCCGACCTGCTCATCTCCGTGATTCCCCATTTCAACAGGCAGATTTGCGAAAGCTGGACCAAGGTTTATCCGGGCCGCCCGTTTGTCACCATCATCACCGACCTGGCCGATTTTCCGCCGCGATTCTGGATCGAGCCAATCAAAGATCAATATGTCATCGCGGGTACGGCAAAAGCCGCCGATCAAGCGCGCTCGATGGGGCATGACGACGCTCACATTTTTCTGACTTCGGGAATGATCTTGCGACCGGATTTTTATTTGGAAGGCAATTCCGACCCGCTGGAATTGCGGAAAGAAATAGGTTTGCGCTCGGACTTGCCAACGGCGATTGTTCTCTTCGGCGGCCACGGTTCGAAAGTGATGTACGACATCACGGAGCGGTTGAATGCGACGGGCTTGCCGCTGCAACTGATTTTGATTTGTGGCCGGAACGAAGAGCTAGCGGCCAAGCTGCGCGCTCGCCAGTGGAAGTTGCCCAACCATGTCGTGGGCTTCACGAAAGAAGTGCATCGGCTGATGCGCGCAGCCGATTTTCTGATCGGCAAGCCCGGCCCCGGCAGCATCGCGGAAGCCATGGTCCGCAAGCTCCCCGTGCTGATCGAGTGCAACGCCTGGACGCTCCCGCAGGAGCGGTACAACGCGGAGTGGGTGACGGAGAAAGGTGTAGGCATCGTATTGAAGAGCTTCGAAGATGTGGCGGAAGGTGTGAAGCGGATGCTCGATCCTGCGTCACTCGTCGAGTTTCGAAGGAACGTGGCAGCGCAAGAGAACCGCGCCGTTTTCGAAATCCCCGAGATTCTGGCTAAGCTTCTCGGTGAGCCAGGCGCCGAGCTCCGTTCTCGCACCCCAGCGCCGGTAGCAACGCACACTCTCTAGGCGGTTCCGCGGTGGAACTAAATACTTACAAACTGACAACTTAGAACTGCTTTCAGAGCTGGGCATGCTCGGCGCGGTCAGGATGCGGGAACCGCGGGCCAGCGTGCGAATTATGGGTTGGGGTCCGCATATGAGGCTTCGCGCACTTTGTTGCCCGCCAGCGCGAGACGTAACGCTTCGTATCGCACATCTTCACGCAGCCGCCTCGCAGGTGCGATTCCGCACAATGGCAGTAGCACCCTGCTGCCGGAACACTCCTCAGCAATGCGGGTGTGTCAGCGAGGAGCGTGAGCGAGCAGGCCAGGAGAATGATTCCCTGGAGGTAGAGTCTGCGCAGGGGACGCCGACACGAGATGGTCTTGTTGATGAAGCGGCGCATGAGAACATTCTGAGGAAAGAGCCGGGAAAAACCGATAGTCCGGGAGTCCGGGAGTCTTGTTACCAGGGTCCTGGAACCAAGTGGTAAGGGTGCGCCCGACTGCGATGGAGAGGGGACGTTCCCGATTCAGCCTGGAGACCGTTCCGAATTGGACTTGGAGTACGGCTTTGGAGCGGGTAGAGGAGTTTTCAACAAAGCTAAACTTAAGATAATAAGATACTTATCTAACTCCCGGACGATACTAGATTGGCGGGAGCCGTGCATTAGAGGGTTGCGTGGGCGCGTTTCAAATGACCAGATGTGAAAAGTGGCAAGCGAGTGGGAAGGGGCTTGCTTGTCGCTCTTTGCAGATCGTTCCCACCTGACCTGTGAGAGGGAACCTAGGATGGATGACTCCACGCGCTGCTGGTGTGAAAACGAGGTCAGCAATTGTTAGCGCCTTTCGGGGCCCGCGATCCCAAGCGGGGCTCTTTTTTTTGCAATCCTACCCCAGGACCTAAAACTCTCAGGTTGAGCTTAATTCACTCTGCGGGTGACGGCGATGCGTGCTTGGCCCAGCACATGCGCGACCTGCGTCTCGCGCAGGCGTGAAGCGTCGTATTCAAACGAGAGTTGCTTCTTCGATTCGTCGACGCGAAAACTGCGCAATCCATAGGTGTTCGCGAATTGGCCGAGATGGCGCAATTGCTCTTCTGTCAGCGGTGACTGCAATTCATAGGTAATTTCCACGAGTGTCATGCATGCATTATAGCAGCGTGCGGCAAGCGGGCCCGCAGGCGCGCTCGCGGACGCTTGACATTAGATAGGGAGAGGGGGTATATATAGGGGCGGAGGGTATCATGATTGCAAAGGCCGCCAGGCACATCCGCGGGGTTTCGAAGGCGCACGGCCACGCGTCTCTTGCCAATTGCGCTTGCGAATCGGGCCCCGGTGCAAGGAAAGCTGCGGGTGTGGACCCCGAACTGAAGGACGCGAATCAGAAGCGCTTGCGCCGCATCGAG
Source organism: Acidobacteriota bacterium (assembly GCA_003224525.1). GTDB lineage: Bacteria > Acidobacteriota > Terriglobia > Acidiferrales > UBA7541 > Acidiferrum. Next base: position 16,374 of record QHZB01000191.1, on the reverse strand, counting down.
GGGCAGATCCGCGGCTTGCAAAAAATGGTGGAAGAAGACCGCTACTGCGCGGACATCATCACCCAGGTGGCTTCGGTGCAAGAGGCGTTGCGCGGCGTGGCGCGCAACCTGATGAAGAATCACCTCCATCATTGCGCGGCCAAGGCGCTGCGGAGTGGAAAGAAGCCTGAGACAGAGGCCATGTACGACGAGCTGCTCGAATTGATCTACGCGCATCTGCGCTAGTGCCGCTGAGGTAAGAGGAGATCACGCAATGAATTCGCAGGATGCGAGCGGAATGTCACTTCCGATTTTGCAGGGGCCGGCCAAACACAAAGACCCCGTGTGCGGAATGACGGTTGCATCGGAAAAGGCGGCCGGCAAGGTCGAGCACGGCGGAAAGACGTACTACTTTTGTTCGAAGCGCTGTGCCGAACGCTTTTCCGACGAGCCGGAGAAGTTTCTCGCCGCTCCCCAGACCGGGGGAATGGAACATAGTCCCGCACCTGCGGAACACGGAGCCATGCAGCACACGGGAGCGGACGCGTCGCGCACAGCGGACGAAAAAAAGGTTCGTTACACCTGTCCGATGCATCCGCAGATCATCCAGATCGGTCCGGGGAGCTGCCCCATCTGCGGCATGGCGCTGGAACGGATGGATGTTTTCGCCGACGTGGAGGCCGATCCCGAATACGACTCGATGCGCTTGCGCTTCTGGATCAGCGCGGCGTTATCGCTTCCGGTCTTGCTGCTTTCCATGCTTGGCGAATCGCTCGGCTTGCATCTTGCCCCACAGGTTCTAAATGCAATCGAGTTTTTTCTCGCGACACCGGTGGTCCTCTGGGGTGGCTGGCCCTTTTTTGAACGCTTCTGGTCGTCGCTCGTCAACCGCAGCCCGAACATGTTCACGCTGATTGGGTTGGGCACGGGCGCTGCCTATCTCGACAGCGTTGTGGCTACTTTTTTTCCACAGATCTTCCCGGCCTCTTTTCGGGGCACGGATGGCGCCGCGCCCGTTTATTTCGAAGCGGCCGCGGTGATCACCTCCCTGGTTCTCCTGGGTCAGGTGCTGGAATTGCGCGCCAGGCAACGAACTAGCGGAGCGATTCGCGGGCTGTTGAATTTGACGCCGCAGCAGGCGCATGTGCTCGCGGCGGATGGCACAGAAAGAGACCTGCCGCTCGATCAGGTGAAGCGCGGCGACCAGCTCCGTGTCCGTCCCGGAGAGCGTGTTCCCGTCGACGGCACGATACGTGAAGGCGCAAGCGCGGTGGATGAATCGATGGTGACGGGCGAGCCCATGCCGGCCGAAAAGAGCACGGGCGACAAGGTCACCGGTGGCACGCTGAACACCAGCGGAAGTTTCATCGTGGAAGCGGAGCGCATCGGCAGCGAAACCATGCTCGCGCAAATTGTGAAGCTCGTCAGCGAAGCGCAGCGCAGCCGCGCGCCAATGCAGCGCCTCGCCGATCGCGCCGCGTCGTATTTTGTGCCGGCCGTGATTGTCATCGCGGTCCTGGCCTTTTTCGGCTGGATACTTTTCGGCCCGGAGCCGCGCTTCGCGCACGCATTGGTAGCGGCTGTGTCGGTGCTGATCATAGCGTGCCCCTGCGCGCTGGGACTTGCAACGCCGATGTCCATCATGGTCGCCGTCGGCCGCGGCGCCCACGGCGGCGTCCTCATCCGCAACGCTGAAGCCCTCGAGACGCTCGCGAAAGTTGACACCCTGGTCATGGATAAGACCGGAACGCTGACCGAAGGCAAGCCGCGTGTCAGTTCCGTGAGACTTAGCCAGCACAGCGATCTCAGCCCCGACGAACTGCTGCGTATCAGTGCAAGCCTCGAAAGTTCGAGTGAACATCCGCTCGGTCGCGCCATGGTGCGGGCAGCCAAAGGAAAAAATCTCTTGCTAACCGACGTCACTGAGTTTCGAGCTGAACCAGGAAAAGGAGTGAGCGGCAAGCTTGGAAAGCGGGAAGTCATGGTGGGAACAATGAATTTTCTCCTTGCTTCGGGCATCGACAATCCCGGCTATGGGCCTGACCTACGATCTGCAGCGGAACCAGCATCGACGTACGTTCGCGTGGCGATCGATGGCGAGTGGCAAGGCGACATCATACTTGAGGATACGATCAAGGATTCGACGAAGGGTGCGCTCGATAGCCTGCAGCAAGAAGGAGTGGAAGTCGTAATGGTCACCGGCGACCGAAGCGACTCCGCCCTGCGAATCGCAAAGGCGTTGGGCATCAAAGAATTCCAGGCGGAGGTCCTTCCGGCACGCAAGGCTGAGATCGTGGGCTTTTGGAAGAAACAGAGCCGCGTTGTTGCGATGGCCGGCGATGGAATTAACGACGCCCCGGCGCTGGCTGCGGCCGATGTTGGCATCGCCATGGGCACCGGCACGGATGTCGCGATCGAGAATGCCGGCATCACGCTTGTGAAGGGTGACCTGCGCGGCATCGTCCGCGCACGCAAACTGAGCCGCGCCACGATTCGCAACATCAAGCAGAACCTTGCCTTCGCATTTCTCTACAATGTGATCGGAATTCCGATCGCCGCGGGCGTTTTCTACCCGATTTTCGGCTTGCTGCTGAGCCCCATGCTCGCCAGCGCGGCAATGAGCTTCAGCTCAGTTTCTGTGATTGCCAACGCTCTTCGCCTGCGAAGGACATCGCTCTAGCGAAATCGAGCTTCGTTTCAGCGGCCACCTCGATCCTAGTGCAGCAAAATAAATTTTTGAATCCGTTTGCCGGTGTCGACTTCTCCTGTGTAGAGGTTGCCTTGCGAGTCGGAGATGATCTGATGTACCCAGTGAAACTGGCCCGCGTTGCGCCCGCTGTGTCCCATTTGGCCCACGACCGTTCCGTCTTCGCGGAGCACCGTCCAGATCACATTGTTCTCGCCGTCATCGACAAAAAGAAACTTCTGGTTCTCATCCATTGAAAACGCGAATTGCCAGACGGATCCCATACTGAGCGTCTGAGTGCGCAGAGTAAACTCCTTCACAAACTTGCCCTGCTTGGTGAAGACCTGCATTCGATCATTCACGCGGTCGCAAACGTAGACCAAGCCATCTCGCGAGATATGGACGCAGTGAACTGGATTGCGGAACTGCTGGTCTGCGGGCGCCGCTGGATTGTAGGCGCCGGGATCCGCATCATTCGGTGGATTACCGTACGCACCCCACAGGCGCTTGAATGTGCCTTTGTCCGCGTCGTAGACGACGACTCGCTTGTTCATATAACCGTCGGCGATGTAAACCTCATGGGCCTCGGAATCCACTTCAATGCCGGCGGGCCGTCCGAGAATGTCGGTGCGCAGGCTATTTGGCGGATCGGAGGAAGGATGGCCAATCTGCATGAGGAAATGCCCGTCATTCTTGAACTTCAGAATTTGACGATCGGCGGGGCCATTTGCACCGATCCACACATTGTCATCTTTATCCACGCATATCCCATGTTCCGTCTTCGGCCAATCGAACCCTTCGCCGGGACCGCCCCAGGAGTGAAGCAGGTTTCCTTGAGCATCGAATTCGAGGACGGGCGGTGCGGCAAGACAGCACATTGACCGCGGAGGCGTCTGCGCCGCTCCTAATTCCTCAACTGTGTCCGTACCCGGGCGTTGCAGAACCCAAATGTGGTCGTGGCGATCCACCGCCATTCCCCCTACTTGGCCCATGATCCAGTTATTGGGCAATTCCTTGGGCCAGGACGGGTCCACTTTAAATTTTGGCACATCTAGAGCAGCACCTGTCCCAGCGGTGGAGACGACGGACAAAGCAATTCCTATCGCAAGGCTAACCAGGAGAACAGCAGGCGTTGGGCGAATTCCAGCAATGCGCATGGGGATCCCCAATCGAGAGAGTTCAGGGCAGGCCAGCAGCGCGCGCAGTATAGGTCCGCAGTACCGGGCTGTCAACAAACCTCATAGTCTGCTGATCGCCGACCTGACCAAAAGCCTCTCCCATCGTCTAAACGAGCAGGACGAGGGAACTTTTCCCACACGGTTGCGTATCACTTGTAGCAGTGAGGCGAATATAGCAGGGGTCGGGTATGTCCAGCAATGGCAATGGTTTAGGAAACGGGAGAAACGGCAAGAAACGCCGTCGCATCATCTGGGCGGCGATTGCGCTAGTGGTGCTGGGAGGTGGGGGTTATGGCGTCAAGGCGGCGCTCAGCCCAAGCCGCACCATTGACCCATCAAAAATTGCTTCCGTGGAGCGCGGAGACCTGGCGCGCGTGGTTGTGGCCACCGGCAAGATTCAGCCGCTTTCCAAAGTGGAGATCAAATCCAAGGCCAGCGGCATCGTGAAAAAGCTTTACGTGGATTACGGTGAACGGGTGAAGCAGGGGCAATTGCTCGCGGAACTCGACAAAGTGCAACTCGAAGCCGCCGAACGCGCCTCGCGTGCGAACTTGCAAGCCGCCGAAGCGGCGCTGGATTCCTCCAAAGCCACACTGGAGCGCAACAAAGTCGATGCGGAAGGCCCTGATGTGCCGTTCCTCAAACTCAATATGGAGCGCGCCGAACAGATGTACAAAGACGGCGTAATGTCCAAGAGCCTCGTGGAAGACGCCGAGAAAAACTATCAGCTGGGGCTTAACAAGCAAGCGAGCGCGCAGCGTACCCTCGCCGTATCCCGAGCGGAAATTGCCAAGTGTGAAGCCCAGGTGGCGCAAGCCAAGGCTTCACTGGAAAACGCGCAAGAAGATCTGCGTAACTCCACGATCGTCAGCCCGATTGAAGGCTTGGTGCTTTCTCGCGACGTGAACGTGGGCGACGCGGTCAGCTCCATTCTGGTGCTCGGCTCTCAGGCCACCTTGATCATGACGCTCGGCGACGTCAGCGAAGTTTACGTGCAAGGCAAAGTCGATGAAGCAGACATCGGGAAAGTGTTTTTCAGTCAGCCCGCGCGCATCGTAGTGGAATCGTTCAAGGACAAGAAATTCACCGGCAAGGTCACCAAGATTTCCCCGCTCGGCAAAGAAAAGGACAACGTCACCACCTTCGAAGTGCGTGTCTCGATTTCCAATCCCGGCGGCGAGCTCAAGGCCAACATGAGCGCCAATGCTGAGATCCTGCTCGAGGAAAAGAAAAACGTCCTGATGGTCCCGGAAGCCGCGCTCATTTACGACAAAGAGCGAAAGGCCTCCATCGAGATCCCCGACGTCAAGGCCGACAACGGCAAGAAAAAACTCAGCGTAAAGCTCGGCATCTCGAACGGCGTGAAAACGGAAATCCTCGACGGTCTCAACGAGAAACAACAAGTCATTCTGCAATAGTTCAATCTAGTGGCGGAGCGCCATGTCATTCCAGGATTTACTGCGAGACACGCTGGCGACCCTCTGGGCGCACAAGCGCCGGACCATGCTGACGATGTTCGGCATCGCCTGGGGCATCATCTCCATTACCGTGATGGTCGCGGCGGGCGAGGGGCTTGGCAAGGGCATTCAGAATAACCAGGAAACGTTTGGCAAAGACGTGATGATCGTTTTTGCGGGCCGCACCAGCATGCAAGCTGGGGGGACGCGCTCCGGCCGCCTCATCCGGTGGCGCGAGGAAGACTACGTCCAGGTCGCGAAGGAAGCGCCCGCTTGCAAATACGTCATGCCGGAGCTTGGCAACAACGTCCAGGTGCACAGCCCCTTCAACAGCGGTGATCTCCAGGTTGTTGGGGCACTACCGCCATTCACCGAAATTCGCAGTATCACTGTCGCGCAGGGCCGCTTCTACAACGAGGAGGACAACGCTGAAGCGCGTAACGTGGCTTTTCTCGGCAGCGACGCGAAAAAGCAGCTCTTTGCGGAACGCGAAGCCCTTGGCCAGACGATCTCATTGAACGGATTTCCCTATACCGTCATTGGAGTCATGAAGCCGAAGGAACAAAATTCCAGCTACGACGGCGCCGACGTCCGCAAAATTTTCATCCCGTTCAATTCCATGCGCCGAGATTTTCCAAACAAGCCGCCGGCAGTCGAGCACAGCGTGGACCGTTTGCTCGTCGCGCCTTGGTCGCTGGAGACGCATCCCGATTGCGTCAAGCAGATTCGCCGCTCTCTCGGCCGGCTCCACAATTTTGATCCACGCGACAAAGAAGCTGCCAGCATCTGGGACACCGTCAAGAACGCAGAAGCCAACCGCATGATCATCGTGGGCATGGAAGTTTTCATGGGGGCAGTCGGCGTGGCCACGCTTTTCCTGGGCGGCCTGGGCGTGATGAACGTGATGCTCGTCTCCGTCCGCGAACGCACCCGCGAAATCGGCGTCCGTAAGGCGCTCGGCGCCACCCGCGAATCCATCCTCCGTCAATTCTTTCTGGAAACCGTCATTGTCGTTGGTTTGAGCGGTGGCACGGGGCTGCTTCTCTCCTACGGTTTTTGCGCGCTAGTGAATCTGCTGCCCATGCCACTGTTTTTCGCCGGTTTGCTCACAAACTGGAAGCTGGGCGCGGTGTCCGTTTTTCTTCTCGGCTTGATCGCTGTCCTGTCCGCTCTTTATCCGGCCAATCGCGCCGCATCAATCGACCCCATCGAAGCGCTGCGCTTTGAGGCGGGAGGGTAGATGCTTTTTGAAATCTTTCGCGAAGCATGGGCCGCTCTGGGCCGCAACCCCGTTCGAAGCTTGCTCACAATGACGGGCATCGCGTGGGGCATTGTTGCGGTGACACTCTTACTCAGCTACGGTTCCGGCTTCCGCAATGTTTTGATGTACACCTTCGAGGTCTTCGGCAAAGGCGCAGTGGTTTGCTGGCCCGGGACCACCAGCGAGCAAGCGGGCGGGGAACGCGCCGGCAAGGCGGTGCGTTTCGAACAGGAGGACGCGGATTGGGTGAAGGCACAGTCCCCCCTCGTCAAGCGTGTGACGCGCGAGACGGTGCGGTGGAAGGGCATTACGCACGACGAACGGCTCTCGGACACCGCCATCCGCGGCGTCTATCCCGAATACGGCGAAATGCGCAATGAAATTCCCATGGAAGGCCGGTGGATTTCTCCCGAGGATATTGCCGAGCGCCGCCGCGTGGCTTTCCTCGGCGCCATATTGCGCAGAAAACTTTTCAGCGGCACGCCCGCCATTGGCGAAACGGTGCGCATCGACGGCGTTAAATTCACCGTTGTCGGCTCCATGGACACGAAATTCTCCGACAGCAACTATTTTACCAGCGACGATGAGTCTGTGTTTATCCCGTACACCACGGCAGGCGACCTGTGGGACGCGCGCTACGCCAGCGTGATGCTCTTCGAACCCGTCGCCCCCAATTTTGAAGCGGACGCCATGCAGCAGTTTCGCGCTGCCATCGCCAACCGCCAGCACTTCTCGCCGAGCGACAAGCGCGCCATCACCATGTTCGGCCGCGAAGAATTCAAGCCCATCTACGAAGGAATAACACTGGGTATCGAAGCTTTGCTCTTTTTCGTTGGCGCACTCACGCTGGGCATCGGCGGCGTGGGGGTGATGAATATCATGCTCGTATCCGTCGAAGAGCGCGTCCGCGAAATCGGCCTGCGCCGCGCGCTCGGTGCAAAAAAATCACACATCCGCTGGCAGTTCTTGCTCGAAGCGCTGGTCATGACGCTTGCCGCCGGCGTGATCGGCATGCTGCTCTCCGCGGCCATCACTTCAGCGATCGGCACGTTGCCGTTCCTCGGGCCCGCCTACGAGGACGACTCCGGCAAAGTGGACATAAAACTCACGCTCTCGTTGGTCACCATGATGCTGTCTACCGCCATCCTCGTTGTGGTCGGGGTGATCAGCGGCTGGCTCCCCGCCATGCAAGCCGCCAAACTCGACCCCGTTGAGGCCCTGCGCTACGAGTAAATCATGGCCCTCGGAGAGCCACAACGAATGATGAAAGCAGCCCGAGTCTCAGCCTTGTAGAATCAATGATTTACGGGCTTCTTTCGTAGGAGTAATTCGCCCAGAGAGTCCACGCGAAGACGCGGACTTCACCGGGAAAAATAAAACCAGAGCGTTTGATTGTCTTTTTGATGTTCGTTCTTAGCTTTGTCCTAGGACGGCATCGAAATACGCCAGCATATCCGGTGAATCCCACTGTTGGGATGAGAAAAACTTTCGTAAGATCTTTCCGTGCCGGTCGATGACGTATGTGTCAGGGAACACCGAGGTGCCGTAGTCGAGCGCCAGCTTTCTGGTAGGTTCGCGGAAGGTCGGAAAAACAACGCCGTAGTCCTTCAAGAATTTCTCGTAAGCCGCAGGGTCCTCGTCAACGCTCACACCCAGGACTAACGCATTGCGCGATTCGATGTACTTTTGAAGCCGGTTGAGCGCCGGCGTTTCCTCGATGCAGGGCGGACACCAAGTCGCCCAGAAATTCAGAATGACGACCTTGCCCTTCAGATCGGTAAGGTGCCCTGGTTTCCCCCAGACTTCCAAAGGAAAGTCCTGTGCGGTCTTGCCCGCTATCGAGGCTTCCCCTTGCCGGTATGTGGGCATGGCGAAGAGCACCAAAACCAGCGCAGCGATACCTATCACGGCCCAGGCCCCAATTTTTCGAACGATTCTCATCAAATGCTATACTAACCCAATTGTCCCAGATCGGGAAACAATCCTTCCGCATCCAATACACAATGACTAACGACGCCCACCGCTTACCGCCCATCGGCGCCGCCGCCCCGGCAGCGGCCTCGGGCTCCGTCACGGCTATCGTTCCGGCCCGGAATGAGGAGGCGGTTATTGCAGCGTGCATTGCGTCCTTGGCGAGCCAGCCGGAAATCGGCGAGATCCTGGTGGTGGATGATCAGTCCACGGACGGGACCGCTAGCGTCGTGAAAAATCTCATGGGGAGAGTTCCAAACTTGCGCCCGCTGGAAGCCGGCGGATTGCCCGATGGCTGGGTTGGGAAGAACCACGCCCTCTGGGTCGGAGTACAACAGGCCAAGTGTGCTTGGCTCCTTTTCACCGATGCCGACGCGGAACACGAGCGGAATTCCGCGTCCCGTGCACTCCAAATTGCGCAGGAACACAAGGCTGCTCTGGTTTCATTTTCTCCCGAGCAGATCACCGAGACGTGGTATGAAAAAGCGCTGATTCCTTACATCTACCTGCGGCTGGCGAAGCGCTTCTCGTATGAAAAGGTGAATGATCCGAACTCACCCGCCGCGGCCGCGAACGGCCAGTTCCTGATGATGCGCCGCGATGTGTACGACGCCATCGGCGGCCATTCCACTTTTGCCGGCGAGGTCCTGGAGGACGTCGCCCTCGCCATGCGCGTGAAGGCCGCGGGACATCGCATCTGGTTCGGCTCAGGCAAGGGCATTGTTTGCGTGCGCATGTACCGCTCGTTCCAAGCGATGTGGCAGGGCTGGAAGAAAAATCTCTATCGCTTGATGGGCGGCACTCCATGGGCTGTGTTTCGCGAGATGGAGTCAAGCCTCCCTTGGATTCCGCTCCTTCTGATGGTCGCAGGGATGAAGTATCCTTTTCTGCTTTTCCTGGGAGTCTTGCTCCTGATCGCCCGCCAAACCAGCTACGGTCTTGACTTGGCTCGTAACCATTTCCCATTCTCCTTCATCTTTTATTACGTGCCCGCGGTGGCGCTGTACGTAGCTGTGCTCTGGGCGTCCTACCGGGGCCATGTAAAGGGAAGAATCCAATGGAAAGGCCGGGAGTACTCCGTCGGAGCTCCCCAATCGGCAAGATAAGCGAACGCCCATGGTTCTTCTCACGCGAAAAATCGAGTTTGCCGCCTCGCATCTCTACCACAACCCGAATCTTTCGGCTGAGGAGAACCGTCGAATCTTTGGGAAGTGCAATAACCCTCACGGCCACGGGCACAATTACACGCTGGAAGTAACCGTTGAGGGCGAACCGGATCCGGTGACCGGCATGGTCCTGGACCTGAAAGAACTAAAAGAGATTCTCGAACGCGAAGTCATGCGGCGCATGGATCATCGGCATCTCAATTACGAGGTCGCTGAACTGGCCGGACAGATTCCGACCTGTGAAAACATTGCACGCGTAATCTGGCAATTGCTGGAGCCGAAAATCACGCAAGGCCGGCTGCATCGCGTGCGCCTGTACGAGTCGCCCGACCTCTTCGCCGATTGCTACCGCAACGGCGCCAGCGCGGCAGGTAAACCATGAGCGGCGGGAAAACCATGAGCAACGCCCTTAAGATCGAACTCGGCCGCCGGTATCGATTCTCGGCGTCACACCGGCTGCATAGCCCGCATCTAAGTGAAGAGGAGAATTGCCGTGTCTTTGGGAAATGCAACAATCCCTATGGCCACGGCCATAACTACGTGTTGGAAGTCAGCATGTCGGGAGACGTTGACCCGGCCACGGGCATGATCGCGAATCTGGCCGATCTGGACGCCTTCGTCGAACGCCAGGTGCTCGACGAATTCGATCGCAAGTCGCTCAACGAAGATGTCGCCGCCTTTCGCGAGAAAGTGCCCACCACCGAGAATTTGTGCATTGAGATTTATCAGCGCTTGAAATTCTTCCCCGAGGCGAAGCTCGAACGTATCCGCGTCCAAGAGACCGGAAACAACAGCTTCGAATACGCAGGGGAAAACCTAGAAGGGAATCGCCCGTGAACAAGCCAACGGAAGAAATTCTGCTGAATGACCGCAAGGACCTCGACGCGCGCACCATCGCCGGCCACATGCGCGAAATCATAAAGATCATCGGAGAGGATCCCAATCGCGAAGGGCTGCGCAAGACACCGGAGCGTTTCGAGAAAGCACTGAAGTATTTGACCAGCGGTTACCACTTGAACTTGGATCATGTATTGAACGGCGCAACGTTCAGCGTGGCCTACGACGAAATGGTCATCGTGAAGGACATCGAGTTCTTCAGCCTCTGCGAACATCACCTGCTGCCATTCTTCGGGAAGGCTCACGTGGCCTATCTTCCGGAGAAGCGTGTTCTGGGGCTCAGCAAGATTGCTCGCGTGGTCAATATGTTTGCGCGTCGCTTGCAGATTCAGGAGCGCATGACCAGCCAGATCGCCCAGTCCATCGAGGAGAAAATCGCTCCCCAGGGTGTCGGTGTGATTATCGAAGCCCGCCATCTGTGCATGCAGATGCGCGGGGTGGAAAAGCAGCATGGCCAGGCCGTCACCAGCGCCATGCTCGGCGCGTTCCGCCACAATAAGCAGACCCGGGACGAGTTTCTTGCGCTCGTGCGCCGGAAAAATTCCTAACTTCAGATCAACAAATTCGTCTGCGGGCCTGGCGACAGGGAACTTTCTTCGTCAGGCTCTTTGCTTTTGTGCGGCCCGGGCACGGCGCACCCGGGCGCGGTTGCCGCAGGTGCGGTCGTTGCACCAGCGCTTCGTCTTGGCTTTCGTCGGATCGCGGAAAACCCAGCGGCAATCGGAATTGGCGCAGACTTTGATGCGCTCCACCTCGTGGTTCGCCAGCATCTCTCCAAGCGAAGCGGCAATCCGGGCGATCACCCAATTCCAATCGCTCCGCACCGGAACCATCTCGGCGCGGATTCCATTTTGGTCCTGTACTAGCTTCTGCCAGACCGGTACGTTCAATACCTGATTCACCTTGGAAATCTCTCTGGGGTCGAGAGAGCCCCCGGCCGCTAGTTTTTCCGCGGCGCGGCGCAGCAGAAAGCGCAAATGCACCAGTTTGCGCCGCGGAACGTTTTTCGAGGGAAGGGGATGAAGGTTCCAATGCTTGAGGAAGGTGGCGAGCCACCGCGAGTTCGTAAGGTGATCGGTGAGCTTCCCGAAGCCATTCCATTCCTGGCTGTTGGCGAGATCCACCCAGGGAGCGACCTTGCCGAACCCCGCCGCGTGGAAAATATTCTGGAGTGCTTTCACTGTAATGGTTTAAATTAGCTTGACTCGTTACAACAAATCACCTATGCTGCGGTAATGAGTATAGCAGCGATAGAGCATTACAGCAACAGGGGTAAGGAGCCGCCGTACTGCGGTGCCTTTTGCCGCTCCTTGGTGAACCGATGCCCATGAAATCTGCGACAGTCATTGAAGAAGTCCCGGCGGTCATGACCTCTGCACGCCCGCGATTGCATCGCGCCACCGTCATTTTTTCCTTTCTCTCCATCTACCTCATCTGGGGTTCCACCTACCTCGCGATTCGTTATGCCGTGGAAACGATTCCTCCGCTCTACACCGCGGGCCTTCGGCACTTGATAGCCGGCACGATTCTCCTTGTCGGGTGCCTTGCTAAACGCCTGCGACCCACCTGGGCGCAGGTTCGCGCCAGTATCATCATCGGCGTATTTTTCTTTCTTATCGGTCACGGCACGCTTCACTGGGCGGAGCAAAAAGTACCGTCGGGCCTTGCCTCTCTCCTCATTGCCAGCGAGCCCATCTGGGTTTTCCTGCTCACGGCTATCGCCGCCCGGCAGTGGGGCTTGAACGCAACGCTTCTGGCCGGAATTCTTCTGGGATTCGGAGGCGTCGGTCTCCTGATGGGCCGAAGCGCCCTGAATTCTGGCCCCGGCGTGTTTGTCGGCTCGCTCGCAATCGTGTTGGGAGCGCTTTCCTGGTCCGTTGGGATTGTCTATTCCCGGCAGTCGCATCTCTCCGGGCATCCACTTCTCTTGTCCGCACTTTCATTGCTGGCGGGTTCCGTGCAACTGCTCCTCGCCGGAACAGTTGTGGGAGAATCTCGCGGTTTTTCCTTCGCGGCCGTCTCCTTGCGTTCGTGGCTCGCGCTGGGCTATCTCATTCTTTTCGGCTCGGTCGTGGCTTTCACCGCTTACAACTGGCTCCTCGAGCACTATTCACCCACTCTCGTGGCTACCCACACTTACGTCAATCCCATCGTCGCGGTTCTATTTGGCTGGCTCTTCGCCGGCGAAGCGGTCACGTTAAATGTGCTCCTCTCCGCCACCCTAGTCATCGGCGCAGTCATGCTCGTCGATCGCGGCATGACACGCCTCCAGCGAGGCTCCCAGAGTTCAGCGATCTGACATGGCGGAGCAAAAATGAAAAAGGCACGCCGCTAAATTGCCGGTCGCGCCTTTCGTTGTTACTCGATATTGCGGGCTCTTACATCTTTGCAATTTCCACCGACGCCCGCGTCGTCTCCCAATCCAAGCGCATCGTGCAGCCCGCGGGCGTCTTGTCAAAAGCAATCGTGAAATTCTCTACGACCGAGGGCAGCGTCGACGCCTTCATGTCTATGCGCGCCAGATCCTCCGACGGGCCCGGGTAATCTGTACCCCATTCGCCGGTTTTCTTGCTGATAATCAACGTCCACTTGTCCTTGTTCGGAATCGCGAAAATCGTGTAGCTGCCGGCAGGCACGTGGCTGCCGCCGACCATCAGGTCAGTGGTAGTAACGAAAGTGGTCGCCTCATTGGCTCCAGCACGCCAGACTTTGCCATAAGGCTCGTGTTCACCAAATATTTTGCGGCCCTTCACCCGCGGGCTGGAGTAGTCCACCGTTATCGTCTGGCCCGCGCCAAGGCTGAATGTTGCCTGGGCCGGCGGGCTCGGGCGCTTGTTCTTGTCCGTCTGCGCTGAACCCAGCGCCATGAGACCCAGTGCCAGACATCCCACTGCCAAAACTGCAAATTCTTTTCTCATTCTTCTCCCCCTCAGACTGTGCCCAAACATTGAACCGGATTTGCCGGCCGAGTGCAACATCGATTTCGCTCAACTCCAAAAGACGGATGAAACGGGGATTCGTCTCCTTCTTTTTAGCCCCGCCATTGCGAAAGACAAAGAAGGGGCTACACCCAAGCATTGTCCGGGGCCGAGCAGCCCAAAGGTTGATGGTCAATCTCCGTCGACCATCGAACCGAAATACCCTCCGTTGCTCGGAATGTGCGATCACCGCCCGGTCTTTTACATTTCTTTACACTCTTGTTGCGTTTGTGCTAGCCTGAATGGGTCGAAGAGAAGAGGAATAATTCAGGGGATGACGGAGAAGGGCACTTGAGCGCACCGAAATCAGCGTTGATCGAGCAATTCCGGACCCACGTTAAGGACACGGGCTCGCCCGAAGTGCAAATCGCGCTTCTCAGCGAGCGGATCAACTATCTGACCTCGCATCTCAAGTCCCACGTGAAAGACCATGCATCGCGCCGCGGATTGATCATGATGGTCAATAAGCGCCGCCGTTTGCTGGACTATCTCAACCGCCGCGACCCGGATCGGTACCGCGAGATTGTTGAACGTCTTAGCCTGCGCAAGTAATCGTCCTGCCGTTGCATCGGAATCAGGACGGTATTCACTGCGTTCTCACGAACTGACACATTCCGCACGGAGTCTGTCGTCAGGCTTGCGGCTGAATTAATGCCGGAATTTCTCGTGGTGTCGTCCGTCGCGTTTCGTTAGCCTCACGGTACTTCTCGCCTCTTGCTCTTCATCATGGATGGCCGCATTGCGGCCAACGTAAACTCAAGGCCCGTTTCCCCCGCGAACGCGCCTGAAGATGCTCCGCTCGGATGGAGCCAAAGGAAATGATTCATGTCTGAAAATACGCACACTCCCGCACCACATCGCGTCACTGTCGAAGTCGGCGGGCGCACTCTGACTCTGGAAACTGGAAAAATTGCGAAACAGGCCAATGGCGCCATCACCGCCCGCTACGGAGACACCGTCCTGCTTACCACCGCTTGCATGGCCTCGGCGATGAATGATCGCGACTTCTTGCCGCTCACCGTTGACTATCGTGAGAACACTTACTCCGCCGGAAAAATCCCCGGCGGTTTCTTCAAGCGCGAAGGACGCCCCTCGGAAAAAGAAGTTCTCACCTCCCGCTTGATTGACCGCCCCATGCGTCCGCTCTTCCCTGAATCCTGGCGCAATGAAACTCAGATCGTCTCCTTGGTGCTGTCTGCAGACAGCGAGAATGACCCCGATGTCATCGCCGTGACCAGCGCGTCAGCCGCGGCTTACTGCTCGGACCTCCCCTTTGAGAAGCCCATCGCCTGTGTCCGCGTTGGCGTGGTCGACGGGCAGTTGCTGATCAATCCCACCGTCGCCGACCAGAAGAAAAGTTTGATGAATATCATCATTGCCGGCACGGATGAAGCCATCGTCATGGTGGAATCCGGTGCGCTCGAAGTTTCCGAAGAAGCGGTTGCAGATGCTCTCGAGTTCGGCCACGCTCAAATCAAAAAAATCGTCGCCGCCATCAAGGAACTCTACGCGCAGCTCAAGCCCAAGAAGGTGGTTGTCGCGCCGCTCGCGTTCGATGAAGCCATCTACAAAGATCTCCAGAAAAAGTACGGCGACAGGCTCCATGACGCGCTGAACACCGAAAAACATCCCAAGAAGGAAAGCTACCACCTCGTCGATGCTCTCAAGGAAGAGATCATCAAAGCGATCCCCGAAGAGCCGAAGAAGGAGATGGACGAGAAACGCACCCTTACCAAGCGCGCCCTAGAACGCCTCCGCGAAAACATTTTCCGCGACGACGTTCTCAACGCCCGCCGCCGTCCCGACGGTCGCGCCTTCGACCAGATTCGCCTGATCACCTGCGAAGTCGGCTTGCTCCCCCGCGTTCACGGTTCCGCCCTCTTTACCCGCGGCGAAACCCAGGCGCTCGCCACTCTGACCCTGGGCACCAAGGAAGACATGCAGCGGCTCGACCTGCTCTTCGAGCAAGACCAGTTCAACCGCTTCATGCTGCACTACAACTTCCCGCCGTTCAGCGTCGGTGAAGTGAAATTCCTTCGTGGCCCGGGCCGCCGCGAAATCGGCCATGGCGCTCTTGCGCAGCGCGCGCTCGTGAACCTGCTTCCTCCCGAAGCGGATTTTCCCTACGCCATGCGCCTCGTCTCCGACATTTTGGAATCCAACGGTTCCTCTTCCATGGCCACTGTTTGCGGCGGCTCTCTCGCCCTGATGGACGCTGGCGTCCCGATGAAGGCTCCCTGCGCGGGCATCGCCATGGGGCTCGTCGTCGGTGACAACAAGAAATACTCCATCCTCACGGACATCGCCGGAGCCGAAGATCACTACGGCGACATGGACTTCAAAGTCGCCGGAACTCGCGCTGGCATCACTGCGCTGCAGATGGACATCAAGGTCCTGGGGATTTCCATCGGCATGATGCGCGAAGCCCTCGCACAGGCGAAGAAAGCCCGTCTCCAGATTCTCGACACCATGGAGAAGACGCTCAGCGAATCGCGCATCGCCATTTCCGCCTACGCCCCGCGCCTCTTCAAGCTAAAAATTCCGCAGGACAAAATTCGGGACCTCATTGGACCGGGTGGCAAGAAAATCAGGTCCATCATCGAAGCCACCGGCGTCAAAATCGACGTCCTCGAAGACGGCACCGTGCACATCTTCTCCACCAGCGGAGCCGGCGGAGACGCGGCCTTGCAGATGGTTCGCGACGTCACCGCCAGCGCCGAAATCGGCAAGACCTATCTCGGCAAAGTCGTTCGCCTTGCGGAGTTCGGCGCCTTCGTCGAGCTCTTCCCCGGCACCGACGG
>QHZB01000331.1 GCA_003224525.1 Acidobacteriota bacterium | reverse complement strand
CTGTATTCGAGCATGCGCGACAACAGGTATCGGGATATCGCCTTGCGCTGCTCGGAATTCCTTTTGGGTCGCCAGCAGGAAGATGGAGCCTGGCTCTATCCGAATCCGGAATGGCGGGGACGAATCGCAACCGCCGAGGGAACCTGGGGATCGCTGGGGCTGTTGGAGACCTACCGGGAAACGCGTGACGGAAAATTTCTGACGAGCGTCGAGAAATGGTATCGGTTCGTTGTTCGCGAAATCGGCTTTCAGGAAGTCGGCCAGGAACTTGCTGTGAACTACTTCTGCGGCAAGAAAGGGCCGCGCGTTCCAAACAATTCGGCTATTCTCCTGCGATTCTTGGCAGAAGTGGCCGAGGCCTCCGGCGACGATTCTTACTTGCGGCGTTGCACCGGCTTATTCAAGTTTCTGCGCGCCGTACAAGAAGCAGCGGGCGAATTTCCCTACACCGTCAGGGGTGTGGAGGGTGGCAAAGTCTGGCCGCATTTCCAATGCTTCCAGTACAACGCGTTTCTGTGCCTCGATCTGATGCGCTATTTTGACCTCACCGGTGACGATACCGTCCGGCCTCGTATTCGAAGATTGCTGGGCTTCTTGCGCGAAGGGCAGGCACAAAACGGACGTTCTTACTTCGAGTGCGGCGACAAGCATCGTGATGTCACGTATCACACTGCTGTTCTCGCCCAGGCTTTTGCGCGCGCAAGCCAGTTTGAAATTCCTGGCTACGATGCCCTGGCAGATCGCGCATACGACTATCTCTTGGGACTCCAGCGGCCAGACGGCGGCTTTGATTTCTCGCGGGGCGACTATTACTTCTTCAAAGATCGGCGCTCCTATCCTCGAAATCTGGCAATGATTCTGTACCACCTGCTACCCGTTGCGCCCGGCGCGAGTGCGTCGTCTAGCGCCCCTTGAATTTCACTATTGAGGTTAGATATCGGCATGTGTACCAGGATCCCGGCTTTCTTCCAATGAGAGTTCTGATCATGACGGCGATGTATCCCACGCCGGAGAATCCCGCATTTGGCTCATTCATTCGAACCCAGGTCGAATCCCTGCGGCGCGCTGGTGTGGACGTGGAAGTCCTCATTTTGCGAGGGCGCTGTCGTAAATGGAACTATCTCCGGGGTATCTTTCAGTTACGCAGACGCCTCGCCAGAAGCTCGATTGATCTTGTTCATGCTCACTATGGCTTCGTCGGAATGATTGCGCGCACGCAATGGAAAGTTCCCGTCGTTGTCACCTACCACGGAGACGATTTGTTGGGAACAGTCAACAAGCGCGGAAAGAAGACGCTTCCAAGCGCGCTGATCGTTGCAACTGGGCGCATCCTGGCTCGTTGTGCTGATGCGGCCATCGTTCAGAGCCAGGAGATGGCACACAAGCTGGAGAGTGGGGCGCATCGGTATAAGGCCGATTCAAAAACCATATCTGCGGAATAGCGGGCATGATCGATCCAAGGATGTCCAGTTCGGAAATCCGGCGCACCCTTCAGCGCATGGCCAATGCGATCGCGCATCGTGGCCCTAATGAGGAACGGTTCTTCGTAGCCGATGGCGTCAGATTGGCCATCAGGCGCTTGAGCAGCTATTCTCGCGGCGGCCATGAAGCTTTTAGTTGCCACATCATTTTATCCCACGACCGAGAACTTTGCGCTGGGCTCTTTTGTTCGCACTCAAGTCGAATACCAACTTCCGCGACCGCCAAGTGAGCGGGGCCAGCCAACTTTCTTCAGCAGACTAGCGGTGATCGCCGGTCGCATTTTGAGCAATCAAGCCGACGCCGTAATCGTAAAGAGTCAAGAGATGGCAAGTAAACTTAAGCGGCAAGACGTCCATATCATCCCCCACGAAATAGACCTCGAGGTCTTTCGGCCAGCGGAGAAGGAAAAGGCTCGTGCCGCTCTGGGCCTGGATCCCCGCAAAAAATACCTGCTGTTTGCAGCCAACCCGAAGATTCCGGTCAAGCGCTTTCCATTGGCAAAGGCCGTGGCGGACGAACTGCAGAAACAGGATTCCTCCATAGCGTTGCTGGCCATCTACAAAGAACCGCAGGACCGGCTGGCACTCTTCATGAGTGCTTGCGATGCCCTCATTTTCACCTCCTATCAGGAAGGCTCGCCGAACGTGGTCAAGCAGGCTATGGCCTGCAATTTACCGATTGTCTCCACCGACGTGGGGGACGTGCGTGACGTCATCGGCGCTACAAAGGGATGCTACGTCTGCAAACCGGACGTGCGCGAATTTGCCGACTGCCTCGTCGACGTACTGCGCCGTCGTGAAAGGACTCACGGGCGCGAAAACGTAAGGCACCTTTCCGGACCTGCGGTCGCGCAGAGGGTCATCGAAGTCTACGAACAGGTTTTGAGCAAGCGCAAAGGGCATGCGGTGGATCGCGCCGAAAGTAAACCTCTCTCGGCCGGAACGTAAAAAAAACAAGTCAAGTCTAGGAATTAAGTTATGTGCGGAATTTGCGGCATTTACGAATTCAAAACTCACCGGCCCGCCGGCCAACGGGTTCTCAGCGATATGCTCCAGGTCATCCATCACCGCGGCCCGGATGATTCGGGTGTGCATATCGACAAGGATCTTGCTCTTGGCATG
>QHZB01000330.1 GCA_003224525.1 Acidobacteriota bacterium | reverse complement strand
CTCAGAGAGCAGTTGCAGAGCCGCGGCCACAAGATTGCCACCGCCAGCGATACGGAAGTCATCGTCCACCTTTACGAAGACTTCGGCGATGAATGCGTCCAGCACTTGCGCGGGATGTTTGGCTTGGCTGTGTGGGACGCTCCCCGTCGGCGCCTTTTCCTTGCCCGTGACCGTCTCGGAATCAAACCCCTGTACTTTACGCAAGCGGGCGGAAGGCTGGTCTTCGGCTCTGAGATTAAAGCGATTCTTCAGCACCCTGGCGTGCAGGCCAATCTCAGCCTGGAGGGCTTGAACAATTTCCTTTCACTCAAATATGTCCCCTCGCCGCAGACCATGTTTGAGGGAATTTATGCCTTGCCGCCGGGCTGCTGCCTCACCTGCGACGAAAACGGCGTAAAGGTCCGGCGCTATTGGGATCTATCGTTTGCCAATCAATGCCACGGCCTCCGCGAAGAGGCCTATGCCGAACAACTTGCCGAGTTACTCCGCGAGTGCGTCAAACTGCATCTGGTCAGCGATGTGCCATTCGGCGCGTTTCTCAGCGGCGGGCTCGACTCCAGCACGATCGTAGCGCTGATGAGCGAGTTTCTGAGCGAGCCTGTCAAAACCTATTCCGTTGGCTTCGAAGGCGATGGGGAAGTTTTTAGCGAGCTTCCCTATGCGCGCCTGGTTGCAAAGAAGTATCAGACCGACCATCACGAAGTCTTCATCGGTCCCAACCATCTCATCAACCTGTTAGAGAAAGTGATTTGGCATCTCGACCAGCCCATCGGCGATGAGGCTTCTCTGGCCAACTACATGGTCGCGGAGCTGGCTTCTCGTGACGTGAAAATGGTCCTTACCGGAGAGGGTGGCGACGAGTTGTTTGCCGGTTACGCGCGTTATGCCGGCGAACGGCTGTCACCTTTGTTCCGTCTTGTTCCAGAAACCGCCAAATCCCTGGCCTTGGCCGCGAGTGCGCGAATTCCCAGGCTGCGCCGTCAAAAGCTCGCCCTGTTTGCTCTTTGCCAGTCAGATGAAGTGACGCGCTTCATGAATTGGTTTCCGCTCTTCAACTCGGACACCAAGCAAGCGCTGCTTTCACGCGACGTGAAGGAAACCTTGAGCGGTTACGACCGAAGTCATGTGTTTGCGGAACACCTGGCGCGCACCGACGCTACGGAGCCGCTGAACCGTATGCTCTACGTGGATACGAAGCTCTGGCTGCCCGATGATTTGCTTGCGCGGGGCGACAAAACGAGCATGGCCACGTCGCTGGAGGCCCGCGTCCCGCTTCTCGATCACAAGCTCGTCGAGTTCGCGGCCTCGCTCCCGCAAAATCTGAAAGTGAAAGGCTTTGCCCGCAAATATTTGCTCAAGAAAGTGAGTCAGGCGTGGCTCCCTCCCGAGATCATTCAGCGGAAGAAAAAAGGCTTTCCCGTGCCTTTCACGCTGTGGTTTCGAAAAGAGGCTCGCCCGTTCCTTCGCGATGCTCTCCCTCCGTCCACGGTTCGTCGCCGCGGGCTTTTCAATCCTCTTTTTGTTGAAAAGTTGCTCGGTGAGCACGAAAGTGGATTCGCAGACCACGGTTCTCTGCTTTACGGCTTGCTCAGTGTGGAACTGTGGCAACGCCGTTTTATGGATTCAAGACTGCGCCCGGAGCAGCAATCCAGCGTTTTATCCGCGCACGCTCAGTGAAGAAGTCTTGAGGAGGTAAGAATGAGAGTCAGTGTATTCGGCCTCGGCTATGTCGGCTGCGTTTCGGCAGCTTGTCTGGCTCGTGATGGTCATGCTGTCATCGGTGTTGACGTGGATCAACAAAAGGTTGCGGCGGTCGCTTCCGGCCGGTCCCCGGTCATCGAACGTGGGCTCGACCAGCTCATCGCCGAGGTTACACGCACTGGAAAACTGCGGGCAACTCTGGACAGCAAAGCCGCAGTAGAGCAGACCGATGTGAGTCTGATTTGCGTTGGCACGCCAAGCAATGGCAACGGCAGCCTGAACTTGCACTATCTCGAAAGAGTTTGCATGGAAATTGGCGAGGCTTTGGCTGCAAAAAAAGACTATCACGTAGTCATCGCCCGCAGCACCGTGCTCCCAGGCACTCTGGAAGGGAAGCTGGCTCCCATTCTAGAAAAGCATTCGGGCCGGCGCAGGGGCGATGATTTTGGGCTGTGTTCGAATCCGGAGTTTTTGCGAGAAGGCAGCGCCATTGAAGACTACGATCATCCCTGCCAAATCGTCATCGGCGAACTCGATGCGCGCAGCGGCGACGGCGTGCAAGACTTGTATCAAGCGATTCAAGCGCCCGTCGTTCGAACGCCCATCAAGACTGCCGAAATGCTGAAGTATGTGAACAACGCATTCCACGCCGTGAAGGTCGCCTTCGCGAACGAAATCGGCAATCTTTGCTCTGCCCACGGAATCGACGGCCGTGAAGTCATGGAGCTTTTTTGCCGCGACCGCAAACTCAATATTTCCTCTTCCTATCTCATGCCCGGGTTTGCTTTCGGAGGATCGTGCCTGCCGAAAGATTTGCGCGCCCTGGTGTATCGTTCGAAAGAGCGTGACATCGATTGTGCGCTGCTCAGCTCCGTTTTGCCGAGCAATCAAAGGCAAATTCAGCGCGGCATTGAACTGGTGGAAGAAACTCGCCGGAAGCGCGTGGGCATTCTGGGTCTGAGTTTCAAAGCGGGTACCGACGATATCCGCGAGAGTCCGATCGTCCATCTGGTGGAGGCGCTGGTAGGGAAGGGCTATCAGGTAAGCATTTACGACGAGAAAGTGGAGCTCAGCCGGTTGACTGGTGCGAACAAATCCTTTTTGGAACGGGAGCTCCCGCACATTGCCACGCTCATGCGCGATTCCCTCAGCGAAGTCTTGGCACAATCCGAAGTCGTGGTGATCGGGAACGCCAGCGCGTCCTTTCAGGCCGTGCCGGAAATGTTGCGCGACGAGCAGGTCTTCATCGATCTCGTGGGAATCACCAGAGGACACCACCGGACTCCGGCGCTGGCTGCAATTCTTTCACAAACAGGTGCTTATGAAAGCGCCCTCCAATAATCGCATCCTGATGCTGCTGGAGAATCAGGCTTACCCGCAGGATGTACGCGTCCGCCGGGAAGCGAATGCGCTGACCGCTGCGGGCTACACCGTTTCCGTCATCTGTCCGGCGAAGCCGGGCCAGCCATCTCGGGAAGTGATCAAAGGGGTGCGCATATATCGCTATCCGGAACCGTCTGGTGCCAATGGCTTTCTCGGATACCTTTGGGAATACGCATACTCCACGGCCGCCAGCTTTGCAATATCGATGATCGTTTTTTTTCACGGCGGTTTTGACGTTATCCACGCTCACAACCCGCCGGACACGTTTGTATTTATCGCCGCTTTTTACAAAATGTTTGGCAAGCGCTTTGTCTTTGATCACCATGATTTGTCTCCGGAAATGTATGAAGCGCGCATACCGGGTGGCGGAAACCGCGTGGTTTACCACGCGCTGGTCTTGCTGGAGAAACTTACGTGTTTCTTAGCCAATCATGTGATCACCACGAACGAATCCTACAAGAAAATCGAGATGGAGCGCGGCGGCGTCCCGCAAGAGCGCATCACGGTCGTGCGAAACGGAATCGAGCTCGACCGCGCACGCAACACCGAACCCGAGCGCGCCCTAGTGGAAAAAGGAAAAATCATCATCGGTTACGTGGGAGTGATGGGATTTCAGGACGGCGTTGATTATCTTCTGCGCGCGCTTCATCACCTCATCCACGATCTGCGAAGGACCGATTTCTATTGCGTGCTTGTGGGCGCCGGAGACGCATGGCCAAAATTGCGCAGTCTGGCGCAGCAGTTGGGTCTCGATGCATACGTCTGGTTTACCGGATTCGTTCCGAGCGAAAAAATGCAGAGCTGCATGTGCGCGGCAGACATTTGCGTGGCTCCTGAGCCTTCCAATCCATTCACGGATCGCTCCACCATGGTCAAGATGGTCCATTACATGTCCATCAGCAAACCGATCGTCGCGTTCGACTTGCCCGAGCATCGCTTTACCGGGGCGGACGCAGCCATCTATGTAAAACCGAACGATGAACTCGCATTCGCCAAAGCGATCTCGGAATTGATGGACGATCCTCGCCGCAGGGAAGCTCTCGGCGCGTTGGGACGGCGACGCTTCGAAGCCGAATTGGCGTGGGAATATTCCGTTCCCAAACTTCTTGAAGCTTATCAAGCTATTTTGCCCACAGCCAAGAAGACAGTTCGCAACGTCACCGAAGAGCCAGGAATCGAGCTTGCGCCCAGACCGAAACCCAAATCTGTCCACACCACGCAAACCGCAAGACTGGAATCCGGCGGTCGCACGTAAGTTCTGGCTTTGTTGCTGTTCGCCAGCGTGTTGCCCGAAAGCGTCTCCGTGTTCCGAATGTAAATTTCGGGGAAAGTGAATCCACATGAAAGTCGTGTGTGTAGATCCTCGAACAGGTCCGCTGTGGCGGTCCCTGGTCGAGAAAACGGAAAGCAGCGTTTTTCACTCGCCGAGCTGGATCCGAGTGCTGACGGACACGTACGGCTGGGAGGCCAGCGCTTACGTGATCTTGGATGACGCCGGAGAGCCGCGGGCCGGACTTCCTTTCTGCCGGATCACAGATATGTTTGGCGAACGGATCGTGGCCCTGCCTTTCTCCGATTACTGCGACCCGCTGATCCCCGATGCGGAGTCCTGGCGCGTATTGATCGATAAGCTCTTGCCGGAGCATCGTCCCATCAATTTGCGCTGCTTGCACAATGACGTGCCTCTTACTGACGAGCGGTTTAGTCTCGCAAAGCAGGCGAAGTGGCACCGGCTCGACTTGCGGCCGGAGCTGGACGCGCTGTGGCGCGTCATGCACGATTCCACTCACAGAGCGATCCGGAAATCCGAACGCGAGGGACTCACGGTGCGCGTGGCTGAGTCCGAGCAGGAGCTGCGGACCTTTTTCGAGATGCACCTGAAGGTCCGGAAATACAAATACGGCCTTCTCGCGCAACCCTACAGTTTCTTTCAGAACATCTGGCGCCATTTCGTGGACGCGCAGCACGGTTTCCTTCTTCTGGCGATTCATGGGGACAAGATTGTGGCGGGCGATTTCTTCCTGGAGTGGAAGGATACGCTCTACTACAAATTCAACGCCTCTCTTCCCGACGATCTTTCGCACCGGCCGAACGACTTGCTGATCTGGGAAGGGATCAAGCAGGGAAAAAATCGTGGACTTGCTTTTCTGGACTTCGGTTTGAGCGACATAGACCAGGAAGGGCTGGTGAGATACAAGCGGAAGTTCGGCACGGAGGAAAAAACGATCTCCTTCCTGCGCCATGAGCCCAATGGAGGGCCGACGCCCGCCGAAAGGGAAATGAGAGGGCTTCTCGGGAGAATGACTAGCCGTTTTACGGATCATATGGTACCGGATCCAGTGACAGAGAGAGCGGGAGAGGACCTGTACCGGCTCTTTACATGATACTCGGGTCCAAAATGGGAAGAATTGGGTATACCCCGGCAGTTTTTGTAAGATCGGCAAACAAAGGACTTACGGCATACGAAAATGGAGGAGTGCGTAAGCCCATGAAAATAGAGAACGCGGTAACGTGCCGTTTGCGAAGGTGAAAGCTGACGAAGTTAAAGTAATACTTTAGGAAGAAGATGCCGGACGCGGGTGACACACGGCAATTTGTGTAAGAGCGGATTCTAAGTGCGCCGTGGAAAGGCGGTGGTCCACAGCGGGTAGAAGCCCCGCCCGGGAACTGGTTCGCTCCACCCGGTGCAATCGGAGCAGCAGGGTCGAGGACGTTGCCTAGCTTGTAGCAAAAGCAAGGGCTTAGTATCCCGGCAAGAATTTGCAACCAGCCCGGAGAATGCGACACTTTACGACAGTTGCAAGCAAACCGCGCCGCGCCCTTGAACGCACGCACTACAGCGTTTCGGGGATCAGCGTTTCCAGTGTGTACCGGATTGCTCGGATCGCAATGACCGCGTAGCGTGGAGGCGAAAATGCCGGGGCAGACTATTTCACCTCAAGCCGAACTCTCCCAACTCTCCCAATGAGTATCAGTTTGCGGAATATCGGTGGGAACGCTCTCTCGATTCTCACCAGTGACGTGATGAACCGTGCGACGAGCTTTGTCTTGTATGCGATGGTCGCGCGGCACCTGGGCACGTTCGAGTTTGGCCAGCTTTCGCTGGCGTTTTCACTGTTCTATGTATTTCAGGTATCCGCGGTTGCCGGGCTGAAAATACTGATTGTCCGCGACGTGGCGAAAGACCAGTCTCGAACCAGATTATATTTCAAGAATGGCTGTGCGATAGTGGCGGCTTCGTCGTTTGCGTCGGTTGTGCTGCTCTCCCTGTTCATCCGCCTAATGCACTACTCGCCCGCGACGAACTTGATCGTGCTGCTGCTCTCCGTCGGTCTTTTCCCTTATGCAATCGCGGCGGTCTGCGAGGGCATCTTTCAAGCTTGGGAGCGGATGCGCTACATCGCTTGTGTCAATGTGCCTGCGAATATCGCGAAAATCGGCGGAGCGTATCTGCTGCTGTCGCGGAATCACGGGTTGTACACGGTTATTCTGATTTTATTGACTTCTTTTTTCGCCGTCGCTGCAATCGAGGTGTACTTAATACTCCGGCGATTCCCGGCGCAGCGGGCATCCATTAGTATTCCGTTTTGCCTGGCCACGGTTCGATCCGCGATCACATTTCTAGCCATCGACAAACTAGTAGCTCTTGAGAGCAGCTTGAATGTCATTCTTCTATCCAAACTGGCGGGCGAGAGCGAGGTTGGTCTATATAGTGCCGCATCTCAACTATTGGTGCCGTTGGCGCTAGTCTACCAGAGCATCGCGCAGAGTATTTTCCCTGTGATGTGCCGGAAAGTGGAGCCCGGGTATCAAGTTCTGAAGCGCATTGCCCAACAGGCCACGGAATTGCTCTTGGTCCTGGCCTTGCCCGTCGTCACCGGGATCTATTTCCTTGGCAATGGGGCGCTCATTGTCCTGTACAAGAAGCCGGCGTTTCTTGCGGCTGTCCCTGCTTTACGCATCATGGCATGGATACTAATCTTTCAAGTATTTACAAGTATGCTCGGTCAAGTACTGCTAGCCTGCCACCGCGAGAAAGTCACTTTAAGGATTGTAATCGTCGTCTTGCTGGTGACGCTAGTAGTCGGCTGGCCGTTGATAAGCCATTTTGGTCTTCGCGGAGCCGCCATCACGTTGGTGCTCACGAGACTGATTGCCAGCATTCTGCACTATATCCCTGTTTCAAGCCTGTTTTCAGGGTTCCCCCTTGGCAAGATCGCCTGGAAGCCGGTTATCGCGGCAGGCTGCATGGCTGCTTACCTGGCCGTAGCCACAAATCTAGAGGCCGTGCTGAGAGGCGTTTCTGCCACGCTGATTTATGGCGCCGCGCTGTTTGCTCTTGCCATGCTGGCCTCCGGAGGTCCTCGCCAATTTATGAACAAATTTCTTCTTCTTGGGTCGGAGTAGCCATGCTAGAAGATCTAAAGGACGCAGACCGCAAAGCGAAATCTGGAGACCGCTTGCGCGTTGCCCTGATTTCCTACGATTTCGGAGAGTACTGCAGTCAGTTAGCGAGCGCCCTGGCCCAGCATGCGGAAGTTTTATTGGCGCTGCCGGAGCAGCTGGCCGGTCCTTACCGCGACAAGCTGGATGACGCTGTGCATCTCTTTCCGTTTCCGAGCGCGAGGATTCGGCAGGCAGTAAAGCAATTCCGGACGATTCGTATGATTCTGCAGCGGGTCCGGGAATTTGCGCCGGACGTGGTTCATTATCAGGGCGTTCACCTGTGGTTCGACTTGGCGTTACCTCTGTTCCGCCGGTATCCGCTGGCGTTTACCATCCATGATTTCCGTCCGCATCCGGGTGATCAGCCCTTTCAGCAGACTCCGTTCTGGATTGAAATGTTTGCGCGGCGTTGCGCCGACCAGTTGATTGTCCATTCGCGACAAGTCCGAGATTTAGTGGCTCGAGTGTGGCCCGGTAGCGCCGGGAAAACCTCCATCATTCCCCACATTCAGATCGGCGAGGAGTTAGGTTCGACGGAGGTGCAAGAGGAAGAAAACTTGATTCTCTTCTTCGGCCGCATTTGGGAGTACAAGGGCCTAGAGTATTTGATTCGAGCCGAACCCCTGATTAGCACTCGTGTGCCGAATGTTCGCATTCTGATTGCCGGACGTGGGGAAGACTTTTCTCGTTACCAACAGATGATGGTCCATCCGGACCGCTTCATCGTTCACAATGAATACATCTCCGAACAACGCACGGCCGAGTATTTCCGCCGTGCCAGTGTCGTGGTCCTGCCTTACATTGAGGCTTCACAGAGCGGTGTCATTCCGCTCGCGTATTCCGCAGGAAAACCCGTGGTAGCCACTCGGGTGGGCGGACTCCCAGAGATGGTCGAGCACGGCCGCACCGGATATCTGGTTCCTCCGCGAAATGTGCCAGAGCTGGCCGAGAGCATAACCCGCTTACTACTCGACGACCGGCTCCGACATCAAATGGGGGCAAATGGCAAACGGAAAATTAAGGCAGAGTGCTCCCCCCATGTAATTGCTGAAAAGACCATGGAAGTCTATTGGCGCGCTCTTCAGAAGGTTTGTCTCACACCAGAGCCGCGGCAAAGTGGTGCTTCTGCATGGAATATTCTCAGTAAGTAATCCTCCGCAATTGAAATGCAGTATTCCACGGATTGCGAGTTGCGCCTTTCGTGGGATACAGATGACCCGGCACGACAATTCCTAGAGACTCCGGCCGACCGCGTTTCCTCCGAGCCCGAGAACCCGGCACAACGGGGTGTGAAATCGAGGAACCAATGATACGGAAAGTCTTGTTTCTAAGTTGTGTTGCGCTGTTTTTGTGCAGTGTCTATAGCGCGCAGGTGCGGGCCCAGAATGCCGGATTTGTTTACGTCACGAACAGCCAAGGTTCTAACGGTACCGGCACACCCGCCATCCTGGGATTTGCCGTTAACCCCAGCTCAGGCGCGTTGACACCTGTTCCCGGGTCGCCATTCCAGGTTCCCGCAGACAATGGCAAGTCAACTTTGGCCGTCACGCCTTCCGGACGATTCCTTTATGCTGCGGAAAGTGTCTCGGGCACCGGACGCGTTGCTGCGGGATACTCCATTGATCCCAACACGGGCGCTCTAACCTCCGTTCCTGGTTCTCCATTCTTCGTCGGAGGTTTTGGCAGCACCACACCAACTTGGTTGGTCACACATCCTTCTGGCAAGTTTCTTTACATCATGGACTATTCCAACGCCGGAATCTTTGCGTTCGCGATTGACCAGAACACGGGCGCACTCACGCCAACGCCGAATTCCCCTTTTTCAAGCCAGCAAGCTTACCCGACCGCTCTGATTGTGGATGCGTCGGGCAAGTTCGCTTACATTATCGGCAATTCGGCCCGAACCGGCACCCAGGCTTCAGTCTCGGCCTACCGGATTGACTCGAGCAGCGGGGCCCTTATCCTGGTTCCTGGCTCACCATTCCTCATTCCGACTGATCCTTCGTCAACAAATAAAAATGGACCGCTCGCCACTTGGCTCGCAACGACCCCCGACTCACGCTTCCTTTACGTTAGCGACTATAACCAACTCGATTTATGGACGTTCGCCATCGACGGGGCCACCGGTGCACTCACCCTAAGCCCCACCTCACCCTTACACATGCCGCATGGTTCCAACGAGTTCACGATTGATCCCAGCGGCCTTTTCGCGTACTTCACAAGTCTCTACCCAAACTCGACAGATTGCGCCAATTTCTTTCCTTACACGAACATTTACGCTCCCGATTCGGTTTTTATCTACAGCATCGATCAGAGCACCGGAGCGCTTTCGCCAGCCAGCTCGCCAATGCAGGCTGCCGCATACCAACCTTACCCCGTCGCGGTAGACGTTTCGGGCCGCTTCGCGTACGTAGTGAATCTTCAGGGCTACAACTTTGATCCGAACTCATCGAATATTTCGGCTTATACGATTGATAGCCATAGCGGCGCCCTGACGCAAGTGTTCGGCTCGCCCTTTTCTGCGGGGGCTAATGCTCAGTACACGCTCGTCGTAACAGCAGGGCCCAACGGAGGTTCTTCCGGCGGGGGCACGCCGCCTCCGCCCCCTCAGAGCATCTGGGCTAGCAGCGCAACACCTGCTATGCCCGACGCCGGAGCAGACTCTGCAGTGGAACTTGGAGTTTCGTTCAATTCTGATGTCAGCGGCTACATCACGGGTATTCGCTTCTATAAGAGCCCGAACAACACCGGCACACACATCGGTCATCTGTGGAGCAACACGGGCATGCTGCTGGCCAGCGCGACTTTTAGCAACGAGACTGCGTCCGGCTGGCAGCAGGTGAGTTTCGCTGCACCCGTGGCCATCACCGCCAATACAGTCTACAGGGCTTCCTATCACAGCACGGTTGGACACTACAGTCTGACTAGCGGCTACTTCGCCTCTTCGGGGGCAGATAATCCGCCCTTGCACGCTTTAGCGAATGCCTCGTCCACTCCGGACGGACCATATTGCTACGGCAGCACAAGCTGCTTCCCCGCGAATACTTATCATTCGACGAACTACTGGGTTGACGTCCTATTTCAGCACTAAGCTCAGTTGCTTTGCCAAGAGAGGGGCCCGTGCAGTGGTCCAGAGTTGCCTTTGTATACTGAGTTTGTGCGGCTGAGAATCCAGAATAGGTTAGGAGAAGAAACAGGGCTGCAAGGGCAGCTTTGACGTATCTCAAGTATTGTTTGCTTGAAAAGACACCGGGGAGGATTACCCCAAGACGAGAGAATGGAGACCGCAGCGACCACATGGACAAAAAGATATCTTCGAGGAATCGCACCAAAGAACCTCCAATAGGCTTTGTGTGGGCTTAGGATCGCCAGCTCGCCGGAGCTGAGAGGCTGGGTGGGATCAGCGGCCGTTTTAGAAGGACAAGATGCCGGTTCTTGCGACTTTAAAGGCAACCAAAGATCAGCGAGCCCCGGCGAAATTCCAATGCGCTTCGAAGCATTCCGCCCACAGTGGAGAAGATAAGTTCTAGTAGTACCGATGTATGTCGGTTGGGTGATGATTCTAGTGTCAGACGTTATGGTTCTAAGCTGTCTGGCTTAGCCCTACAGGTGAACAGGGGCTATCTGCCGAAAATGCCGATGAGACAGATGAGACATATGTACGGTGGAAACCTCGAGCTGACTTTTCAGGGAACGGAGTAAGCCGAGGCAGGTCTTCGCCCGATTGCCCAGCAGAGCGAATCCGCTTCACGGTAATGGGGCACAATGACTGCGCGCCGAATTGAGGGGCCCGAGGCCCACGCTGCAAAATCAGCTCTGAGTCATCATAAAGAAGCGATTGTCTCGCTCTATCCCGAAATCATGAGCGGCCTGCCTATAGGCGTGCTTGTGCTTCACCTCGAAAATCCGCGAGACGTCAGGAGCTACAGGATCATTGACGTCAATCCTGCAGCGGCTGAAATCACGGGGGCAACATTGGATGATCTTCGCGGCAGGACACAGGCGGAGTTTCCGGGCCTTTTGAAGGGCCCGTTTGCCAACCGGTGCCTCGACGCGATTCGTGACCGAGAACCAAAGAACCTAGGCGAAATATCCTACGGGGATGAGCGCATTCGCCAGGGCATTTATTCCATCAATGTATTTCCTCTTTCCGGTCATTTTATGGGAGTGGCCTTTGAAAACGTTACGGATCGCAAGGCCGCGGAACAGGCTGTGCGCGATAGCGAGGAACGCTTCCGCTTGCTGGTCGAGGCGGCGCAGGAATATGCAATTTTCCAGTTGGACCCCCTTGGGCACGTGGCTAGCTGGAATGCCGGCTCCGAACGCCTGAAAGGCTACAGCACGGACGAAATCATCGGAAGGCACTTTTCCGTGTTTTATCCGCCGGAAGATGTGGTGAATGGCAAGCCGGAACAAGTACTGGCGGAAGCAACCCAGCGCGGACAAAGCGTGGACGAAGGATGGAGAATCCGCAAAGACGGCTCGCGGTTTTGGGCCAACGTGGTGCTCACGGCGCTGCGGGATACGAAGGGCAGCCTGCATGGGTTTGCCAAGCTCACCCGGGACATGAGCGAAAGGCATGAGAAAGAGGAGGCGCTGACAAAAGCCAAAGAATTACTGGAGCATCGAGTTGAGCAGCGGACGGCTGTTCTTGCCCGAGTGAACAATGAGCTGCGAGCTGAGATCGCGGATCGCGAACGGGCCGAGCAACAGCTCAAAGCTTCGCTCGATAAACTCCGCGCTCTCACGGCGCGTCTGCAAAAGGTGCGCGAAGAAGAACGTACCTCGATCGCGCGTGAGATTCATGACGAGCTCGGCCAGGCTTGCACGGCAGTTAAGATGGATCTGGCTTTGATCAGCCGGAAAACAACCAAGCGACAAGAACAGCTCCGAAGCAAAATCGAGTCAACGGTCCACCTGGTGGATGACATGATCGTTACACTGCGAAAAATTGCGTCGGAATTGAGACCGAGAACTCTGGATGATCTGGGCTTGACGGCGGCACTGGAATGGCACGCGCAGGAATTCGAA
>QHZB01000190.1 GCA_003224525.1 Acidobacteriota bacterium | reverse complement strand
GCGATCTTCCTGCTTGTGGAACCCTCGAATGGTGCTGCTAACTCAGTTCCGCCCTCGAAAAAGCCGTGCGAATTAGCCGTCCCTTCTGTCGCCTGCCTAAAAATGCTCAAAACCTTCACCAACCTACCTACTCTCACGTTCTTCCTGAGCTCGATGCGGAACCGCTGGCGTTTCTCCTTGCCACAAGACTAAAAAAGGAATTTCGGGTAGAATCACCGCCCCGAACCGTGTGGCAGCTTATAAAGCACTGCGCCGAAGCGATAAGAGTCATGAAAGACGCCGCAGAAAAAAAACGCCTTTGGCAATTGCTGCCGGCCATCACCCTCTTGGCTTTGGCGGTGCGCCTCTTCTTCATGGCCTTCCTCTACCCTAATACGTGGAACAATTTCCGGGACCACCTATTATTCGGCTTTGAAGTGGGACGAATTGCGCGCTCTATCGCCGCCGGACATGGCTATTCCAGCCCTTTTTCGGCGGAAACGGGGTCCACAGCCTGGATGACGCCCCTCTATCCTTACCTGCTCGCTGCCACATTCAAACTGTTCGGGATTTACAGCAAGGCCTCCGCTCTTGTCATTCTGGGCTTAAACTGTCTGTTTTCCGCGCTCGTCTGTATCCCGCTATTTTTCATGGCGCAATACAGCTTTGGGCGTAGCGTGGCGATGGCCGCATGCTGGATATGGGCTCTGCTGCCTTATTCCATTTACATTTCGAGTTCATTCGTCTGGGAAACGAGCCTGAGCACGTTGCTGCTGGCGGTTCTCTTTTTCTGGACGCTCAAGATCAAGAAGCAACCGGTAAACCGCTGGGCTTGGCTGGGTTACGGCGCGCTGTGGGGTTTCGCGGCGCTGTCCAACGCTTCGCTATTGACTCTTTTCCCTTTTCTGGCTGGCTGGTCGATCTCTCCTCTGTGGCGCAGCCGCCGTGTATGGCTTGCCACCGCCTTCCTGATGGCGCTCGGGTGCGCGGCTATTCTTCTGCCTTGGCAAGTGCGTAATTACCGGGCTTTTCATCAGTTCATCCCGCTGCGGGACAATTTCTGGCTTGAGGTTTGGGTCGGCAATGACGGCTATACCCTGAGCCCGTCCGATGACTCGCCCCATCCTTCCATCACTGAGAACTCACTGGATGAATATGTGCGGCTCGGCGAAATTCGTTTTATGCAAGAAAAGCGGCGCCAGGCCATCGGATTCATCTCGGGGCATCCGAGTTTTTTCGCTGTGATGTGCTTGCGAAGATTTGTTTACATGTGGACCGCGTTCTGGAACCTCGACACAGCTAACCTGGAAGTTGAACTCCATTACCCCGGCAATATTTTCCTGACGTTTATCTTAACCATGCTGATGCTCGTGGGCATCTGGCAAGCGTTTCAGATCTCGCGTGAAGTCACTCTCCCTTATTTGCTCGTCCTGGCCATCTATCCATTGATCTTTTATCTCACCCATCCTGAGATTCGCTACCGGCACCTAATCGATCCGGAAATTATCGTCCTCGCTGCGCTCGGCGCGAGGTTTCTGCTCTTTGGGCCGAAAGCCATTACCGTAGCCACTTCGCAGGATCTCTCTGCGGGAACTGCATGACCCTATCCCAAACAAGCGGAACAAGGAGCACAGATGCGCTTTCCTAGACTTCGAACTTGCGTTGCTTTGATCCTCTGTATGCTTTGTTCCCTCTCTACTGCCGCGCAATCTCCATCCCCCCTCCAATCACGGCGCAAGGCGCTCAACGATCTTCTTGCCGAGCAGTGGGAATACAGGCTGCGCACCAGTCCGCTCTTCGCTTCCTACCTGGGAGACAAGCGCTGGAACGACAAACTCGACGACTTCTCTCAGGAAGCCATCGACAAGGATCTGCAGGAGACTCGGAAATTCCTCACTCGCTTCGAAGCTACCGATACTTCCGGCTTCCCCGAGCAAGAGGCGCTCAACAAAGCTCTGATGGTTCGGGACCTCAAGATGCAAGTAGAGGGCGCTCGCTTCAAAGAATGGGAAATGCCGGTGGACCAGCAGAACGGTATCCAGGTTTTTTTGCCCCAGCTTGTCAACGTGCTCTCTTTTCAGTCTGTCAAAGACTATGAGGACTATGTTTCCCGTCTCAAACAGATTCCGATTCTTCTGGATCAGACCACCATCCAGATGCGCAATGGCATGAACGATAAATTGATGCCGCCGCGTTTCTTGCTGGAGAAAGTCCTGGACCAGTGCAACGCTCTCGCCGCAAAGGAAGCGGGAAAGTCTCCATTTGCTCAGCCCTTTTTCACCTTTTCCAAGACTATCTCCGAATCCGATCAGAAGCGCCTGCGTGATGCCGGCCTTGCCGTCATTCGGGATTCCGTCTTACCCGCTTACGCCCGCTTCACCACGTTCGTCCGCGATGAGTACGTCCCGAAGGGGCGCACCGAACCCGGGATTTCGTCCCTTCCCAACGGCGAGGCCTACTACACCTTTCTCGTAAAACAGAGCACCACCACCAATCTCGCGCCCGAAGAAATTCATCAGATCGGGCTCGCCCAAGTGAAAGAGATCGAGGGGCGCATGCTTGCCGTCGCCCACCAGCTTGGCTACAAGGACCTGAAATCTTTCAAAGCTGCCGTCGCCAATGACCCTAAATTGCACGGCCAATCCGGCCAGCAGATTCTCGATTTATACCGCAAGTACATCGGCCAGATGTACGCAAAGCTTCCCGATCTCTTCAACCGTTTGCCCAAGGCCAAACTTGAGGTCTTGCCGATTGAAGAATTCCGCGAGAACGGGGCTCCCGGCGCCCAATATCAGTCTCCGGCCCAGGACGGCTCGCGTCCTGGCCATGTCATGGTCAACACCGGTGAATTTACGAAGCGCTCCCTACTCGACATCGAAGCCACCTCCTATCACGAAGGTGTTCCCGGCCATCACATGCAGATGGCTATTGCTCAGGAGATGCCGGACCTGCCGCCCTTCCGGCAAAACGAATTCCTTACCGCCTATGTCGAAGGTTGGGCCTTGTACTCCGAGCGTCTTGGCAAAGAGGTGGGCTTTTTCCAGGACCCGTATAGCTACTACGGCCTTCTATCGGCGGACATGCTCAGGGCCGTTCGTCTCGTCGTGGATACCGGCATTCACTACAAACACTGGACGCGCCAGCAAGTCGTCGATTTTTTTCACGAGCACTCCGGCGAAGACGAAGTCAGTGTCCAGTCCGAAACCGACCGCTACATCGCCGGGCCCGCTCAGGCTCTTGGCTACAAGATCGGCCAAATGGAGATTCTCAAGCTTCGCGAATATGCCAAAGACCAACTCGGCGACAAGTTCAATCTCCGCGCCTTCCATGATGAGGTTCTCGCCGGCGGCGCCCTCCCCCTGGACGCCCTCGAGAATCGCGTCCACGAATGGGTCGCCAAACAAAGGGCCCCCTCCACTGGTTCCACCCTAGCGCCCACTCCGCCATCGACCGGACGCCCTAATCGGACCCAAAGACCGATAAATGCAAAAATTGGAAATTGGTGAGCCACTACCAGGTACAACGACGTCTTGACACTTTTGCTGGCGAATCCGTAGCATAAAGAACTGCGTCATGCCGGCGTAGCTCAGTGGAAGAGCGAGGGTCTCATAATCCCTAGGCCGTGGGTTCGATTCCCCCCGCCGGCACCAATCTTTGCGCCCCCTAGCGATCCGGATCCGACGTCGTTATCCAGCGCTTGAGCCACTGATTTCCTTCAACGACTCTGCTGTCCACGACCGTTCCTAGGACGAAGAGCGCCAGGGCCAAGCGATTATCCACGCCGGTGACAGTGAGCGAGCCATTCGGGGGCAAGAACCATGCAAGCATCACCGCGGCAATGCCCGCAGCTGCGATACTCCTCTTGGATCCCCCGAGTTTCGCGAACAAAAAAACGGAGAGCCAGAGTGCAAGCAGAGCGCTTTTCTCCAAATCGAGTGTGTAACAAACCCCGTAGACGGCGAGAAGCACTAGGGCCGCCAGAAAAACTTTTCGGATCGGAACCTTAGACTCGCCTTACATCCAGCGGCAGGCCAGATGGGTTCAGAGATAGTATGCTCGGCTCGCATCCCGCGGATGAAATACTCGAAAAGATCTGGAGAGGGCTCCGTGGGAAGGAGTTCACACGTATCTATTGGTTGAAGCTGAGGAGAAGAAGCATGAATGATCAGGCGGAAGCGCCCATTCTGCGTGAGTCTACTGTCGTCGTTTTTGTCAATTCGGTAGCCGGCGGAGGCCGGGCACGTTCTTATCTGGGACGGATCCAGAGACTATTCGAATCGTTCCATGTTCATGCGCAATTTGCTATGACGAACAGTGCCGCGGAACTCGAGTCGTCCGTGCAAAATGCCATTTCGCAAGGACAGCGCGTGCTTTTTGCGATGGGTGGGGACGGAACGTTTCAGGCGCTAGCGAATGCGGTATTCGGGGCGGAGGCGCTCTTGGGTATCCTCCCCGTCGGAGGAGGAAATGATTTCGCCGCCGCGCTTGGGTTGCCAGACGATCCCCTCAAAGCGGCTGAAGCCATCCTGCGTGGCAATCCACGCTTTGTGGACCTGGTGAAAGTGCGAACGGCCGAAGGGCGAACGCGCTTGTATGCAGGGGGAGGTGGCGTTGGACTTGACGCGGAGGCAGCGCGCTATGCGAACGGCGCTTACCGCCGGTTTCCCGGTCGATCGCGTTATCTTGCGTCGGCGCTACGCGCGCTGGTGGAGTACGTGCCCCTCAAAGTCCGTATCGACTTTCCGGGGAGCACTCTCATCCCGTGGGAAGCGAAGGCATTGCTGGCCGCTGTGTTGAATTCCCCAACCTATGGGGCCGGTCTGAGGTTGGCCCCTGGAGCAGCTCTTGATGACGGGTCGCTCCACGTTGTCCTGATCGAAGATATCGGCACGTTCGGAGTATTGTGGCTGCTACCGCGGCTGATGAGGAGCGGTGAACTTCGAACCTCACGCGTGAAACGCTGGCGCCCCCAACGCGTGCGGCTCACCACGGACCGGCCCTGCATGTTCCACGGAGACGGTGAGATCATCGGAACAACGCCGGTGGAAATCGAAGTGGTGCCGAGGGCGGTTCAAGTCTTGTCTCCCGCCCGGCGATAGGGCATTCGCATACGGCAGGCGACCGCCGAGCAAGCTCGTATTCTTGTGAAAGAGTTTGCGACTAATAGCCGGCCCTAATTCCCTTCACTGGACATTTTCCAATTGAAATGCGGCGTCGAAAATAAGGCGAGCGGACCGACTCGCCACCAAGCCGCGCAGTCGCTCCAAGCGAAAAAACTTGGCTGGAGCGATTCGAGGAGCAACTACACAACCGCGGCAACTGCGGGGCCTTACTGAATCAGATCTAATACGAGGCCGGTGTAACGCCGCTGGAAGCCCGCGAACTCGCCAAAGATGGGAGACGTGACGTTGTTATATACATCGTGTGGGTTTTGGCGATTCGTGATGTCGGTCGAATATACGCCGAGACGAACCTTGTGCGTCTTGGAACGCTCCGTGCGCGGAATGTGGACGGCAAACTCCCGGTAAAGCCTTACGTCAAGCGAGAAGTAAAAGGGGAAACGCTGGTCATCGGGCACGCCGACATAGTTCTGCAGAACGTCTACGTTTGAAAATGGCAATCCCGAATGCACGTCAGCTACAGGGCTAATAACCATTTTCCAGGGAAGACGGAAGAATCCCGAGGCTACAACGCGATGGGGAACGTCCGAGGACAGGATACCCCTAACGTTCGGTCGAATTACCGGAACCTGGAAAGGGACAAGAGTATCCGAGAGCGGGTTGAGGTCACCGCGCCCGTGGCTCCAGGTGTAGGACAGGCTCATATCGGCGCGCTCGCCCAGGCGATAGTGAGCGGTGATGTCAGCCTGGTGATACCGTGAAACTGCCGTGTTCTTCAGAGCCAGCAATCCGCCTCCTCCGGCGGTATTGAGCACCGGATCCAGAAAAAAGAGGTCCACGGTGCGGCTATCAAGATAGCTAGCCCGGAGGTTAAGATTCTTGCGCACTTGGTGTTCAAGCACGACATTCCAGCTAAACGTGCGAGGGCTTGATCCAGGGTCGCGCGCCACGCCGGGCGCACTTGGGGGCGCGCCCGAAAGAAGATAGGAATTTACTAGAACGACGGGCTGGCCTATCAGCACGCCCGTGGAGTCGAAGAAACGGAGTACGCGCGCCTGGTTGCTGGTGAAGTCTGCCGCAAGCAACGGGACGTGGCCGTAGACCTCGGCAGCACCGGCGCGAATTACGGTCTTTCCTTCATTCAGCGAATAGGCGGCGCCGATACGCGGCGCGAAGGCGGCATCGCGACCGATGGATTGACTGGTCAAGCGTGCTCCGAAGTTGAGCGTCAAGTGGCCGTTCAGAGTCCAGTGATCCTGGATAAACTCCGCGACCTCCGCATCCGATGCGCTCAACAGGCCCGCGCCTTGAAAGTCCATCCGTTCGGCAACCGCGCCATCCTGCGCCAGCAGCTCAATGGGATGAGATGTGCCGGTACCGTCATAGTTACGATATAAGATGTCGGTTCCAAACCTCACTTCATGGCTACCGTGCCAGGACTTCGCCGAGAGCTGATAGGCGGGCAAGACTTCCAATTGGTTGGCCTTCCGGTTCCAACTATTGAAGTAATTGCCGCCCCACCCTTCGGGTGAGATTTCCATGTTGGCGGGTCCCTGCCCGCGGGCGTTACTATCGAAGCGGGTGTACCGAACCATGGTGTTCAGCAATGCTCCTGAGACGAGCTGATAGGAATCGGAGAAGCCGATGGAAACTCCGCTACGGCCATAGTTCGTGGACGCGGTTTGCGGGATCAGCGCATTGATGTTGGCGAAGTCGAGTTCCAGGGGGAAAACATTGACGTTGAAGTTCAGCACATGCCGAGGCGAAAGTATCAGCTGAAGATTCGTGAAGGACGTGACGCTTCGCGTCTTGATCTCATTCTCCGGAAACGACAGCCCGCGCACAGGCTGTCTCCGCAATTCGTAGGTGACCTCTTCGGAGAAATTCATTTTGTTCTTGATAATTGGGCCACCGAACTCAAATCGTGGCGTCCAGTTAGCAAGACCAACGAGGTGATCGTTCTTTCCCCGGAATGCCGGGATGAAATCCCGCAGCTTGTAATCCCATGTGCCGGAGGGAGGCTTCGTTTCGATCGTCGTCAGGCCACCTGAAAAACCTCCGTACTCAGAACTCTCAGGCGAACTGTAAACGGTCATGGATTGAATGATGTCGACAGGAATGGGAATCGAGAAGCTTCCCGAGACGGGATCCACGTTTTCCGCCGAGTCCACCACCAGCATCCCCTGGCTTTCAGCCTGGCCCTTGAACGTCAGCTTGCCCGTGGAAGTCCGAATGACACCAGGAATCAAAGACAAAGCCTCTGTAAATTTCTGGGTAGGCAAAGGCAGACTCTCCAATTGATCGGTGTTGACCGTGGCAGTTATCGCTACATTCTGCGTGGCAATTTCGGCGGCCTCTCCTTGAACTTCGACTTGCTGATTGACGGAATTAATCTGCAGAACGACGTCTTTGACAAACGCCTGGTCGGCCCGGAGGGTTATCGTAGCGGACCAGGGCTTAAAGCCATCGGCACTCGCTTCCAGTGTGTAGGTTCCGGCGGCAAGATGGGTGAACTCATAGCGGCTCTCCGCATCGGTCACTGTCGATTGGGGGGCGGGTCCCACGGACGGACCCATCAATTTCAAGGTTACTCCGGCAAGGCTATTGGTGGCCCCCTCCCCGGAGACTACAGTGACCCTGCCAGTAACAGAGGCCCTGGGAACGTTTGAATTTGCATCCTGTGGCTGCCGAGCGAAAGTCGGATAGGCGAGCAGCAGCACCGCGATAGAAATCGCGCAGCAAGCAGGGAACACTACTCTTCGAGCTATTTTCATTATGGTTGCGGTCAGTCTCCGAAGCCGAAAAAAGAAGTTCTCGGGCGAAGACTCTTTTTCCACCCTCGACTGATGATTCAAACCCCGAAGCCCTCCGGGAGTTGCGTTACGGTTTCGCCCTTGTGCCGAATGACCTACTAGTGCGCCAATACTGCGCAAACCCTCTTGCTGACTGCAAGTCGAGCCGAATTACGGCGTATTCTTATGAAACACTTTGCGGCGAATATCCGGCCAGAATTCTTTTAATTCGTTGTCCAGGCCGTCATACAGAATCAGAAAGGCAAATGTAGTGGCGTTTCGTGAGGCCGTGCGATCCTCCGGAACATGGTAGGCATTGGAGATCGCCGCTGCCGCTGCATTGCCCGCCGATTCCGAGAAGTTGAAGCGTTCGCGTCCTGAATCGGTCCGAACGACAAAGAGCCGGTTGATAGCATGGTAGGCCCGGTGAGCAAAGCGCCCGTTTCCCAACTGGTAGTACCGCGGATCTTCATGGAGCAAGCTGGGGAAGATCGCCGTCGTCATATAGGTGCCGATGCTGTTGTCGGCGAAGGATGCGCCATAACGTTTCCCATAGGCGTCCCATCCTTGTCCCCACTCTTTCGGATCATTCTTTGCCTGGGCGATTCCCGAGAGGATGCCGTTGAAGGGATAAGCCCCCCAATCGAAAACGCCGGCGGTCGCCAACCTGAATTTCTGGCCGGTTGTGAGCGGCGGAAGCTCTTTGGCGTTTTCGACTGTCCCATAGTTGGGCAGAACCTCGAAGATGCGATCGTTGACGGTTCCTGTATCTTTCTCGAGTTTGCTCTTCCCAACCGTCCCGCGCTGTCTGTCTTTATCATCCTTGCCGACCTTCTTGTCCGTTGTTTGCGGATTCGAGGGAACCGGGGCGGGCTGCTGGAATTCTTGCGGTTGCGCCAACGCCGGCGCAACGACGATCATTAGTCCGATCAGACCTGAAAGCACCAGGAGACGCTGCATCCCATTTTGGCTGACCATAGATAACTCCAATTATCTCCCTGGAGACTTGCATTCCAGTAGCAAAAGGGATGACCCCGTTTCCATAATGCTAGGTCCCAACTTAGATTCGCTGGATGGAGAAAGGGTTTTACCCTCACGCGAGCTAAAAGCAGGACTTCGCCTCAGTCACTGATGGTTTCGGCACCGCGCGAGCACTGCCGGGCAGCCGGCAAAGATAGCTCGCCCGAGGGCAGGAAACTAAGGTCAGCTCTTTTTCTTGTCGATTTTGAGATTCAGAACGATGTCCTTGCGACTGTCGAAGCTGGAGACCGTACGGGTTGGGGATTTGGCGCCTTCTTTTTCCGCATGCAATTCGTAATCGGCATTGGGATCCAGGCCGCTGAAACGGTAGTTGCCGGTGTCATCGGTATAGCTGCTGCGGACGGAATTGGTGCGCACGTTTTTCAGAAAAACCACGCTGCCGGAAAGTGGGCTATCGGACTTGTCTGCCACCACGCCGCGCACCGTGCGGAGCTGAGCTTCGCGCTTCTTGTCCTGAGCCACACCAACGGCTGCAAAGAGCAAGAGAACCGTTACTAGACCGCAAATGCGCCGCTGCACGTTCATCCTTTGCCTCCTGCAGTCGGCTGCATTCGGAACACCATGCTTTCCTCGTTCCCGCCGGTTTTCGCATCGATGGTCCGCGCCTGTTCCGCGAAACCCTTTGCGCGAACCACCATCTCATAGTCTGAGCCCTGAGGCACACGGACTGCAAATTCACCGCGCGAGTTCGTGTAGCTCTCCCAGCGGAATTTCTTCTCTCCTGCCCGCCGGATGCGAAGCTGCACGCCCGGAAAGGAAAGGGCTTTGTCCGTAAAGACGGTTCCGCGAATCAAGAAATCATTTGCGTGGCTGTATTTTTTCCTGGCCGGTTTACTCGGCGTGACCGCAGGAGCTTGCGGACTGGCGGCGGTCCCAGGCAGCGGTGGCACAGGGTCCTGGGCCCGTCCAAATGCCGCACTGAACGAAGCGACAAGCGCCGCCGTGCAGAGAATCGTCATCCACTGCGCGCGTCGCATTAGGTTGCTCCTTCGAAACTTAGATGGTGGCACGAGCACTGGAGGATGCCAGGCGGGGTGGGGCGTGCCTGTTACTCCTCGTCTTCTTCTTCGTCGTCCTCGTCATCGTCGTCGATGAGGTCGCCATTTTCTCCAGTCTTGCCTTCATCTTCCTCGTCGTCCTCTTCGTCCGAATCATCGGCGATGAGATTCAGGTGGACGGGATGGGTCTGCGAGACTTCGAGTTCGGATTCGCACTCGGGACAACTCAGGATCTCGCCTTCTTCGACTTCGTCTTCGTCGACATCGATTTCGGCGGAACATTCAGGGCAACGGATCACGGCTCCACCCTCCGTATTGTCGTTTGCAAAGTGGGGGTACGAGGATCGTGCCCGCCACTGTGCAGCGTATTATATACCGCGACGCGTGAAGTCAACTCCCGTGCGTGCCGGCACTGCTTTGAACGTCATCGCATCATGTGCAGAAGGACCTTTTGAATGACCACTTCCAGAGAATACCCCGACCGGCCAGTCGTCGGTATCGGCGGCGTGATTATCGATCAGGGCCGCACGCTGCTGATCCGCCGCGGCAGCGAGCCGTTGCTTGGTGAATGGTCAATTCCGGGCGG
Organism: Acidobacteriota bacterium; assembly: GCA_003224525.1. Taxonomy (GTDB): domain Bacteria; phylum Acidobacteriota; class Terriglobia; order Acidiferrales; family UBA7541; genus Acidiferrum. The sequence goes on along the minus strand of QHZB01000190.1, from coordinate 26,618 downwards.
CACACTGGAGCTCGGTGAGAGTTTGGAAGAAGGGGTTGCTCGCGAATTGCTGGAAGAAACCGGAATCGAGGTTCGCGTCCTTGAGCTGATCGAGCTATTCGACCGTGTTTACCTGGAGGATGGGTCAGCTGGCGCTGACGTCAAACGCAGACCGCGATTTCACTTCGTCATTGCGGATTATCTTTGCGAACGAATCGGCGGCGATCCCCGCGCAGGGAGTGATGTAACCGATGTCGCTTTCGCGCGCGAAGAGGAACTTACCCGATTTCATCTGACGGAGACTGCGACACGCGTCCTGAAGAAAGCGTTCGCGATGGATCGAGCGCGGCGGGCCGCAAAATAACGGGACGCACGATCAGGGAGCTTTTGCGATTTCGATGCTTCCGTTGGAATCAGTGAGTTGAAGCTGGCAGCCGCCCGAGCCGATGGTGCCGTTCAGTGTATCGCCACCGATGCTGCCCGTCGAAGTGACCGGCAATTCGGAGGAAATCCGGCCGAAAGAAGTCCTTGCTGTGAGGTTGTAGCCCAAGCCCTCGGGAACGCGCACGCGGATGGATGAGAACGATGTCTTGAGCGAAATGTCGCGGCAACCGCTGGCCGGACGCACGGCCGTGACTGAGATCGCTCCGTTCTGATTGTCGACCGTAATCCGCCCGCCAACCGTTTCCAGTGTGACTCCCGCAAAAGAGGTCCTCACGCCGGCGTCGCCCGTCACGCTTCTTGCTGTGACCGAGCCGTTGCTGTTCTCCACCGTCAGATTGCCGTTGATCCGTTCCGTTGAAACACTTCCGAAACTGGTCTTGGCAAAAGTATCTCCGCCGATGTCGGTGAGCGTGATGCCCCCGTTCCCCGTGATGGCGCGAATTCCCTTCGGAACGTTCGAAGCTTCGATGGCGCCAAAGGAGGACTTTAGCGTGACGCTCCCGCGTGCGTCGCGCACCGTGATTCTTCCATTGGAGGTTTCGGCGTCTACAGCACCGCTGATGGTGTCCAGCTCAATGTTGCCGAAGGAATCGCGAATGGTCACGGAGCCCCCCGTCACCGAGCTGCCCTTGACCCGGCCATTGTTTGTGGTGCAATTCACGCGGCCATGTACATCGCTAAAACTGACGTTGCCAAAACTGTCCGTGATGTCGGTGGCGCCGCCAACGTTGGAAATCTCGACGTTTCCGTTGTTGTCGCGCACAGAAAGATCGCCGCGAATATTCCGTGCGTCGACGCTCCCAAACGAAGTTGTGATGTTTGCGGAGGCGGCATCCGTCAAAGCAACCGCGCCATTGCCGCCCGTAATGGTCACCGCGCCCTGAATGCTTCGTGTGGTGACGCTGCCAAAACGATTGCGTACTTCGAGAGTGCCCTTTACGTCAGACACCCGCACGGAGCCGTTGTTGTCGCTCACGGAGACATTTCCGCCGGCCCCAGTGAGGTCGATGCTCCCAAAGGCATTGTTCCACCGGCCGGCACCGGTGTCACGGGCGGTGAGCGTGCCGTAGCCGTTCTCAACATCTGCGGCCCCGTGAATTCCTGCTACATCAACACTCCCGAAACTGTTTCGCACGGTAATCGGGGCGTCGGATGGCATCCCAATGTCATAACTGACAGACCATGAAGAGTTCTTGCTGGAGTGAAACCATTTTTTCTCTTCCTCTGGATAGATCGTCTTGATGCGGACCCCTTCGCCGGTCTGCTGCACCTCGATCTTGATTTTTTGCGCGAAGGATTCTGCTTCCTCGCGCGAGCTGGCCTGCGCGCGGATTGTGGCAGAAATCTTGACGTCGCGGCCGGACTCACCGTGGAGCCTGACGCTACCGAACTTGTGATCGACGCGCACGGACTGGCCGGCGCCGAGTGTCACCGTCTGCTGAAAATCCTTCGACACTTGTTCCTGCGCGGGACTTGCGGCGGTTATGGGCTTGGCCGTGAAGAGCAGCATCTGGGAGAGCAGTCCCGCAACTGCTGCCAGACGCAACGGCTCTCTCCGGAAAACGCTTAGATTGCGAATCATTATTGTTTAGTCTCCAAGACTTCCTCAAGGGTGTGCTGCTTCTCTTGATACATGGCAAGCAACTGCTGGCGCAGTTGCGCATTCGAGGGATTCATTCCTGCTTGCGCGCGCAGGTCGGCGATCGCGCTATCCAGTACCAGCAATTTCTCGTGATAGTTGGCAAGCAGCGGCGTTGCAGGATTGTCGAGTTGCCGCTTGGCCTCCGCCGCGAGCTTGTCGATGGCCTGCACGTAGGTGGTTTCCGCACTCTCGACTTCCTTGAGAGCCTTGCTCTTCAGAAGCGATTGGTCTCCTGGTTGCCCATTCCTAGGCGGATGCAGGTAGAACCAACCCGCAGAGATCGTCAGAACCAGAACGAAAGCGCTAGCCGCCACAGTCTGCCATCCAATCGGAATATTTCGGAAGAAGGAAAACCAGCCCCGGCGCTCGGCTCGCAGGGTCTTCCGCTCTGCCTCCTCGGCAAGGGCGCGTTCAATGCGCGGCCAGAGTGCAGGGCTTTCGGTATAGTCGCGTAGCTCTTGTGCGGCAAAGCTCAGCGATTTCCAGGCACCAAGCTCTTCCGCGCAGGGCGGGCAGGTGGTTGCGTGTGCTTCCAGCGCCGCCCATTCGGCGAGCGTGCCATCTTCGAAAATCCGATCGCGATCGTTGCAGGTGACGTTCATGTTTTTCACCGTGCCTCCGCAGCGCTGCTGCGCGGAGGTTCAAGCATCAGGCGAAGATTCTTCTTCGCCTGAAAAAGCGTGTTCTTCGAGGCCGTTTCGGTCAATTCCAGCATCCCGGCGATCTCCGCATGGCGGAAACCCTCGACCTCGTACAAGAGAAAAACATCGCGCTGGTGTTGCGTGAGCTTGGCGAGCGCGCGCTCCAGCGCCATGCGGAGAGCAGGGTGCGCTCCAGGCGCGCGTGGTTCATGGCGCGGCGTCTCCTCGGAATCTTCGTTCGCGACTTCTTTTTTGCGCAGCCGGCTGCGCCGCGCGTCGTAGCAGGTGTTGATCAGGATCCGGTAAGTCCAGGTGATGAAACTCGATTGGCCGCGAAAGCTGGCGATGCTGCGATGCACTTTCAGAAATGTCTCCTGCACGGCGTCTTCGGCGTCGATGGGATTGCCAAGAACATTCCGCGCCAGGTTCTTCATGCGTGCACCATGCATGGCATACAGACGCTCGTAGGCGCGCAGATCACCGGACCGGCAGGCAGCGGCCAGTGCGGCATCCTCACTCGGCGCATCCACGACCGCCGGGTGGTGGCCACCGGCAAAGTGCTCGGAAGGTTCCACTCGCGTCCCCCGTTCGCGCGGCGTAGAAGAGATTCTAGCCTTCCAAGGCAGCGCAAGTCCCATAGTTCCCATTCCTGGCTCCTAGCGTATAGACGACGACGCAGGGTGAAATGTCAGGGGTAGGAAGAGGTGCGGGGCGCACCGACAACCTGCTTATTCTGAGCAGTTTATCGAGCAGACTTCGTCAGTGATGCTGCGGAATCAACCCCAAAGTAAATCTTCTTGTGGAAGAGGCTGTTTTCGTGCCCGATGACCAGCCGGGTTTCAGGGTCGTCTCGGTGATTGAGAGCCGGAGCCCGCGAGCATCCCTGGGGACACTCGAAGACGAAATCCGTCGTGTAGGACTCGCCGGGTCGGAGCGGCGTAGTGAGCGGGGTGGAGAAGCCAATAAAACGGGCAATGGCTGCCTGACCCTCCGGCGATGGTCCGAAGCTTCGCCCATCGCCATCGACAAGTACGAGCTTGCGGCCGTTGGGCGTCAGCGGCCCATTCCCGCGATGGGCGGAGATGGTGCGCTCGTCAAACCAGGTCCTTACTCGAGCAACGACAAATTCACCGTGTGCGGAAACCTGTTGCATCTCCGGGCCCAGCGCCGCGGCTGTTTGCACGCCAAGGAGAATAAGCAAGGTGGCAATCGATTTCGCAGAAATATTTCCAGCCGCCGGGAGGTAAAACCTCTTCGCTGCTCGCGAACGAAACGCCGCTCAGAAGGATGAAATATCCAGCGGCAATCGCAAGTGCTGCGCCCGCACCAAGCCTTGCGAAGAACGAAGAGCGGCGGGCGGCGTCGTAGAACAGTACGAAAAACTGGCCGCCATCAACAAAACGGTGCCAAGGAATAGGAACACGACCACCGGGGCATAGTGCGGCACAAATTCCGGCATGATTTGTTCTCTTCCCTGACTTAATTCAAATTACTCGGCGATGGCATCCGGCAGTGCACCGCGAGTGCGTTCCCGTCTGCTGAATTCCTTCACGGCCGCATCCAGATCGGCGGCGGTAAACTCCGGCCATCTTTTTTGCAGAAACACGAATTCCGCGAAAGCGCATTCCCACAACAGAAAATCGGAAAGCCGTTGCTCGCCGCCGGTACGAATCAGCAAGTCAACTTCCGTTGAGCCGCCGCGGTGTACTTCGGCGAGGACATTACTGAACGATTCGGGCGAAAGCTCCGTGACTTTGTAAAAGCGGCAGGCCGCGTGATAAATGGCTTCGCGGGCGGAATAATCCACCGCGAGCCGAAGGTGCAGACGCGCGCCCTTTGCCGTGGCGGCTTCCGAATCCACGATGGTCTGGCGGAGCGTGTCGGGCAAGCGATCCCGGCGCCCGATGATGCTGAGCCGCACTCCTTCGGTGATGCACTGCGTCGTTTCTGTAAGAAGGTATTCATGAAGCAGCCGCATGATCGCCTGGATCTCGGCAGCCGGACGCTTCCAATTCGCGGAGGAAAGCGCGAAAAGAGTCAGTGTACGAATGCCGAAGCGGGGCGCGGCTTCGATGACTCGACGAGCTGCTTCGGCTCCGGCGCGATGACCGGCGGAGCGCGGCAAGCCCCGCGAAGTCGCCCAGCGGCCATTGCCGTCCGAGATGATCGCTACGTGGAGCCGCGGAGCCTGGGCAATGGCCGGCGGCGCCGTGGGAATCGGCGGTACCGTTAGATGATGCATGAGCATGTTCTTTCTCCGCCGCGGAGGAAGCTTCGTAAACTACTCTGCAATACAAAGTGACAAGACAAAAATTTTTGCCGTTCAGCCTTCGCGCGTCGCGCGGATCAGCGCTTCCATATGATTCAAGTAGCGCTCCAGTGCCCGACGCCCCGCCGCCGTCAGGCGATATTCCGTCTTCGGCAAGCGCCCGTCGAAAGATTTCGTGCACACGATGTAATCGGCTTCTTCCAGCTTGCGAGCGTGAACGCTCAGGTTGCCGTCGGTGGTTTTCAGCAGCGCTTTGAGCTCGTTGAAAGTCAGCGAGCGGTTAACCGCCAGCGCGCTGACGATACCCAGGCGGATGCGTTCGTGAATCAGCCGGTCCAGATCCGCCGGGGCGGTTTCCCGCGCCGGATTGCGGATGGCTTCCAAGGAGGTGCCCCGCTCGCGTGACCGCTGCAGACGTTCTTGATGCGCTGTAGACGACTTAGCCATCTGATTTCCCGCTAGCCTCCATAATGCCGGGCGATCCACCAGCCGAAGCCGATCTGCACGACCCCAAAGCCCGCACCCATGAATGCATCTCCCCAAATTGCCGGCGCGAAAAGTGCAGCACCGCCGAGCAACATCAAGCACAAACCCATCACCGGCACAACGCGTACGGAGAACGCCCCACCCGTAACAATGGCGGTCCCATACAACAAAAGCCAAACACCCGGCAGCGCGGCAAGGATGCCGGCGTGATAGAGAGCGAAGGTCAACAGGCCGCCGACGACAATCGGCGGCGCAAAACTAAGAAGGAATTTGCGGCCGGGCCCGGAGAAAAGCGCGGAGTTGGCGCGGTGTGCTTTTGTGGCCGCAGCAGGCGCGGCAATGGCCACGGCCACGAAGGCTTCGATCAGCCAGACGGCCAGCCAGGCGCGAGCGGCGGTCTGCCGCGAGGCCGCAAACGCGGCCACCAGCGCCGTGACCCCCATAGCCACGCCGCCCCAGCCGGGCAGAGCTGTAAATTCGGCGGCGCTCTCCATCGTTTCGCGGATGTAGCGGAGATGATCGGCGGCGCGAGCGTCGATGGGGATGGGCAGGCGTTGCGGAGAGCGAAGCGGACCAGTGGTCGCCATAGGAAAAAATCTACCGCATGGAATCAGGTTTGTCAAGTACTTTATACTGTAAAGTAGAACGCACGATTCAGGCTTTCCGCGGGTATCGTCCCCGCAGCGAATTCCACCGGATCGTGAATACGTCAATAAACATCTGAATGCTGTCGTGCAGCATGCTCACTTTCGTGGCCGGCGAATGCCCCCAGCGCACGGGAATTTCAACCGCTCGTAATTCATGACGCCGCGCCAGGAACAGCAATTCCGGGTCGAACCCGAATCGCTCAATCGTCTGTTGCTCAAAGATGATGCCGCAGCGTTCGCGCCGGAACGCTTTGAAACCGCACTGGGTATCGACAAACGGCAGCCACAAGATGCTTCGCACAATCTTATTGAAAATGATTCCGGCGAACTCGCGGAAAGGAGACTCATGCACGCTGATCAGGCTGCGGTCCATCGCCCGGGAGCCAATCGCCACGTCATAGGTGTCCAGAGCGTCGATGAGTTTGCCGGCTTCCTCAATCGGCGCGGATAGATCCGCGTCCGTGAAAAGTGCGATGCGGCCGTGCGCTTCCTGCATACCATGGCGTACGCTGTAGCCTTTGCCTCGATTGACGCCATTCGAAACCACGCGCAGCGTGGGAATCTTGATGCGAAAATATTCCGCCACCGCGGCTGTGCCATCCTTCGAGCCATCGTCCACGACCAGGATTTCCGCTTCGCGCCCATAGGTCGAAAGGTATGCCGCAATCCGCTCCAGCGTAGCCGGAAGGCGCGATTCCTCATTGTAAGAGGGAATGATAATGGAGAGATCGGGAACCGTGGAGCTCATCGTTACGATGGTTCCTGCCAGCCGTGGTAGCCGACGAGGGGCACAAATCGGCATCCTTCCAGCATCTTTGTGGAGAATGCATCACCGTGCTTTTCGATGAGCCGCAATTCCTGATGTTCCGCGTCCCCCACAGGGACAATCATGCGGCCGCCATCGGCAAGCTGAGCAAGGAGCGGCTTCGGAACCGCAGGAGCGGCAGCGGCAACAAGGATGGCGTCGAACGGAGCGAGGTCCGGCAGGCCGAGCGTGCCGTCGCCGCAGTGAACATGCGCGTTGGGGTAGCCGAGCCGAGCAAGCGTGGCGGAAGCAGCGGAAGCAAGCTCCGGCCGCCGCTCGATGCTGAAAACTCCCTTGGCCAAACGTGACAGCACGGCAGCCTGATAGCCACAGCCCGTGCCAATTTCCAGAACCCGGTCGCCTGGCTGCAAATGCAACGCTGCGGTCATGGCGGCTACCATGTAGGGTTGCGAAATGGTTTGACCCCCGCCGATGGGCAACGGCACGTCCTCATAAGCGCGCGAGCGAAGCTCTCCAGGCACAAATTCGTGCCGCGGCACTGCCGTCATCGCCGCAAGAACGGCCTCATCGCTAATGCCGCGACGGCGCAACTGCTTTTCAATCATTTCCGCACACTGTGGTGCGTAATCTTTGTTCTCAAGCATGCGTAACCGCCGCCACATGTTTTTTCCACGCGCCTGTTTTCAGGATCTCGTCCATTTGCGCGAGGGTAAAGTCGCATTCATCCTCGCGATTGTAGAAGTGTGGCGAGACTCGCACACCGGCTTTGGGACGGTAGTCGACGATGATGTCCCGGGCGAGGAGTTCCCGGGAAACCTCGTAGGCATGCGGGCATTCGACCGAGACCGTCCCCGCGCGTTCCGCAGGATTCTCTGGTGTGTTCACGCGCCAGCCGCGAGAACGAGCGCCTTCGATGAGGCGCAAGGTCATGCGCATGGATTTGTCGCGGATGGCCCCGATGCCGGCTTTGTTGACGATGTCCAGTCCGGGCTGGCACGCGTAGAGTGCGGGAATCTGTGGAGTACCGTTCAGATAGCGGAAGGAGTCGTCGCGAGGTTCGATGGCCCCGGTTTCGAAAGCAAATGGGCGGCGGTGCGCGATCCACCCCGTGAGCGCAGGGCGCAGCTTGGTGCGCAAATCTTCGCGGACGTAGAGATAAGCGACACCCGGTCCGCCACACAACCACTTGAGGACTCCGCCTACCGCAAAATCAACACCCAGGCCGCGCACGTCGATGGGGATTGATCCCGCAGCCTGAAAAACATCGAGAATCACGTGCGCGCCGACGCGGTGGGCCCGCTCAATAATGGCAGGCGCGTCAACGATCGAGGCACTTCGGAAAAGAACCTGCGAAATCGGCACAAGCAGCGTGGTTTCATCGATAGCCGCGAGCAGCTTGTCCAGATCAATGCGAATTTGGTCCGGAGTCGCAACGACTTCGACGCGGGCGCCGAGCCGGCGTTGCTCGTGGTAGAAGTACTGAATCGAAGGAAACTCCAGTTCGACCATGGCGACTTTGTTGCGCGGGCCGCGAAAGTCAAAGCAAGACGAAATCACCGCCTGGGTGAGCGTCACATTCTGGTGGAGTGAAATCTCGCCCGGGCCCGCTCCGATGAGCGGCGCGATCTGGTCGCCTACTCCTACGGCCATTTCCCACCAGCCCTCCTCCCATGCGCGAACGCCGCGATCCGACCAGGAATCCGCGTACCCGCGCAATCCCTCGTACACGCCACGAGGCATCGCGCCCAGCGAATTGCTGATCATGTAAGTAGTGCGGTCTAGGATCGGAAATTCCCCGCGCCACTTCAGAAGTGGATCTATATCGGCTCCCACTTGCGTCACCCTAGCTGCCGAGAAACCAATTTAGCTTGTATAATGCGGCCAGAGGTTGGCCGTGAGCAAACGATATGTCTTGGGCGAATATGTCGAACTGGCGATGGGTCAGGGACTCTACGATAAACTGGAGGATTCTCAGGCCGTATCCCTTCCTACCCGGGCGTAGTTTCCTTTGCCCCGACGCTCAAAAAAAATGTGAAGAGGAGCTCCGGTCCACGCTTGAGGATGGGGGTCCTTGTCGGCCTCAGGCTTTGCCATCATCTACCGGTTATCGGAAGTATTGATTTGAACAAGGAACCCACGTGTGAGCCGGTGGACTCCTTGTAAACGCCGCCAGTTCATCCGTCGTCGATTTGCTTTGGGCGGAGGGTATGGTTGTTCACCGATAACCACCAGTGGACCACGGAGGAGATCATTCTGGCTTACCGCAGTCAGCATCATGTGGAGGCCGCCTTCCGCACCATGAAGAATCCCTACCTCGTCGGCTGGCAGCCCCTGTATCACTGGACCGATCAGAAGATCCGCGTTCATGCTCCGTACTGCGTGATGGCCCTGACCCTGGCCGGGCTGCTGCACCGCGAAGCCCGCCGGGCCGGTCTGGAGCTCAGTCTGGAGGCCCTCTGCCGGGAACTGTCCTCGATCTGCGAAGTCATCAATCTCTATGCCCCGATTGCGGGGAAGGCGGGCCGCCTTCGTGCGGCCAGCACGTACACCGAGCCGACACCCATAAGCAGCCGCCTGGCCGAAATTTTCCGATTGAACGACTGGAAGGCGCGTTAGTAACTACGCCGGCCGGGGCTTCCGATAGGCTTCATAGCCGCACCAGGCTTGATGTTTTCTGCACTTGCTGGGCCACGAGGGGCCGATAACCCGGAAACTTGGGCTAAGGCTGTTTATCCGTCTGTTCAGTGCTACCAGAGGAATTCCTGTCGGCGCGTGACCAGATCCAGTAGCCCGTCGTAACGAGTGCGAGCCAAGGCACGCCGGCCTGCAGGGTAATGCGAAATCCCGGAACCCACCAGGTGGATAGCAAGACGGCCAGCACTCCTCCCAATCCCGCCAGTGACAACCACGGCCCGCGCGGCCCCAATCGCAAGTAGGGCCGTGCATTTCTTTCCTGGAATCGGCGGAAAGCCAGGTGCGTGAGCAACGTCATCAGCCACGCGAACAGCGCTCCAAACGAACTCAGCCCGATCATGAAAACGAAAAGTGAGTCCTTAAAATACTCCGACAACACGAGCGCCGCAGCCATTCCTCCCGCCGAAGCCAGCACCGCAATCACCGGCATGTTCTTTCCGCTTAACCGTCCAAGCGCCGCGGGAAGATATCCGCCGCGCGACAAAGAAAAAGCCAGCCGCGCCGCAAAATACAAATTGGCGACAGCGCTGGAAAGCGCCGCGGTAAGAACAACGAAATTCATGATGTGGCTCGCGGCGGGGATACCCACGGTCTGAAACACGCGTACGAACGGGCTTTCGCCGAGGCCGATCTGCGCCCACGGCACGATACCAACAACGAGAGCAAGGCCAGCAACGTAAAAAAGCACTAACACGATGAGTGTTCTGCGCAGCGCCTTCGGGACCGCCGCTTTTGGATCAGCGGCTTCTCCTGCCGTGCTTCCCACAACCTCGATTCCAAAAAAACTGAAAAGACCCAAAACTACCCCCAGCCCAACACCTTTCCATCCATTCGGAAGAAAACCGCCGTGAGCCGAGTAGTTTGCGAAGCCTACTTTTGGAAATCCCACGCCCCACAACAGCGCCGTTCCCAGCGTCAGAAACGCAACGATGGTCACTACCTTGATCATCGAAAGCCAATACTCAAAAGTCCCAAGATTTCCGACGCTGGTGCAATTGACGTAGAGGATCAGCGCGGAGAACAATCCAATCCAAACCCACGATGGAGTCCCCTGAAACCAATATTTGCAGTAGATTGACGCAGCTACCACTTCGCTGCCCACCACCACCATCATGCACAACCAATACGTCAGCCGAATCGCGAATCCTGCCCACGGATGCAGGTACATCTCCGCATAGAGTCCAAACGATCCTGCCGCCGGGTGCGCCGCCGCCATCTCCGCAAGCGCCAGCATCATCGTCACCGCGATGCACGCGGCACCGGCAAAACTTAGAATCACCGCCGGCCCCGCAAGTTTCACGGAAATGGCGCTTCCCAAAAATAGACCCGTGCCGATCGTGCTCCCCAGTCCGATCATGGCCAGTTGCCCGGGCGTAAGTTTGCGCTGCAGGCCCGCTTCGCGCTCGACGACTTCTACTGGCGCAGCCACCTCATCTATTGCGCCATCGCTTATTTCCGTCTTGTTCATGGCGAGGCATCGTAGCAGAAATTCATTTCCTGTTCCTGGACCTGAACGTTAGGCCGGTGAACAACGCGGCACCACTGTCCCCCGAATCAGTCGCGCCGTTGCTCGGCTCTTCCTAAAATCGTATGTGTGGCGCAAACACGAGCGAAGCGGCCACGGAGGCAGTCATGAAAGCGGTCCTTGCATTGATCATTATTTACCTTGGCACCTTCTTCCTGGTGATTCAGGGAGCATCGCAGAACCCCGTGCAAGCAGCGCCGCAAAGCGCGACGGCTGTACAGGACAATGGAGCACAGACGCCGGCGAAACCCATGGATCCAGCAAAGGATGCCGATATTCGCTCCCTGATGGAATTGCTGGGCGTGCGGGATGCCTTAGAAGAGGCCACCGCCAAAAGCACCGAACAGTATCGTGAAAGTCTTTTGGCCACCGTGCCCGATAATGACCGCGGCCAAGCCTTCATCAACGCCTTCATGGATAGCTATCAGAAGAAGTTCAATCCCGATGATATGACCGATGGACTCGTAGCCATCTACGACAAGCATTTCACCGAAGATGAAATCAAAGGTTTGTTGCAGTTCTACGGCTCACCGCTAGGCCAGAAATACGCGGCGGAAATGCCGAAAGTTTCCGCGGAGTCCAATTCCGCGGGTCACGCGGTCAGTCTGCGCGTGGCGCGCGACGTAATGCAGGATTTGCGTAAACAGTTCCCCGGGGGGGTCGGTGCGCAAGCTCGCCTCACGAAGCCGCATGCCGGGCCGCAGGTCCAGCCAAAGCAGCAAGTGCAGGCCCAGGGCCCTTCTCAGCCCTGAGCTGCGAGTCCACTCCACTTCCGGTCTGAGGGAATTTCCCAAAGGATAGTTTTCCGCTCAAGGAAAGCGCTTTTTGATCTTTATGTCGATTCCAAGCGTTCCGTTCTGATCGCGCAACCCGACAATGGAGACGTTTCGGTCCACGTTGTATTCCACTTGAATGACCTGCTGCTGGGTCGAGCTCACATTCGAAACATAAGTGATCGTGAGATTTCGCGTAATCTGTTGCTCGACGGTCACGCGCGACCCCGCGTTTTGTTGCGAGCCCGTTGAACCTACCCCCGAAAGTCCGGGATCCACACGGAAGCGCGTTATCCCAAACAAGCGCTCCAGGCGACCGCCTAGTTGGCTGGAAATCGCTTCCGAGAGAATCGCAGAAGCACCCGCTGTTCCGCTCTGTGACGTACCGCCACTGCGCGCGGCCCCCTCAGAGCTGGTCTGCCCCAGGGCAAGCAACGTGATGATGTCGTTGGCCGGAAGGGGGGGATCGGAGCGGTACGCCAGCGTGAGTTTACTGGCCGGACCATTGAAATTTAGTGTGATCTCATATTGCTGAATCGTCGTTGTTGCTTCCACATTCAAAACCGGATCAAGACGGAAGGGATTGGCGAAGTTCAAATCTCCGCGTGTAACACGGTAACGGTTGCCCGCGAAATACAAATCGCCGGACAGGATGTGGATATGTCCCAGGAGAATGGGGTGCTCCCAGGTTCCCCGCACGCGAAGATTCGCATCCGCTTGTAGTTCCGCGCCAGGCCATTCCATGCGCGCATCGGGTGCCGAGACGGCTTCGACGTCGAATTGCAAGTTGCGAAGGTACGATGAACTCGTGGTGGGGCTGCCAATGCCTTCCTTCGCCGAAACCAGCATGCCGGCAACTTGCAGGCCCTGTGTGAGAGTGACGCGCTCGATCGTCACCTTCCCGGAGAGCACCCCGGCTGCCGTCGTCCCGGTCAGCCGGAGCGAGCCTCCGACGAGCCAACTCATGCCCTCCGGGTAGCGAATCCGCACGCGATCGGTACGAACGCTGACGTCGTAGCGAAGCGGACTCTCCGCGTAATTCACGTTCCCCGAAAGATGCAGCGTGCCTCCCCCTGATTCCGCGCTCATATTTTCGAAGTACAGTCGCGTCGCATCGAATACCACGTCGCCCTTGATCGCGCTGAGCCCCGCGGGGAAATCCGCGGCGCGGGCGAAAGCGTTTTCGATGTGCACGCGGCCGGTGATGCGCGGTCGTTCCAATGTCCCTTCGAACGAAGCGTTGATTTGCGCTGGACCTCGTGCGTCGAGATTCGGCACAAAACCGCTGATGAGCCGCAGGTCCATAGCGCCATTTAGGCGCAATCCGACGGCTCGGCGCCCGGCAAACTGCACCGAACCCACAATCTGCAGATTGGTGTCCACTCCCCGCAGCGTCACCGGGTCGATCTCCAGGCTGTCCTTCGTCGATCGGAAATGAACCGGGCCCGTGTTTTCCAGCCGCACGTTGGCGTAATTCATTGCCAGGCGCGAGAGATTCGCATCCACGATGATGCTCTGCGGCTGCTTCAGCGAACCGTTTAGCGAAATGTCACCATCTGCATTTGCATGGCCGCTGAATTCTTTCAAATGCAAAGCGGTGAGCAGGAAGGGGTCCAGGTCAATGTTCTTGATCGAAACTTTTCCACTTAGCGCGTAGGGATCGGCAAGTCCGAGCGTATAGCCCCCCGAGACCTCACCCGTGGTCATGGCGGAGCTAAATCCCAGGTGTGCCGTGAGGCCGTCTGACGTCAGTTTGCCGTCGAAACTGCCGACAATCACCTGGCCAATTCGGAGGTCCACGACTCGAAATGTCCCCTCGCCAAGCGGCGTTTTCACCGGGCCATTGGCCCTCAGTCGGAAACTCACCTGACCGCCCACAGGCAAGCGCGTCGACTGTAATTTTTCAAAATTTTCCAGCGGCAACGCCGCGCCCACGAGGTCAGCGGAAATCGTCTGATCCTCATAGCGGTAACCAGCTGAACCGGTGATAATTCCCGCGCCCCGCCCATTTTCTTTTCCGGGCGGGAAGAACCGCAGCTCCGCGTCCGCGATGCGTGCCTCATCCGGCGAGACCTCCAATTGTCCTCGGAGACGATTGAAGGAAAGTCCATACATGGCGCCATCGGCGAGATCGAACAGCCCTGTGATGCTGGGATCCCTCCGAGTGCCTCGCCCGTGAAACTGGCCCGTCAACGATCCATTCACCGGATACCTCAACCCCAGCAGCTGCTCGATGCTTTCGACCGGAACTTTTTCGAAATTGACTTCAGCTGTCCAGTTGTTCTCCGGCAGAAAACTCCAGTTGGTCAGGGAAAGCTTGGTTTCCATATCCGTTTCCATCTCGCCCCGCCGGGCGTGCCCACGCACCAAAGTGAATTCGAAAGGTGAGTAAATGAGATCGCCGTCGAGATAGTCCAGGAAGACGCCGTCGTAGCGCACGCGTTCCCCGCGTAGGTGTCCTTGAAATACAGAACCGCCGGAGGCTCCGGCGATTTTGCCATCCCATCGTGCGCTGCCCCAGATTGGTTTTGCTGCCTCGGAAGAACGAGGCTCAGCACCTCGAAGGGCATCAATGAAATCCTTGTAGGTTTCTATCGCTCCCGTTTCGAATCGCACGTTCAGTGCGGTGTTGCGCGAAGCAAGAATGCCGTCGATACTTCCACGCGACGACGGCGTTTCAAATTCACCCGAATCGATTGTCAGGATGTGGGGATCGTGGCGATAGCGAAACTTCCAGGCAGCGCTCACCGGTTGATGGTCTTCCGCTAACTTTTCTGGAGTCTCCCAGACGGTCTTCGCGGAGATTTCGAAGTGCAGGAAGGGACCGTTCCAGGTTTCCACCGTGTCCGCGGTCATCCGTGCGTCCCAGTGCAGTTCGTCGATCGGGAAGTTGCGATGCTCGATAGCCGGCAGAACTGCCGCAAGTCTCACATCTTGCACATGAGTGTCTGCCCTGAATTGCAGCCCGTCGAAACGCATCGTCACCCGTCCCGTTACCCTCCCGCCGAAAGCTCCGGCAAAGAAATCCGGCACATCCAGGCCACGGTTGTCGATTCGATAGCTGCCGCGGCTAGTGAGGCCAGTCGCATGAAAGACCAAATACGGTAGCGCGATATTCTGTCCGGAATAACTCCCGCTCCCCTTGTACTGGCCGCTGGCGAACTGCCCTTCTCCGCGTACATCGACCCGCCCCGTCGGCACCGTGGGTTCGTGCAGGGTTTCCCTGAAATCCAGCAGATCGACCCAGCCGCGGTACCGGAAACTCCATTGCGGATTCGAGAAGTTCTTCATTTCCACTTGTGCGTCAAGATGCGAGTGCCCCGCGCTGAGCGCACCCTGCTCCAGCGTAAAGCCATCGCGCCGCAGCGTGAATTTCGCCGATAGACCCACCTGCAGGGGCACGTAGGGCTTGGACGTGAACATGGTATGCCAGGCAAGGTTGCCGAGGTATAAAGGATGGTCCGGCGTCCCGCCGCCATCTAGCGTAAGCAGAAGATCTCCTCCATGGACCGTGATCGGTGTCTTTGTGTCGTTGTACAGGATCCACCCGTCGGAGAGCAGCAGGCGCCGGATATGCAATTCGAATAGCGTGTCGCGCAATGGCTTATGTGTAGAAGTAGGCCGTGGAGGCATGGGCACGTTTGTCGTACCGTTCTTTTCAACGCGGATGTGCACGTGCGGCTTTTGGAGGACTAGCTCGTCCAGCGAAACTCTGCGGCCCCAGAAGGAATCGATGCGCAGACCTGCCTGCACTTCCTCCGCGGTAAGAAGAGGTTCCGTGCCGGCATGCTCCTTCCCGTGGATCACCAGACCCTTGATGGTTGCCCGCATGGCAAGCCATTGAATTGACAGAGCGCGCAACTCAACCTTGCCGCCGGTCATCTGTTCCAAACGGCTTACCAGCAGGCGGCTCAACAGCGGGTTGCCCGCGCCGCTTCCGAAGAAAATCATCAGGCCCGTGACGATCAGGATGATCTTTGCGCCGAGAATCCAGGCGACGTGACGCAGCCAGCGCCACTTCCGGCGGCGGGTCTCGCTCGTCATTTCGACCCTCCACCCAGGAGAATCTCGATGTGCAGGCGCGCCCTGTTCTCCTTCAGCCACTTCTCGGCCTGGTCATTGATTCCACTCTGCACCAGAGCTTCCTGGATAGCATCGCGCGCGGCATCCAGCGACGGTGGCTCCTGCCCGCGCGCTTTGGCCTGCGGCACGACTGCATTTTCATAAAAACTTTCAATTGCTTTGGGATCGACTTGCACGGAAGGGCGAAAGCGAGAGTCGAGGTAGTTGCTCAAGTACAGTTGCGACGCTGCGATTCCGCGCACTTCCGAATCGCTCAACCCGCTCTGCTTTTTCCTTGCTTGGTATTGCTCCGCCGAGGTGAACGACTTCTCTAAACTCTCCAGGCTCCGGTCAATCTCGGCTTCGGAAGGGTGCGGGAAACGCGATACGTCTGCCTCAGTTCGCACCATCCACTGATCGATCAACCGGTCGAGAATCTGGGCATCGGTTTCCGATTTTCCGTCAAGGAATTCCTGGTACCGGCTGAGCAACCGGATCTCGCTGAATAGGATGATGTCGTTCTCAACTCGCGCGGCAACGCGGTCCACGATCTCCTGCGACGCCGGTAATCCCGCCGCATTGGTCATGAGCAGCGAGACCAGCAGAACACCACTCGCCGGCGCGCGCACTAGAAGCTGGCCCCCAGATTGAAAAAGATTTGAAAGCCGGGGAGTCGTGTGCTTTGCTGGCCCAGCGAGCCAACCTGGCACTTCGTGGCATTGCTTGGACACTGTATCGGAATAACAAACGATGGGCGATTGAGCTGATAACCAAAATCAACTCGAATCGGACCCACCGGGGTCTTATATCTCACGCCCAAACCGATGGTGTGAGCGAAGTAATTGAGTTCATTCGCGCAGTTTGTGGCGCACACGGGCACGTTCGTTGGTCCCGCAGGTAGTGCCGGATTTTGCAGCGAGAATGTGGGCGCCGGCAGCATCGCCCGGAAAGAGATCCGGCTCAGCCGGCTGTACACGTTGCCGCCGTCGTAGAAAATCGCGCCGCCAAGCGACGTCCCGATAAACGGCAAGCGCATCGGGAAACGGAATTCTTGGTTGAGCACGAGTATAGCCTGGCCACCGACCGGGAAACCCGTGCACGCATCGCGCGGTCCCGCTTGATTGAGCGCGAACCCGCGCAGCGACGTCCCGCCGCCCGCAAAGAAACGCTCCGGTAGGGGAATGATCGTTGAGGTCGCTCCTGAAGGCGCCGTACCGGGGAGGCACTGCCCCGGGGTGGGCGCCGGGAAACTTAGGGAAACCGTGTCGCGATAAGGTACCAGGATGCCCAATCGCGTGGAACGCGCGAAACTGAATCGGCGCTTGATCGGGTAGTACGTGGAATTTTGAAAGAAAAAACGCAGAAAGCTGGCGCTGGAACCAAAGTGAGTATCGGCATCGCTGAAGTCGGCGCTGTTAAAACTGCCTTTCGAAGCGTCGGCGGGATTGTCGCGCGAATCGCGGAACCAAGTCACTCCGAATTGTGAAACCAGTGTCGGCTGGTTGAACAGCGGAATTTCCTCGCTCAGGATGTTGAGATTGGTGACGAGAACCCGGCGGAAGGTATATCGATAGAGCGCCGTCGTCAGCGGCGTGACTTGATCGGTCAATTGCACCGAACCCTCGTAGCGCTCCTCCGTAAACGTATTGATGTCGCGCGTTTTTTCCGCAAATGCGGCCGCCTGAAAGCTCAAATGTGGAGTAGCAAAGGTGTTCGGCGCCGAATACCCCAGCAAAGCCCGCCCCTGCAAGGTGCTGCCACGCAGTTTGAAGGACAGCGAGTCCCCGCGCCCGGTAAGATTCAACTTGCTGACCTCAAGAATCCCGCGAGGAGCCGCCTGGATCTGTGCCCCGGTCGGGCTCGTCGTGCTGGCGAGCCTCTGCACTTCGAATCCGCCGCCGTAGGCCACCGTGTAGCGCTTGGCTTCCTCAACGAGAATGGCGATGTCCTTCTCAGGATCCGTTCCGTTCGGATTCTGCGGTTCGATCATGACGCGATTGAAGATCCCGAGGTTGTACAGACGCCTTTGCGATTCCACGACGTCCCCTTCCCGGAGCGGTTCCTTGACTTTGATGTGCACCTCTCGATGGATCACTCCCAGTCGCGTGTGCTCGTAGCCTTCGATTAGAATGCGCCTCACGCGCGTTTGCGGACCTTCCTGGATGTGGTAGGCGAGCCGCACCGCCTCGGCCTGCTCAATCGCCGGCTGGGACTCTTCTTCCTTCGGCTCTTTTTTTCTATGGTCCTGCGAAGCAGTCGTGCTCCCCCCCGCGTCCGCTTTCTGTGTCGCCAGACTGGCGGAGATGCGTTCCGCCGTTGCCGAAAAGCTCGCCTCGGGAAATCCTTCATTAAAATAAAGCGCCAGAATGTTGTCCCGATCTGTCGTTACGCCGAAATCGGAATACGGTTGCCCCGGAGTCGAGCCGATAACGCCGAGAAGCTCATCTTCCTTGAAGGCGCGATTCCCCTCGATCGAGAGGGAAGCGACGCGCGTCTGTTTCCCTTCCTGAACGACGAAGCGGATAAGCAAATCGCCCTCTTTGCCTTTGTAGTTGTCTTCAATCTGTTGCTCGACCTTGGCATCGAGAAACCCGTTCGCTTGATAGAGACTGCGCATCGATTGCGCGTCCGAATCGACCAGTCTTCGGCTGAACCGTCCCACCGAACCGAAGGCGCCGCCGAAGATTTGCAATCGGCTTCGCAGCAATTCGGTGTCGAAGTACTTGTTCCCGGTGATTTCTATTCCCATCAGTTTGTGGCGATCGCCCCGTTCGACCCGGTATGTAATGATCTCTTCCGTGCCGCGCGCCGCGCTATGATCCGATTTCACCTCATGCGTTTCGGTCGTGTAATTCACTTCCGCGTCGAAATACCCCAGTCGTTCGAGCCGCTCGCGAACATTGCGTTTCCCTTCTTCCAGGAGATCCGTGTCAACGGCTCCTTCCTGATAGATGGGGATCAGTTTTTTCAGCTCCCCTTTGGAAAACTTCGCGCCCGTCAAGGTCACCTTCACAAGCGGTCCTTCCGTCACCTCCAAGTCGAGAAGAATCGTGCCCTTTGCGGCATCGTAGTCGCCCCGGTGCACTCCGGCTCGCCCGCTCAGGTGCCCCTTCTTGACCAGATATTTCCGGATGCGATCCGTCCCGCGCTGCAGTCGGGCCGACGTGATCTGGCTGCCCGCTTTCATCTTCAATCGAGAGAGGATTTCGGAATCGCGATACTCCGTGCCGTTTTTCAACTGGATGATTCCCACGCGTGCGCGGGGGCCGGGCTTTACGTGCACAACAATGTCCATCTGATGCGTCTCCGCGTGCGGCACCGTTTCCGCGGAAACTTCTGCCAGATACAAGCCCTCTTCACGAAGCGTCTCTCGCAACCGCTCCAGCGCTTCGTTGACGGCAACCTGCCGGTACGTTTGCCCAAGAGTCAGCTGCATCGCGGCGGCTGCCGAAGCCTCGCTGGGCGGCGCGGTGAGACCCTCGATGCGCACCTGGTTAAAAAACAAATTCTCCCGTACTACGAAATCCAGTCGCACTCCATCCGCTACCGGCGTCACAACCGCTTTTAGATCGGCGTAATCCCCCGTTCGGTAAAGCGCCCGCAAGCTATCCGCGATTTTTCCTCGGTCCAGCGCCTTGCCGGTATCTACGGCGATTCCGGAGGGTGCCTCGGACAGAACTTGGCCATCTTCCTTGACGATACGGGTCGCCGCTATCTTTGGTTCTTCCTTCTCAATACTTGCCACGGAAGTGCCTGGCGGCGCCTGCGCGCGCGTCGGCGCGGCTCCCGTCAGAAGCACAAGTGCGAAAATGCCTCGCAATCCATTGGCCACGCCCGATTTCATGTTTCCATTCGCTCAGACGAAGGGTAGCACAGCGGCGTTGCCTGCCTTGTCCACTTTGGCGCTATCATGTAGCTTAGCAGGCGCGTCCGCTGTGCCTGTCGGGGCCGTACCTTTCGTGAACGATTCTCTCCAGGAAAAATACTCGCGCCAGATGCTTTTCGCTGGGATTGGCCCGGAAGGGCAGCAGCGGCTGCTCGCCTCCCGCGCGGCCATCGTCGGCTGCGGCGCAATCGGCGCCGCTGCTGCCAATCTTCTCGTTCGCGCCGGAGTCGGTTACATAAGAATCATCGACCGCGATTTCGTTGAGCCCTCGAACTTGCAGCGGCAGACCCTCTTCGATGAGTCCGACGCTCTCAACGTTCTTCCAAAGGCCGTCGCCGCCGAGCGCAAGCTGCGCTCGATCAATTCGGGCGTCGCCGTCGAAGGGATCGTCGCCGATCTCAGCGCGCGCAACGCCGAAGCTCTTCTCGGGGGAGTCGATCTGCTCCTCGATGGCACCGACAATTTCGAAACTCGCTTCTTAATGAACGATGTTGCGGTGAAATCCAGACGGCCCTGGATCTACGCAGCGGGCGTCGCCAGTTACGGCCTGACCATGACCATTCGTGCTGGTGTGACGGCTTGTCTTGCCTGTCTCCTCGAAACCGGCAGCGCCGCCCAGGGCCTCGAGGAAACCTGCGACACCATCGGTGTCCTCGGGCCAATCGTCAATCTGATCGCCTCGCTGGAAGCCGCTGAAGCCTTAAAACTCCTTTCCGGCCACCCCGAGGCTCTTCATGGGCGCTTGCTTTCTTGCGACGTCTGGAGCGGCCGCATGCAATCCATCGGTGTGGCGCGCCATCCCGGATGCCGCGCCTGCGCCAGGCGTGATTTCACCTATCTTGGAGGGGAAGCCCAGCCCCGCATCACCATGTGCGGTCGCGATTCCGTTCAGATTCATGAACGCACCCGGGCTCTCGACCTCGGCGTTCTCGGACATCGCTTGAAGCCTCTCGTCGACGACGTGCGTCAGAACGATTTTCTGCTTCGCTTCCGAATTGCGCCTTACGAAATCACCGTCTTCGCCGACGGCCGCGCCATCCTCACGGGCACCACGGATCCCGCCGTGGCGCGCTCACTCTACGCCAGGTACATTGGCGCCTGATCCTTCCTTTTCACAACCGCTTACAAGTGTTTTCAACAACTATCCTCGGTTTCCCATTTCCATGGGGCGCGCAATACAAAATTCTGCCATAAGACCGCTTCGACCTTGAAGTACTGGGGACTGGAGAAACGGAGAAAACGAAAACTAGGAAAACATAGACAGAAAACAAACAGAGAATACCGAGGGAGAAAACATCAAGAGAATACATCAAGAAAATACATCAAGAAAACACAGCCTCTTCTTCCCTCTTACTAAAAACTTAAAACTGATAACTTACACCCTCTTTTGCATGCCGCGACTCCCGCCGCTTTCGCTATCGAATGTGCCCGGAGCGTCCAAACGAACTCCGCATGTTCGAACGGTCCAGGTTTTCACGCAGATTCATCAGCGTAAGGAAAGTGCTCAATATTCGCGCCTTCAGGTCGTCCGTCAGGTGCAGGCCGCTGGTCGCTACGCGCGCCAGGCATTCCCCGTTCTCGGTGATGAACTTCATGATTTCACGCAGTCGTTCCTGCGGCGCGTTGCCCAGCGCCGTCTCCCGCCGCATCTCCGAGCAGCTGGTCTCCAGCGTAAGCGTGAAGTGCAGAACGCAGAACCGCCGCTCGGCGAGTGCCGGTGGCGTATCGTTGTGGCATCCCGCAATTTGACAAGACGTTCCCATAAGGCCGATGGCGCTGAACGATAGGTTACATCCCCGGCGTGGAAAATCCAGTGTGCATCGCGCGGGTAGTACGAATCTTACATGACTCGCTTGTCCCGCGTCCCGCGCCATTGGACGGCGGCCTGCTCCGGAAAAGTTTGTGAATTTCATTGACAGGAGTATGCAGTCGCGTGTATAAAAATACAGGGGCAATATGCCCTTGCTACCGCATGAACACGCACAAGACATTTCGTCACGGTCAGATCCTCCGCTTGGTGTCCGATCAACGGATTGCAAATCAGGAAGAGCTGCGCCGCGGGCTGGCCGCGCAAAAACTCCGCGTTACTCAGGCCACCCTTTCGCGCGACGTCCAGGAACTCCGGCTGATAAAGACGCACGAAGGCTACAAGTCCTCCACCGCGTTGCCCGAGGAGCCCGCGCCTCTGCCCCCGCTCGCCCGGGCCCTCGGCGAATTTCTTCTCGATATCCGCCCCGCGGAAAATCTCCTCGTTTTGAAGACGCCTCCGAGCGGCGCACAGCCTTTGGCTGCCGCCGTCGATGGAGCTAAATTCCCGGAAATTGCCGGAACCATTGCGGGTGACGATACCGTCCTCATCATCACGCCCAACAAGAAATCCCGTGAGTCCCTCCAGAAAAAGATCGAAGCCCTGGTGAAATGAGAGATCCGCGCCAAGTCGCGGTTGTGGGCGTCACCGGCTACACCGGTCTCGAGTTGGCGCGGCTTCTTCTTCGCCACCCCGCTCTTCCGCCGCCGGTCTTCTACGTTCGCGAAACGAACGGCGCGAAATGCCTCGCCGAACTCTTTCCCCAGTTCCGTGGATGGGGCGAAGCGCCACTCCGAACTCTCTCGGTTGACGCCATTACTTCAAGCAGCGCGGGCGCCGCGTTTCTTGCGACTCCCCATGAGGTTTCTGCGGAATTGGCGCCGGCTTTGCTCAAGGCGGGTCTCCGCGTCGTTGATTTGAGTGGAGCATTCCGCTTTCGCCAGGCGGAAACTTTTACTTCCTGGTACAACCTAGCCGCGCCCCACGCCGAATGGCTCACCGCAGCTGTCTACGGCATTCCTGAGCTCTACTCGAGCGAAATTGCCAAGGCTCGTTTGGTTGCGAACCCGGGCTGTTATGCGACCAGCGTGATTCTTGCCCTCCGGCCTCTTAGCCAAGCAGGCTTGCTTGCTTCCGGCGCCGGCGTCGTTTGCGATTGCAAGTCCGGCGCCAGCGGCGCGGGCAAAAATCCTCGCCGCGATCTCCACTTCGTCGAAGTGGATGAAAATTTCAAAGCCTACAGCCTTTTCACGCACCGCCACACCCCGGAAATTCTGGAACACACCGGTCTGAGCGAGTCGCAAGTTGTTTTCTCAACGCACTTGCTGCCTCTCGCGCGCGGCATTCTTTCCACCATCTACGTCACGCTCGGCGAGCCGCAGACCGCCGCAGACGTCGAGTCGCTCTACCGCAAGTTCTACGCCGGCCGTTCCATGATTCGTATCTGGGCCGCCGGCACGTTACCGGAGTTGCAGCACGTCGCTCACACCAATTTTTGCGACATCGGATTCGCACTGGCCAAGTCTGGACGCCGCCTGGTCATCATCTCGTGCCTCGACAATCTTGGAAAAGGCGCTGCCGGCCAAGCCGTACAGAATTTCAACCATATGTTGGGAATAGAGGAGCAGACCTCACTTCAATGAGAATCGTAATCAAATTCGCAGGAGCATTGCTTGAAGACGACGCCACGGTGCGCTCTCTCGCGCAGCAGGTCGCGGCGCTCGCGCAGCAGGGCCATGAAATTCTCGTCGTGCACGGCGGCGGCCGTCTTTTCACTGCCACCCTCAAGCGCATGGCCATCGAAAGCAAGTTCATCGCCGGTTTGCGCGTCACCGACCGCGAAACGCGCGACGTGGCCGTCATGGTATTCGCCGGTTTGCTGAATAAGAAGCTGGCCGCCGCGATTTCTGCGGAGGGCCAGCCTGCAATCGGCATTTCTGCCGCGGACGCTCGGTGTTTCGTCGCGGAGCCCATGGTCCACAACGAAGTCGAGGGTAGCCTGGGTTTCGTAGGCTATCTCACCGGATTGAACGCCCGGTTTATTGACTCCCTCTGGCGCGAAGGCCTCGTGCCCGTTGCCCCTTGCCTCGGCATGGGCTCGGACAACGAACTTTACAATATCAATGCTGACCACATGGCCGCGGCCTCGGCGGAATATCTCAGCGCCGATCAGTTGATCTATCTCACGGATGTCGCCGGCGTCCTCAACGGGGAGAGAGTTCTCTCGATCGTCACCTGCGAAGAGATCGAGAGCCTGGTCCAATCCCGCGTCGTTTCTGGCGGCATGGTCCTCAAGCTCGAAGCCGCCAAGCGTGCCATCGAAGGTGGTGTCCGTGAAGTCCGCATCGTCGGCGGCACTTCGCCCAGCGCTTTGTTGCTGGCATCGCACGCGGCGGAAGCATCCACCAAAGATGGAGTGGCCGCGATCCCTGGAACACGCGTCCTCCGTGTCCCTTTGTCCTCCGCGCAAGCGGCTCTATCGGCGGCATGATGGGTACTTCGTCCAAGAACAAGAAGAAGTCTCCGTCGCGTTCCGTGCGCAAGCCCCAGTATCTGTCTGCGCAAAGGACAAAACCCGATACGCGCCTGCTCGATGCCGAGAAGTTCCTCCTGCCTACCTACAAACGCCAGCCGGTGGTCATGACCCACGGCCGCGGCGCTTACATCTACGACACCACTGGCAAGAAGTATCTCGATTTCTTGGGCGGCATCGCCGTGAATGTGCTCGGTCACGTGCATCCGAGAATCGTGCGGGTGATTCGTCGTGAAGCCGCGCGCGCGATTCACTTCTCGAACCTCTATCACAACGCCTACCAAGGCCCGCTCGCGCGCAAACTCGCCGGATGGTCGGGGATGGACCGCGTCTTTTTTTCGAACAGCGGCACAGAGGCCATTGACGGAGCGATGAAGCTCGCGCGCCTCTTCGGGCGCAAAGCTGACGAGGCTCCCGGAACGACCGCGAAGAAGCACCGCTTTTTGGCGCTGGAGAATTCCTTTCATGGACGCACGTTCGGCGCCATCAGCGTTACTTCCACGGAAAAGTACCGGTTGCCCTTCGCGCCGGTCGTCCCCGGAGCGGAGTTCGTGCGTTTCAACGACGTCGCTGATCTGGAGGCGAAATTCGACGATACCGTTTGCGGCATCCTTCTGGAAACAATCCAGGGCGAAGGCGGGATCTATCCCATCAGCGAAGCCTTCTGGAATCGCGCTCGCTCACTCGCCTCGCAGCACGGCGCTCTTTTGATCGCCGATGAGATTCAATGCGGACTCGGCCGCACCGGCCGCTTTTTCGGTTATCAGAAGTTCTCTTCGAATCCGGACATCGTCTTGATCGCCAAGCCTCTCGCTGCCGGCCTTCCGCTCGGCGCCATTCTCACCACGGAGGATGTTGCTTCTCGCGTCTCTCCCGGGATGCATGGCACCACGTTTGGCGGCGGCCCGCTGGCTTGTGCCGTTGCCCTCGAGTTCCTCAATATCGTCGAGGACGAAGAGCTCCTCGAAAATATCCGCTTGCGCGGCGCAGAGCTCCGCGAGGGCCTCACGAAGCTTGCCGCCAAATTCGGCTTCATCCGCGAAATCCGCGGCGAAGGCCTGATGATCGGCGTGGAACTCTCCAGCGAAGGCGCGCCTTTCGTCAGCGAGGCCATGCGGCGCGGTTTGTTGATCAATTGCACTCACGATTTCACGTTGCGCCTCTTGCCGCCCTTCGTCATCACCCGCGCGCAGGTACGCGAATTTCTCGGGCTCTTTGAACTCGTTCTTGCAATTACTCCAAAGCAGGCTTCTGCTTCGGATTCCGGCAAGTCCGCGAATCCTGAGAGCGTTGCCCTTGCCGCGGTAAGGTGAAAAAATGACCACCACGACTCTCGTTGCACCTGTTTCTTTGTCGAATGATCTCCTCACCGGAGCGGAGTGGAGCCCCGCGCACACGCGCGAATTGCTCCATCTCTCGGCGGATATCAAGGCCCGCCCGGGCCGTTACGCCTCAACGCTCCACGGCAAGTTCATCGCGCTGATTTTTGAGAAGCCCTCGCTCCGCACGCGGGTCACCTTCGACGTCGGCATCCAGAGTATGGGTGGTTCCGTTGTTTTTCTGGACCACACGCAGGCATCCGCCTCTCTCGGCGCACGGGAGTCCATCGCCGACGTGGCGCGCAACCTCGAGCGCTGGGTGCAGGGCATCGTCGCTCGCGTTTACCATCAGCGTGTCCTCGAGGAAATGGCGGCGAACGCCAGCATCCCCGTGATCAACGCGCTCTCCGACAAGTTTCATCCCTGCCAGGCGCTGGCCGATTTCTTTACCCTGGAAGAGAAATTCGGCGCATTGCGCGGCTTCAAGCTCGCATACGTCGGCGACGGCAACAACGTCTGCCATTCTCTGATCTACCTCGCTGCGCGGCTGGGCGTTCACTTGCGCGTCGCGACGCCGTCGGAATACCCGCCCCTGCCTGAAGTTGTCGCCGATGGCAAGCGCGTGGCCCGCGAAACGAAGGCCAAGATCGAATTGATGACCGATCCGCGCGAAGCGGTGAGCGACGCGCAAGCCGTTTATACCGATTCGTGGACCAGCATGGGCTTTGAAGCCGAGGAGAAAGTGCGTGCCGCGGTGTTCCAGCCTTACCAGGTGAATCCAGAACTCATGTCACTTGCCGCGCCGGACGCCGTCTTTATGCACTGTCTTCCGGCTCACCGCGGATTGGAAGTCACCTCGGAAGTACTCGACGGCCCGCAATCGGTCGTCCTCGATCAATCCGAAAACCGCATGTACGTGCAGAAAGCCATCCTGCATACTTTATTCTGATCTATCGATGCTAGTTATCGCCTCGCATCGAATTTTCTCTGTAGGGGCGCAGGATTCCTGTGCCCCGTTCAGGCAACACCAAAACGCAAGAGAGGAATTGTGAAAGCGCAATTGAACAAACCTAAAAAAGTTGTGCTCGCCTACTCCGGAGGACTCGATACCTCCATCATTATTCCGTGGCTCAAGGAAAACTACG
>QHZB01000329.1:1963-28169 GCA_003224525.1 Acidobacteriota bacterium | reverse complement strand
CGCGCATCCACCTGGAGGCACTGGTTGTGGAAGCTCCAAATTTTACCGAGGCGCACGTGTCGCTGGCGACGGCCTACTATCGCGAAAAGAGGAAGGCCGAGGGCGACCGGGAGCGCGCCATCGTCGAGAAACTAAACGCCGAGAAGCAGGCTAACGAAAAAGGGGTAAAGGTCGCGCAATGAAGCCGCTGAGGTTGGGTCTTCTCATCGCTGCCCTTCTTCCATCTTACGTTGCGGTGGCGCAAAGGAAGAACATTCCACAGGGGAAAGCAGCCGGCGCGGCGAATGCTTCCGGCTTCGAAGCGCTGGTCAAGAAAGCGGAAGCTGCCCGGGGAGCAGATCAAACCGACGAAGCCATCCGCCTGTACACGCAAGCGGTTCACATGCGGCCAGGATTCGCCGAGGGCTGGTGGTATCTAGGAATGCTTTTTTATGAGGCGGATCAGTACGCAGACGGCCGGGCTGCCTTCCGCCATGTGACGGGCCTGAAGCCCGGAATGGCTCTGGGGTGGGCGATGCTGGGCTTATGTGAATTCGAGACTAAGGATTTTGACAGCGCTCTGGCCCATCTGGAGAAGGCCGATCAGCTTAAGATTCCGAGCGAGCAAGGATTTTATGATGTTTCCAAATACCATTTCGCGCTTTTGTTGATACGGTCGGGGCGATTCGAACCCGCAGTAAAAGTCATCGGTGATTTCGCGAGACAGGGCAAGGATGGCCCGCAATTCACCGAAGCGATGGGGCTGGCGGCGCTTCGCAAGCCACTGCTGCCCAACGAACTCCCGCCGCTCGAACGAGAGATGGTTTTGGACGTAGGGCATGCCCTGTGCGACTCCGCCGCAAGGCGCGCGGCGGAAGCGGAGCGGGAGCGCCTGGAGCTGCTTCGCAAATATCCGAACGCGCCGCAAATACATTACCTCTCCGGCACAATGGTGCTGGAGAGCGACTCCGACAAGGCATTGGAGGAATGGAATGCCGAGCTAGCGATTTCGCCCGAACACCCACAAGCACTGGTGAGTATTGCAGCGGAGTACCTTAAGCGTGGTGAGTATCAGACGGCGCTGCCCTACGCCAAGAAAGCGGTCGAGGTGAGCCCCGGCTATTTTGCGGCTCATGCCATCCTGGGGCAGGTACTGGCAGAGGGAGACTTGGATGTATCCCGAGGAACACATGAACTTGAGACTGCGGTCCGGCTGGCTCCCTGGCAGCCACAGGTGCATTTCGCGCTGGGGACCGCTTACGCCAAAGGCGGCCGGAAAGCGGATGCCGCGAAGGAGCGGGAGGAGTTCTTGCGGCTGAGAGGACAGAACGAAGTCGCGGTTTCGAAACCGTGATGAGATGGCGCCGGCAACTTCTGTGCTTGGTTCTTCCTGCAGCCGCTGCAGCGCAAACCAATTCGCGTGACGTGTCTGCGTGCGCCCCATGTCACGCTCAGGCGTGGTCACAGCCAGACACATCTATGGCGCACGCGCTCGAAACGGTTGAGGAGTGCAAGATTCTCATCGATCATCCTGTTCTTACTGCGAAGGTGGGCAGGTACTCGTACCGGATCGAGCGCAAGAGCAGCCAGAGCAGCTATTCAGTTTCGGATGGAAACAAGACCGTGACGTTGCCCATCCGATGGGCGATGGGAGGGAGTTACGCAATTGGTCAAACGTATGTGCTGGAGAAAGACGCGGAGTTCTATGAGAGCCGCGTCAGTTATTTCAGCGAGCTGAACGGACTCGGTCCCACATTGGGCTCCGAGGGTTCTACGCCAACTGACGTCAACGAAGCCGCCGGGCGACTCATGGGCCGCGACGATAAACTGCGCTGCTTCGGGTGTCACGCTACGAATGCGACTGTGGGAAGGCAACTCACGCTGGACAAAATGACTCCTGGAGTGCAGTGCGAGCGCTGTCATGAATCCATCGAAGCGCACCTTGCAGCGATGTTGCTCGATAGTTTCGATCTGGGGTCGGCAAAGGATTTGTCCAAACTCCACGGACTGTCCGCCGAGCAACTGTCTAACTTCTGCGGACAGTGTCACCGGACGTGGGAAGAAATTGCCCTGCAGGGTAATCTGAGCATTGCTAACATTCGCTTCCAGCCTTACCGGTTGACGGGCAGCAAGTGCTACGATGCGGATGACCCACGAATTAGCTGCCTCGCGTGCCATAACCCACACCACGAGGTGAGCAACAAATCGGTCGACTACGACGCAAAATGCCAGTCGTGTCACGGAGGCGGGAAACCTGGCGCGAAGGCCTGTCCGGTGTCCACAGACAAATGTGTAACCTGCCACATGCCAAAACTCGAGCTGCCCGGGGCACACCACAAGTTTTCGGATCATCGAATCCGAATCGTGAAGCCAAATGAAAAGTATCCGGGTTAGTGCGCGAGGGTCGCTGGGAGTTCACACGGGGGCTCGTCCGCGCGCGGCTAAATGGGTTGCCATTTTGTTCTGGGAATATAGAGCTGGCAACCCGCAAGGGCATAGCGAGTCAGCGGCACTTGTTTCTGGGAAAGGAAACGAGCAATGAAAAGTTCCTACAGAGTTGTCTGTTTGTGTGTTTCGGCCATCGCGTTATCTTTCGCACCGGCCAGCTATGCCCAGCAAAATCCGACCGCACCCCCGCAGGGGGCCGCCATAAGGAAGGCCAGCGAGGAAGTCCTTCTGGATGTGGTGGTACGCGACAAGAAGGGGCGTCCCGTTAACAATCTCAAACCTGCAGATTTCCAGATATTTGACAATGGTGAACCGAAGAAAATCATCGCGTTTCGCCTCGTCCAGGGCGGCGAAGCGGTGGCCGAAGGCGGCTCGCGCACGCAACTCGATCCGCTCCGCCAGATACGCTTGGTCACGATGATCTTTCAATGTGGAAGCAACGACGCCCGGCGGCTCGCCCGTGACGCGGCTGTGGGTTTCCTGAAGGGCGAGCTTCCGCAAAACGTTTACATGGCTATCATGACCATCGACCGCAAGCTCGAAGTTCTTCAGTCCTTCACGAATGATCCGGTTTTATTGCGTAAAGGGATCGACCGCGCTACGCGAAGTGAGAATACAGATTTCTCCTCGGATACCGCCGTGGTTCAAAAGCAACTGGAGCAAATGGTCGGTCCGGATATGAGTGGCGCGCAGTCCATCCAGGGACAAATCAGCAATGAGAATGCCGCGCTCGCGGCTCAGGGACGATCTGTTGACGCGGCGGCGATGGCCAACATGGCCATGGCCCAAATGGTGCTGCAAATGCTTCAAAGCGAACAAAGCAACGCGGGGAAAGATACTGGGCGGGTGAACATTTTCGCCCTACTCGACGCGGTGAAGGAGCAATACCGCCTGCCGGGCCGGAAAACCATACTCTATTTTAGAGAAGGTGGTTTCGTCATCCCGCAGGGAATGGAAGAGCCGTTCAAGAGCGTTATCAGCGTGGCCAACCGTTCGAACGTCAGTTTTTACGCGGTCGACGCTCGTGGTTTGACGACGGGGAGCGCCAATTCAGGCGCTACGAGTGCGCTGAACAGCGCAGCGCGATCATCTCAAGACCAGATGGCCAATGACGGTAGCCAGGCCATCAGGCCTGACCAGGCGAAACTCTTTGATACCGGCATCGAGAGTACGCGCGCGAACACGCAAAACACGCTGGCGAATCTCGCAGAGGCCACCGGAGGAATGCTGATTGCCAACACTAATGATTTGGGGACCCCGCTTCATAAACTCGCCGAGGACATCCAGACGTATTACGAGATCGGGTATGCTCCGGAGATCAAGAGCTACGACGGATCATTCCGCAAAATCGCGATAAAGATGAGTTCGAATGATTTGCGCGTACAATCACGATCCGGATACGTCGCCCTACCGCCTGCGCTCGCTGCTCAAGGCAGCGTGCTACGCGCCTACGAGGTTCCGCTTCTTACAGCTTTGAGTTCAGCTGAGCTGCCGAAAACATTCGGCTATCAATCCATGCCTATGCACTTTCGCGGTGGGCGGAGCCAATCCGTGTGCGATCTAGTGCTGGACGTGCCGCTCGCAAATTTGACGTTTCATAAGAGCGGCACGGATCAGTCGGAAGGCCGGCTGTCCTACGTAGCTTTGGTGAAAAACGGGAGCGGCGAAGTGATTAAGAAGTTTGGAAACGATATCCCTATCCATGTGCCCAACGCAGAGCGCGATGCGCTCACGGCAGGACACTTCATTTACACGGAACACTTCGATTTGCCACCTGGGCACTATACGCTCGAAACTGCGGTGCTCGACGGGGGGGGCAACCGAATTAGTGCTCGTAAAAACAGTTTGATGATGCCGTCGCTCTCTACGGAGCTGACCATTAGCAGTGTCAGTGTTGTCCGTAACATGAAAGACAAAGATGCCTCTACGGACCAGGCTGACCCTCTGCTGATTGGGACCCGCGTGGTTTCGCCGACGCTCAATCCGACCATCAGCAAGGCAGGCAATTCCGGCATATCGTTTTATCTGGTTATTTATCCTGACAAAGGCACTTCGCAGCCTCCTCGCTTGTCCATGGAATTCAGCAGGAACGGGCAGATATTGGGAAGCGGCTCACCAGAGCTTGGCCAGCCAGACAAAGACGGGCGGATCCAGTATCTGGCCACTGTGCCGATCGCGTCGCTCGAACCCGGTGAATACACGATACGTTTCAAGGCAATGCAAGGCACCGCGACGGCCGAGGAACTAGCGACGTTTATTTTGCAATAGGATCCCTGAATGAATTTTCCCCGACGCGGGTTTTTGCGACTTGGTATGGCACTCGGCGCTGCCAAGGCGCTCCCAATTTCCTCTCTGATTCTAGAAGCATCTGAAGCACCTTTGTTTCGCGAGGTCGCCCCATCGTCGAGCGGCATCGAATGGGTCCATGAGAATGCAATGTCAGACAATCGCTACCTTCCTGAGACTCTGGGGCCCGGTTGTGCTTTTCTCGACTACGACAATGATGGCTGGATGGACATCTACCTGGTGAACGGCGGGCCGTGCGATTTCTGGACCCCCACTAAGCCGGTCCGCAATGCACTTTACAAGAACAATCGCGACGGCACGTTCACCGATGTGACCGATAGAGCGGGTGTGGCGGGCGGAACTTTCGGAATGGGCATTGCCATCGGTGACTACGACAACGACGGGTGGCCGGATATCTTCGTCACATCCTATGGACGCTGCATTCTCTACAAGAACAATCGCAACGGCACGTTCACCGACGTGACCGAGAAAGCCGGCCTTGCTACGCCCGGCTGGACCACCAGCGCGGTATGGTTCGACTTCGACAATGACGGCCGTCTTGACCTCTTCATCTGCAGTTTTGTTGATTATGGCGCGAAGCAGAAACTCGCCTGTGGCGATAACCAGCTCGGAAACCACTATTACTGCATTCCTAGAGTTTTTCGCGGGACTTCGAGTTTTCTCTACCACAACAACGGTGATGGCACGTTCTCTGAAGTGAGCAAAGGCACGGATATAGCACGGGCGACAGGCAAGGCGCTTGGCGTGGTGGCGACGGATATAAACAACGACGGGCGCATGGACCTGTTCGTCGCCAACGATACGGTCCAGAATTTTTTGTTCGTCAACCGCGGTCCGGATGCATCCGGAAAGACCCGCTGGGAAGAAATGGCGCTGCAGGCCGAGGTAGCATTTAGCGACAACGGCCAGCCTCGTTCCGGTATGGGCGTCGACGCCGGCGATCTGGACAACAATGGCTGGCAGGATCTCTTTGTGGCGAATGTCGATCAGGAAATGTTCTCGCTTTACCGAAACAACAAAAACGAGACCTTTAACGACGTCGCACACTCGCACGGCGTTGCGCAAGCTACCAGGCTTTTGAGCGGCTGGGGACTCAAGTACTTCGACTATGACAACGACGGCTCGCTCGATCTGATCCTAGCCAACGGGCATCCGGATGACATGATCGGTCGTTACTCGCGGCAAGTTCGGTACAAGGAGCCACTCCTGCTCTTTCATCAGGGCCCAGACGGCAAGCTGAAAAATGTAAGCTCAGAAGGAGGGACGGCGTTTGAAAACGCCTTCGCTGCGCGAGGCCTAGCCGTGGGCGATTACGACAATGACGGCGCGCCAGACGTGCTAATTGCAACCAACGGCGGGGCTCCCGTGCTGTTGAAAAACAACGCGGCCAAGGGGAACAATTGGTTGGGTCTCAGGCTGGAAGGCGCGACCTGTAGCCGCGATGCGATTGGCGCGCGCATTCTTTGGAAGGCGGGCGGTAAACTGCGCCAGCGCCTCAAGAACAATGGTGGCAGTTATCTCTCTTCGCATGACCTCCGGGAAGTCCTGGGCATCGGCGACGCCGCTCAAATCGATGAGCTCGAGATCCGTTGGCCCGCGCCAAGTAAACGCATCGAAAAGTTCACCAATGTCGCCGCAAACCGGTACATCCATATTATCGAGGGGAAAGGCATAGTCTGAAGTTTGCTTTGCCGCCCCCTCGCTATTAGGGCTATAACTTCACAGCCTTCCCAGTCCTCGCGGCTAAGTAGACGGCCATCATTGCATTCAGGTCGCGCAGTCCTTCTTCGCCCGGCGTAAACGGTTCCTTGTTTTGCATGACGCATCCAGACATGTGGTCCATCTCCAGCGCAAAGTGGTCAAGCACGGGCAGACTCCTTTCCTCGGTAACGCCGTCGTGGTGAACTCTTATTCGCAACCCCCGGTAGACGGTGGCGGGCTCCATCTCCAGCCAGCCCTTTGTTCCAATCACGCGGTAGTGACTCTGCGAGTCGTAGCCATAACTGGATGCACAGTTCGCAAGAATCCCGCTCGGGAAGCGCAATTGGAAATTGATGTTCTCTTCCACTTCCGTGAAGCGCGGGTCATTCGGGGCGCTGTACATCAGCGCGTTTACCTCGGTAGGCTCCTCTCCGGACAAATAGAGGGCGGCTTGCCTGAGTCACCAATTCCGGACAATCATTGCTTCGCACCGGATTTCAGTATCGAAATGTGGCACTACTACGCGACAAATGGATGAAACCATTTTGAGTTGTGAAGGGAGATCTTATGAATTGGAAGACGTTACCTACTCCGCCGCGGCTCGCAACCGTGCTTTCTGTCGCTCTCCTTGTCGGTGCATCCGCTGCTGCTCAGGTCCGTAATGCGCCTGTGGTTCCCACCA
Source organism: Acidobacteriota bacterium (assembly GCA_003224525.1). Taxonomy (GTDB): domain Bacteria; phylum Acidobacteriota; class Terriglobia; order Acidiferrales; family UBA7541; genus Acidiferrum. The sequence goes on along the minus strand of QHZB01000329.1, from coordinate 21,052 downwards.
CTGGTTGCGGCTCGGGAACTTCGAATCCTAATATTCCCTCTCTGGAAGTTCGTGTCGTGATGTCCGTTGGCCAGCCCGTGAAATCGGAACAAATCCGCGTGCAGGTGACTAGCGAATCGGGCGTCCCCGTCGCCCAGGCCTTCACCAATGCTCGCGGCGGTTTAGCGCTCTTTTACAACTTGACTGTTTGCAGTTTCTCCCTCAAGGTCAGCGGCCCCGGTATCGAAACCACCTCCACGGGCATCCTCCAGCTTATCAATAGCTCGTCGAACGAATCTGGAGTATGTCACCGTCAAACTCAGGCCCGGAAGTTCCGGAACTCCTGCCCCGCCGGTGAACGCCGCCCCGGCGATCCCCGAGGATGCCAGAAGTGCCTTCGCGGCGGGCAACGAAGCCTACGCCAAAGGAGTTGTGGCCAAAGCCCAGGAAGCTTTTTTGAAAGCGATCGCAAGTTATCCGAAATACGTTAGTGCCCACAATAATTTGGGCGTTCTTTATATGCGTCAGAATGACAAAGAGAAGGCCCGCGAAGAATTCACCAAGGTAATCGAGCTCGATGCGAGCTTTGCTCCGGCGCACATCAATTTGGCAAGGCTGGCAATCGCCGATCAAGAATTCTCCGAAGCCGAGCAGCAATTGGACAAGGCCGCCGCACTCGACCCGAACTCCCTCAGCGCGATGGTTCTCATGACCTCGACGGCCTTTGCAAACAGGAACTACGACAAGGCGTTGGCTTATGCTCGAAAAGTGCACAGTTTGCCGCAGCACGAACAATTCGCTGATGTGCATTTGGTGGCGGGGCAGGTTCTCACGCAACAGAAGAAGGATTCGGATGCCATCGCTGAATTCGAGCTCTTATGAAGGAAAGTCCCGACGATCCGCGCGTTCCCAAAGTGAAGGAATTGGTGACCCGTCTTCAGCGGGCGGGGAGGCTACCCTGATCAGCGCACAGCTGCGGACGCATTCGGCCCGGCCGTGCTCCTCGCCATCTTTCGAAATCCTTGCGGTGTGACCGCCTCCCGCCGGTGAAAAGTGCGGTTAAACGTTTTTAAGCTGTGAAATCCAACTCCAGACGCGACGCTGTAACAGGACACTTTCGTCTCCAGGAGCAGTTCCTTAGCGCGCTCAATCCTGCAACGGGCGATCTCTGAGAGAATGGACCTCCCTATCGCTTTGGAAAAGTGCCTTTCCAAGGTCCGGCGGGAGGTTCCTACTTCTTCTGCAACATCGTTAACCGAGATGCTTTGCGCGAAGTGGTCACTTATGAAACGTAGTGCGCTTACAATCAGCCGGTCATCTTGCGCAATGACGTCGGTGGATCTCCTCGTCACCACGTGGGTGGGTTCCACGTGCACCACGTAGCCCTCCTTGATTCGCCCGGACATCAGCCCATCCAGGAGTTGTGCCGATTCATAGCCCGCGCGCTCCAGATCGAGAGCCACGCTGGACAATGGTGGATCGGAGAGTTCGCAGATCAGGTCGTCGTTATCAACTCCAATCACCGCAACATCGTCCGGCACGCGTAGCCCAGCCATCACGCACGCCTGCAATACCTGCCGCCCGCAAACGTCATTGCAGGCCATCAAGCCGGCTGGTTTGGGTAGCGACCGGAGCCAACTCACCATTCCCGGCTGTTCGTGCCTCCAAGTGTCCAGCCAATGTGGTTGCTGGATCCAACTCGCCATGTGGATGTGCCGCACGAAACAGGGAAACCGTTTTTCTCGCAGGAGCCGGACATATTCCATCTCGCGCACCACGGACCAGTGACAATTCATAAAGCCGCAAAACGCAAAACCGCGCAAACCTCGTTCCAGCAGGTGCTTCACGCCCATTTGCGCAATGGCGCTGGAATGGGTATCGATTTCACCGAATCGTCTTCCAGCTTTCGGCGGGCTTGACTCCCCAAGCTGAGAAGCAACAAAAGGAAGTCCCGTCGAGCGAATCTGCTTTTGCATTTGCGGAGATCGGATACGGGCGATGATCCCGGTGCCGTTCCACGATTCCCCTTCGGGAAGAACCTGATCCAGGTGTCGGGGGGCCACGTACATCGACCACGGGCCGTGAAGGCGTGAATATCGCAAGATTCCCCGCAGGATTCCCCGGCCATACTCGGTCGAGGTTTCCAGGAGCAGGGCAACTTGGGGCGTTCGAGCCCTGGAAAGGCGCTTTTTCATGATTCAGAAGGATTCATTGTTTTGATGTAAGCCCTTACAAATCACCAGTTTCCGATACCCACAAGAGTCCTTTGTTTGTGCCGCTACCCTTCAGGCCTGGGGAGGTCGTCGCTGGGAAAGTGGCGCAAAGTGTCGAATCCGTCGCTATTCTAGATTTGCCGCTCAGCGAATTTCAAGAGGAATAACGATCCTAGCCGTAAATCCCATGTCGCAAAATGTCCCATCCGTGTCGCACATTGGGTCTGGACTTCTTCCAGAGCACGGAGTATGGTCCGCCGCATTGGTCGGCTGTATTCGCTTTTCGCATGTTACGGATTTGATTTTGTCGAGAATTGCGTGCGCCAGGTGCAAGCCGCACTCGAGCGAAAAGCTATGTCCGGCGCGTGAATCGGGCACAGAGTTCCCGCCGCCCGTTTTGCTCTAAGGGGACAACTCGAAGACGGTTTGGGAGGAACGCAAATGAAATTGTTTCATTCACGACTTGAGTTTTCTCTGTTGCTGCCTCATAGAATGGCGTTGGCCATTGCCCTACTTCTGGTGCTCTCGCTACAGCCGGTGTTCGGCCAGACCGTGACCAGCTCTCTGAGCGGCACGGTGGCCGACACCAGTGGCGCGGGCGTTCCCAACGCAAAGGTGCTGCTTACGAACCAGGGCACCAACTCGTCCCAATCCGCCATGACTAGTGCGGCCGGCTACTTCTCTTTTACGGCGATTCTTCCAGGCACCTACACCCTGACCATCTCAGCAAAGGGGTTTTCGACTTGGGAAGAAAAAGGCATCACTATCAATCAACAAGAGAGCCGGACGGTGACGAATATCGCGTTGAAAGTAGGTGCCGTGACAGAAACGGTAGAGGTGAACGCAGCCGAGCAGCCAGTTCCAACCGACAGCGGCGTCACTAGCACGACCTTGAATAACACCATGGTAAGCGAGATTGCCATCCAGGGGCGCGACGCGGCGGAGCTGATCCGTTTGATGCCTGGGATGGCCATGAACAGCGGGCTCGGAAACACGCAGTGGAACAGCGCGCTCACGCAGATTAACAGCGGCCCGATTGGGGCATTTTCCTCCAACGGCTCCCAGCCAAATGGCGGCATGCAGTTGATCATGGACGGCTCGGTGATTACGGACTCAGGAAACCAGGGAACACAGATCGCCAACATCAACCAGGACATGACCCAGGAAGTAACCATCCAGACTTCCTCGTTCGATGCCGAGCATGCGCATGGTCCGGTGACGTTTAGCGCTACGGGTAAGAGTGGCACGTCGCAGTTTCATGGAGAGGGATACGTTTACACACGCAACGGCAGTTTGAATGCCAATAATCACTACTTCAATGAGCTTCCGACGCCGGTTGCAAAGCCAATTGACCACTACTGGTACGAGGGCTTCAACGTAGGCGGCCCGGCGCTTCCAAAAACCCGTTTCAAGGATAAGGCGTTCTTCTTTTTCGGCTTCGAGCATTTGCATCAAATGCCAGCCGGCGCGCTTCACAAGTACGTTATACCGACGGCCGCAATGATGTCGGGTGACTACACTGCGGCGAGCCTCGCGCCGTATAAGGGTTTCTACGGCTCGGGGTCCATCCCTTGCGCCGATCCAACCGCGTGGAATTACGGCAATTTCTGCAAAGGCGCGGTGGATAACAGACTCTAATGGAACTGCCTATGTGCCGGCCGCTTATGACGCGAGCGTGGCCACTTATAACACCTGCAAAAAGAACAACGGAACGAACTGCTCGTTGCCCCCCGTTTCCGGCAGCCGGATCTCCCCCAGCCTGTTTGACCCCGACGGTGTGACATTGATGAAACTGTTGGCAGGCGCGCCAGGGCTGACGTCCCTCGATCCGACGAAGAACGGTGGTTTTAACGCGCAGTTTCTCGACCGCACACCAGTCGACAGCAACGAGATGAACATCCGGGGCGACTTCAATATCACTTCAAAGATGCGAGCCTTTGCCACTTTTACCCGCCAGCCGGAAACAGATGTCAACAACATAGGCTTGTGGTGGTGGCCGGGCAACGCGGTGCCTTATCCTTCGCAGATTCCTGCGAAGCAGCTCGCCCGCGACTACAGCTTCGGAGTGACGAACACCTTTACGCCAGCGCTCATCAACGAGGCCACTTTCGGCTACGCCTATTTTATCAACCCTGTTACGCTCAAGAACCCTACTGCGGCGAACCCGGCGACATACAACTATAACGTTCAGACGCCTTATGCTCAGCCAGTTCCCCAGGTGCCGGACATTATCAGTTGGTGCTGCACTTCGGGCGGTGGTGGCAGCAATAGCTCTAGCACATCGGCTGGACTTGACGCTTCTTCCTTCGGCACGACTCCCAAGTGGTACGGGAGCGCCGCCGGGAAAGACAGCTACACGCCGGATTTCAGCGATAACTTGACCTGGATCAAACGCTCCCATACTTTCAAATTTGGGTTCTTCTGGGCGCGCTACGCCAACGTGCAGACGGAGGGAGCGTGCTGCGGGGGCGGTACGGTCGGTCAGTGGGACTTCGATCCGTGGACGAGTAACTCCAGTTTCAACAACTATTCAGATATGCTGATTGGCCACGCGAACAGCTTCGGCCAGGCAAGCACGAACTTCGTCGATAATGTCGTCTATAACGAGTACGATTTTTACGTTCAGGACTCTTGGAAAGCTACACGCAGGCTCACGCTGCATTTTGGCGTGCGTTTCGAACACGAAGGCCAGTGGTACCCGACCAATGAAAACAAAGGCATTATGGTTTGGAACCCGAATAACTCTGTCCAGCCTTATAGTGCCAGCAGCACCGCCCCACTTGCCGGATTTGAGTGGCATGGAATTGACAGCAAGGTTCCTATTTCCGGCTGGGCCTCGCATAGCTTTTATGCGGACCCCCGCATCGGTGTCGCCTACGACCTACTCGGAAATGGAAGGACGGTATTGCGCGGCGGGTTCGGGATCTACCGCCATAACGTCGCCTATAACAGCGTAACGGCAAACGGCTTGTTGGACGCGCCGCTTGGGCTCAAAAGCTTCAGCAGCAACTGCACCTTCACCTCGCTCGCCAGCCTAAGCACTTGCTCGGCCGCGACCGCAGGCTCAAGAACATCACAGAATGTTGAAGGCATGATGTTCGGCGACGACAGGGCGCCTCGCACTCAGAACTGGAACATCACTATCGATCAACGGGTTGGGTGGAAGAATATCCATCAATAACATCAACTACATTCCGGTAGGCGTGCTTTTCAAACCCGACCCGGTTAGTCCCGGGTCTTTCCCTAATTGCAGCCTCGGGAAGGCGGGGACTACAGACGGCAAGGATCCCAACCCTGGGCAAAACTGCTCTTACGGTGGCGACACGTTTTACTGCCAGGGGACGGCCAGCACGACATGTATCACTGGCGCGCCACCTTCAAACGCTATCCCAGACTTCCGGTCCTGGGGTTACAACGCGCTGTACCTGGCCCGGCATGGCGGCTATTCCAATTACAACGGGTTGCTGGTGCAGTGGATAAAACAGACTGGACCGGCCGTTTTCAACGTGAACTATACATGGAGTCACACACTTGGAACCCGCATAGGAGACAACGACAACGGGCAGGGTTCCGGCGCCGCGCTCGACGCTTTCAATCTGCGCAATAACTACGGTACTTTAGCTTTTGATCGAAGGCATATCTTTAACGCCGCTTACGTGATCAACCTGCCGACGCCGGTGCATCACAACCTTTTTGGCGAAGAGGTCGTCAACGGGTGGAAGCTTTCCGGCACCATGCAATACCAGAGCGGCCCGCCGCTCCAGCCATTGACCGGGACGGGACTCAACCCATCGTATGCGGGTGGAGTGAATAATCAGAGCATCTTAGGCACCGACGGCATAGCACTTGAGCCAATTTTGACCTGCAACCCGGCAAAGGGTCTGCAGTCGGGCCAATACTTCAACCCGAACTGCTTCCAAGAGCCCTCGACGCGTGGTCAGAACGGTCCGCTGATTTGGCCGAACGTCACCGGCCCGTCGTATTTTGGCGGCGACCTCGGTATGTACAAAGACTTCAAGGTGAGGGAGAGCCAGAAACTCCAGTTCCGGTTCACCGCGTTTAATTTCCTGAACCACCCGAATCGGCAATTTGGGTTGTCCGACGACATCAACTTAAGGTTCTCGACCCCAGGCGGCGGCAACACCAATCTGGACATACGGTTGGCAACCGAACCCTCGAGATCGCTCTTAAGTACTTGTTCTAGTTCGTCGCGAACCAACTTCCCTTGGCAAGGATGGATGGCGCAAGCCATCCCTCCTTCGTTTTAGGAGCAGCTCATTGGTGTGAGAGAATTAGACTTTGCCTCGAAACAGAGGAGAGCGCTACGTGGGCCAGGGATCTTGGTGCGGGAGAGGTCGTTCCAAGAGGCTTTGGACTCGGCGAGAAGCCGTTGCCGCTCTTGGCGGAATCTTTGCAACGGGTGCGGTTCCCGTCCTGGGTAGAGCCGGCGCGGGTTCTCCCGCGTTCCCCAAGATCAACTTTGCCCTGAAGTCTCTGCCCTTCCGCGTGGAAACCGACGAGACTCTTGAGGCGCCACACGCTCCCTCAACGATGGCCGGCGGAGTGGCGGTTTTCGACTACAACAAAGACGGCCGCCCAGACATTTTTTTTACCAACGGCGCGAATATGGCGACACTGAAGAAAGACGCACCGAAATTCTCCAACCGCCTTTTCCGCAATCAAGGCAAAGGGGTGTTCAAGGACGTCACCAAGGAGGCGGGTCTGGCCGGCACGGGATACGACATAGGCGCGGCCGTAGGCGACTACGACAACGACGGCTATCCCGACCTTTTTGTCGCTGGCGTGCATGGCCGGACGCTGTATCACAACAACGGAGACGGGACGTTTACCGACGTCACGAAGAAAGCCGGGCTCGATGGTTGGAACGATCCCGAGTATGGACCGCTCTGGTCCGTGGCTGCTGCCTGGGTGGACTTGAATAATGATGGCCTGCTCGATCTTTTTGTCGTCAACTACGTCCAGTGGGATTACGCTACGGAGCACATTTGCGGATTGCCCGGACGATGGGATTACTGCAGCCCCAATTTCTATAAGGGGTCGCCCAACCAACTCTATTTGAACAAAGGAGACGGTACGTTCGAAGATGTGTCTGGGGCCTGGGGCCTGCGCAAGCACATCGGCAAAGGGATGGGCGTAGGAGTAGCTGATTACGACCTCGACGGCCGGCCGGACCTATTTGTCACCAACGACCTTTACTACAACTCCTTGTTCCACAATGCTGGCGGCAAGTTCGAGGAAGTCGCGCTCGAGAAAGGCGTCGCGCTGGTAGAGGACGGCCAATTCATTTCCGGGATGGGCGTGGACTTCCGCGACATCGACAACGACGGCTACCCGGACATCACGACAGTAGCTTTGAACAACCAAACGTTTCCGATATGGCGAAATATTCAAGGAAAGAGTTTCGAAGAGATCACCGGCTCGAACGGGATGCGCCAGGCAAGCCTGCACATGGGCGGCTTTGGCCCCGGCTTCTTTGATTTTGACAATGATGGGTGGAAGGATCTGTTCGTCAGTTGCGGGCACGTTGAGGCGCTGCCGAAGCCTGGGACGGAGATCGCCCAGCACAACATGGTCTTTCGCAAACCAGGAGCAAGCGGCCGCTGGCGAGCGGTCGCCGAGGCAGGGTTGACAGCGGGTCCGCCAGCGCGGCATCGTGGATGCGCCTTTGGCGACTTCGACGGCGACGGAAGAATGGATGTCGTAGTAACAGCGCTGCTCGAGCCGGCAGAGATTTGGATGAACCGCACTGAGGGCACGGGACACTGGCTGGACATTGCTTTACAAGGGACCAAGAGTAACCGGGACGGAATCGGCGCGGTGGTGAGAGTCGTTACGAAAGCGGGCACGCAATACAATCACATGACTACTAGCGTGGGCTATGCGTCTTCGAGTCACGGGCCGGTGCATTTCGGTCTGGGCGAAGAGAAGCGCGCCGAACTGGCCGAGATTCGCTGGCCCTCGGGAATTGTACAAACCTTGCGCAATCTGGACACAGATCGCGTGCTCAAGGTAAAGGAACCCGCGGGCTGATAACGCGGTTTTGTCCGCGACGGTCTTGCTCCTCCGTTCGTAGTTGGTTCACGAACTCCTTTTCACGGTCGCCATCCTTTGGCCGCTGCAGGCGGTAATAAAGCGCGGATAATTCGACGTGGGGCGGAAGCCATTGCGGGTTCTGCCGTTCGATGGCTTCAAGATCCTTCAGGGCCGCCGGCAGATTTCCCTCGGTGCGCTCGATTCGCGCCAATTCATAGCGCGCCGCGAGCGAATTGGGGTCTATAGCGAGCGCGCGGTCAGTTTCCTGACGCGCCTCGTTTAGTTTACGGTCAATGAGAAAAGCGTTGGCAAGTTGGAGCCGTGCTTGAATGTCATTCGGGTCGATCTGCAGAGCCTTCTTGTACTCTTCCTGGGCGTCCTTTTCATTTCCTGCGAAGTCGTCGATCATGGCGAGGACGACATATGCCTTGGCCGCATTCGGATTCAGGCGAATGACCGCCTGTGCGTCTTCCTTGGCCTGGTCGAATAGCGTAAGACCCAGGTAAAGATCCGCAGCGAGCTGATACGCTTCGGCGTTCTTTCCCTTATCAGCGACCTTCTGGACGCGCTGCAGGCCCTCCATTGCCTGGCCGGTGCGGACCAGCGCATTTCCCAGGGCCCACTCGAGATCGAGATTATCGGGATTGGCCTTCTCAAGCGGTTCGAGAAGCGCAATGGCTTGGCCTGCGAGGCCAAGTTGCACTTGGCAGTTGCCCAGTAGCGTCGCAACGCGGAAATCGCTGGGATCCTCCTTGTGCAGCGACGCGAACTGCGCGGCAGCCCCTGCAAAATCACTTTTCTTGTAATAGGCAAGGCCAAGATTCAGCCGGAGCTCAGGACTCCCGGGTGCCTCAGCAAGAGCAATGTGATATTGCGTGATCGCCTCGTCGAAACGGCCGAGCGAAACAAGAACGACACCAAGGTTAGCATGCGCAGCGACTATGTTCGGGTCCAACCGAATCAGTTCCTGATACTTGCCGACGGCGAGCGCGTAATTCCCGCGTTGCTGCGCTTCCGCGGCATCCTGGAAGAGCCGTTCAGGACCCGACTCCTGCGCACCCGCGCCACTCGCGCAAAGCAAAAAAAACAAAAACACTGCTGCACGCATGATTTTTAGTATAACTCGAATTTCGCGGCCCACGGATCAAGCAAAGTGGCTGCACTTGGGCGTCCTCGACGGAAAGATTTTAAGGCCTCACTGTAATCTGCTTGCCGACGTAGTGCATGACCTTGTCCGGTTTGTCTTCGGGCATGACACCTACTCCGTGGTTCTCGCCGACAAAGACAACCTGAAAGGTCCGCTCGGCCATCATCCCCGGAAATTCTCCTCCACGGTCGGCGATCGTCAAAGTCTGTTTCGCGTCATCCCAATGGAACTGAATCGTGGCATACGCGCCCTTTTCGTAGTTATAGCCGTCGTTTTCGTCCTCGTAGAACGTGAAATCACCATTCGCTCCGCGATAGATGCGCAATTCAATCGGATCTTCCGGCTTCTCCGTGGACCATTCCTTCTCCGGCCCCATCGGAACGATCGATCCGGCGCGCACAAAAAGCGGGAGCTTCTCAAGAGGAGCAGTTGCATCCACCGTACGAGGACCTTCTACGGAAGTCCCGGTCCAAAAGTCGTACCACTTCGCTTTCGGCAGGTAAGCGCGCCTCGTACTTGCGCCGGGTTCCGTGACGGGATTCACCAGGAAAGCCGGGCCGAACATGAATTGATCCCCAATGCTCGCAGTGCGCGCATCGGTGCGGAAATCCATTACCAATCCGCGCATCGGTGTGTAGCCTTGGCTCGTGGTCATCCAAGCCATGGAATAGATATACGGCAGCAGGCGGTAACGAAGCGTGTCATAGGTTACGAGGATTTTCTGGGCGCCAGAGCCGTAGGACCACAATTCATTCTGGTTCGTCGAGCGCGTCCCGTGCACGCGCAGCAAAGGATTGAACGTGCCGAATTGAAACCAGCGAATAAATAATTCGCGGTATTCCGGGTCGTCAGGATTGCCCGAGACGAATCCTCCAATGTCCGTCGTCCAGTACGGCAGCCCGGAGATCGAGTAATTCAGTCCCGCCGGTATCTGCTTTTTGAAAAAGACCCAATCGGAATTCACATCTCCCGACCAGACGGCGGCGGCGTTGCGCTGAGCACCCGCGAACGCGGAACGCGACAGTATAAAAACGCGCTTCTTGTCGGATACACTTCTCTGGCCTTGATACACGGCGCTCGTCGTCATCAGAGGAAACATGTTTGCGTACCTCGCACTATTTCCGAGGTAAGTTTTATTCGTCACGAGGATGTTGGTTTCACGATCTTCGGTTTCCGGTTCGGTGGTGTCCAGCCACCACGCATCCACGCCAATCTTGAAGAGAGCTTTATCCATCAAATTCCAGTAATACTTTCGCGCCTCGGGATTGAACGCATCATACAAAGCCATTTGAGCCGGATGAAAGGCGCCAACCTTGGTCTTGTCGATAAAAAAGCCCCGCCTGTCCATGTCTTCGTATGTCTTCGTGCCCGGACGGAAGTAAGGCCAGAAGGAGATCATCAAGTGGAATTTGTTCCTGTGGAGGTCTTCCACCATACCCGGGGGATCGGGATAGCGAGCCTTGTCAAAGACTGGTTCACCCATGGTGTACCACCAGAACCAGTCCTGCACAATATTGTCAGCAGGAATGTGCAGTTGCCGGTATTTGTGAGCGACGTTGAGTAACTCTTCCTGAGAGTTGTACTTGTTCTTGCATTGCCAGAAGCCGTACGCCCATTTGCCGAACATCGGCGGCGCGCCTGTGAGTTCTCGGTATCCACCGATGATCTTGTCGAATTCAGGGCCGTAGAGAAAGTAGTAGTCGAGCACGTCGGCCACTTCCGAGCTCAAATAAAGCGCATTTAGAAAGCGATTGTTGAAGCGGCTGCGCGACGAGTTGTTCCAGAAGATTCCATATCCGTTGCTTGAGAGGACGAAAGGAATGCTGATGTTGGTGTTGTCCTGTGAGATGTCCACGGCTTCTCCGCGATAATTCCAAACGCCCGCCTGGTGCTGTCCGAGTCCGTAAAAGGCCTCATAGGAGCCCCAAAGCTTCGAATAAAGCTCCGCGTGATAGGTCTGCTCGCCGTTCACCACCGTCGGAGTCATGCTGACCTCATTCTGTTCGAACAGTGTCTTACTGGCAGAATCCTGGAATGAGACATTGCTGTCTTTGCGTGCAATGACGACCTTCAATTGCGCCGTGCTCAGTGTGATGGCGTCTTCAGAGGACTGCATTTCCCACTTCGTTGCCGGCCAAACTTCTCTAATCACGAGGAATTCAGGGCGGGACGGAAATTGCGCCGTCGGTGAATAGCGCACTCGGATGCTGGAGTCGGAGCATACTTGGAGCCTCAACGCTCCGTTTTGCAGGGTCAGTCGCACTCCGTCGGACTCCCGTTGCACCGAGCGGACTGGGTTCAGGGGATTCCACTGCGCGCGGACGCTTCCAGCAATGAACAGCCACACCGCAAAAAACCGCAAAACAAGATAGAGTCGCTGTCTCATCAATTTGAACACCGAAGGGTTGTGGTCAGTTTTGAAAATGGTCTGGACTCTAAATCCGGGCTTAGTTGCAACAAATGAATTAGGTCCCGGCTTTGACGAATCATTCGCCTAGTTTTCCTGATTCCGCATCCGACGTTGCCTCCGACACAACTTACCAGTGGTCGTACTCTTCCTTTTCTTGACCAATCGCTTGGAGTCAGAAGTCTCATTGCCATTAGTCCACCTAGAGCGCCAGGCGGTTCTTCAGATCCGGCTCGTCGGGCTTGGAATCCGCCGCTTTCATTTCTCGGAACAGAGGTAAATTGGACGACATCACTATTCCAGGGCTCAGGTGCACAGCGGGAGGGAGATGTGTTTTGTTGGTGAGGTTGTCGGCCATAACCCGAACGGCAATCTGACCTTGCCTGTGTGGCTGCTGGTAAATCGATGCTGTGATTGTGCCCTTTTGGAAGTAGGGGGACATTTCCTCGAACAGGTCCGTGGTTATTAGTTTTACTTTTCCAGCGAGGCCCCGTGCCCCAAGAGCACGACACACCGGCAGGCAATTCACGGTGTTTACGTAGAGCCCAGCCAGCCTCGGAACGCGGCGCAGCAGGTCGAAGGTTTTCTGGAAACTTTCATCTTCATCTTCGTGCCCTTCAATAACGCTCACGATCTTCCCGCCAGAGCAGTGCCGCGGAAAAGATTCCGAAAAGCCATCGGTTTTCTTACGATGATCTTCGGTAGTGAGCATGCCCGCAATGATCGCAACCTTCGAACCCTGCGGAACGAACTTGCCCATCAATTCCCCGGCGAGACTGCCATTCAAAGCCGGTTCCACGTAGACTATGCTTGAACGACGACTCTCGGGGGCATCGGTAGATACGCAAACTACCCGAATACCTCTCGCTTCCGCGTCGTCAATAAGAGGCGTGAGAGCTTTTGGATTTCCTGCAGTGAGAATGATTCCGTCGACCTCGAATTGTACGAGTTCCTTAAATGCCTCGGTATCCCCTTTTCCCAATGCTTGAACAGGGCGATTCATGAACTGAATCCCCATCAGTTCCACGCGCCGAGCTTCATCCAGGACTCCGCGCCATAGCTGATCATAGAAAAAGTGAATTTCACGGGGGATGCACACACCCACTCGAGCACTGGCTTTGGCAACAGATAATGCGCGGGCCGCTAGATTCGGCTTGTAGCCGATCTGCCTTGCAATTTGAAGAATCCGCTGGCACGTGGATTCCTTAATCCCTCCGCGCTTGTGCAAGGCGCGATCCACAGTTCCAATGGAGACCTTCGCCATTTCGGCGATCAAGTGAATTCCGCTTCTCTCTCTAGCCATGCATCACTCTTGCATTTCCTTGGATTTGTAGCTCACGGAGAGCGCGCGTGCGTCGTGTACGTTAACGAGAGGAGCGGCCTTGTAGAACCGGACAGCTTGCTCACCATTCCGAACGCACAGCCAACGTGCGATGGAACAGGAAAACGAGCCGCTTGATGGATTCATGACCATATTCCTTCCCTGACCTGCAGGGGCTTTCGTCAGGATCACGTTCGCTTCCGGGACTTTGTTCGACAGCGCTTGAGATCCGTTCACAATCAAGAATCGCACACCCTGGTCCGCCGGGCTAGCCTCCCGCGGGAGAATCCCCATCTCCACCCATCTCCCAATTGACATCCCCATGAGCTCAACTAATGACGGTGCATTCCATTCCCAACAGTTGACCAAGCTTGCTCAACTTGCTGGAGATATGGCCGATGCCGATCGCGCAATGATGCGCGGGCCCCTCGGCGTTCCAGGCATTCATGAAGTTTCGCGCTCCCAGAGCGAATCGGTAGCGGCTGTTGGTGTTGCCAATTTCCAGAATCGGGCCGGGCTCAGAAATGGCCTCGGCAACCACTAATTTGAGTTTTCCGTCAGCCGTTTGGACAACCGAGAGCAATGTTACTGGGCCGTGCTTGACGGACATCTCAACTGAGAGCCCGCGGCCGACCTTGCCGTGATACACACTCAGCGGGCGAACCTTGGTCTTGCCTTGGGCAATAGCGATGTGACCCGGTCCATCGTGCCCCATCAATATGACATCGTCGTTGAAATCGACGGCATAATACTCCGTGAAGGAACCACCAACTCCGAAACAATCCATGATCTTCATGGCTTGAGCGTTCTTGATTTCGTATTCGCCGGCCACCGGTATTCCCCGCGCTGTAAGCAAGCTGGTGCCGAGGATGATGGAGCTGATGGACTCTTCGTTCTCGGCATTCCGCACGCCTTCGTAGTAGTAGGCGAGGGATCCCAGTTTGTGGATCTCGACCAGACGATCCAGCGCTACGGAGGTGCGCGCGGCGCGTTCCAATTCGACCGGCGGACAGTCTGATTGCACGTCGAAGGTTTCCCGAAAATCCTGGACGCGATTGCTAATCTCCTCGCTGGACACGTTTCGGCACAAATCCGAGAGTTCGTCCACCTCCAGCATCTCAATGTGCCCCCCAAAGTAGGCGCACTGCTGAGTTAGGTCGGAATAGATGTCGAGCATTCCGCCGTAATAGTGGCCCATCACTCCAAGGCGGTTGTGTTCCATCGTGTGGACGACTCGGCCCGCATCTATCCATGAGGAAATCTCATGCCACGCGAGCGGATCGTTCTCGAGAATTCCCGTGACTTGGAAAAACGGGATGCGGCAACGAAGAAATACATTGGCGATTTCAGGCACGGGACAAGCCTGGCAATAGGCCAGCCATTCGGCGGTCATTCTGGTGCGGTCACCTATTTGATTGAAGGACTTGTAATCAATTGCCGCCGAGGGCGAAAGATTAAGGAGGATCACGGGCACTTTCGCCCGTCTGACAACCGGAAGGACAGTGGACGACAAAGCGTAGGTCGTGACATATAGGAAGATCAGATCGACATCGTGCCGCCTGAACTGATGGCCCGCCGCCTCCGCCTTTTCAGGAGAATCCACCAAACCTAGATTGATAACTCGGACGCCTGTCCTTTCTAAGCGGTCGGCCACCTGTTGGGTGTATCCCGTCAAGCGCTGCTGCAGTCCCTTAAATTGAGGCCAGTACGTGTCGAGCCCAATTCCGAACAGCCCTACCGTGAATTCGTGGACCGTGGAGTTCTCACTCATGTTTACATGCACTCCTCTGTGATGGGATGGCGGTGAGCGGCGGAGAGCCGCAGTTCGATTCTATAACAAGAAATATTTACCTATTGAAAGAAGACCGCAACTAGCTTAATTTATGCCTCGCGCACTTGGCGCGTTGGCTGATGCGTTCTCGGGAGGGAGCATCTCATGAAGCGTTCTGATTTATTTCGGTTGCTGCTTGTTCCTTCGCTAATGCTCGCCGCCGCAGGACCATCCCTAGCACAAGCTGCTCCCGTCCAAATTGCCGTCCATTGGGACAAGATAGTACAAGAATCCAGGACAACTCCCACGTTGCAGGTGGTCGTAAATCCACCGCTTCGCCGGGGAACCGCGGTTCACGACAACGCGTTCCAAGCGCTACATGATCTCGGGGCTGACTTCGTGCGTTACGTTCCTTGGCTCCCGTATCCGCGGCTTGGTGTAGCGGAGTTAGAACCTCCGAAAGACGGCAAGACGTCCTGGGATTTCTCCCTTATCGATCCGATGACAATTGATTTCCTGGAGGCAACCAAGGGTCAGTCAGTCGTCCTCAATTTCAGTACTATCCCTCAGTGGATGTACAAGACTGACAAACGCATCGCGTATCCGGATGATCCGAATAAGGCGGTATGGGACTACGAACAGGGGACAGAGTTGCGAGACCTCACCTTCCAGGAAGTTGCGGAATACTATGCGCGACTCTTGTCGTGGTACACCAAAGGTGGATTTACGGACGAGTACGGAAAGCGGCACGAATCGGGTTATCACTACTCGATTCCCTACTGGGAAGTTCTCAATGAAGTGGACTTTGAGCATCGCATGACACCAGAAACGTACACGCGGCTGTACGATGCGATCGTGACAGCCATGAAAAAAGTTCAGCCAGAGCTAAAATTTGTAGGGGTATCACTTGCCATACCGGGCCAAAATCCAGACTTCTTTGAATACTTCTTGAATAGCAAGAACCATGAGACCGGTGTGCCACTGGACTACATTTCCTACCATTTTTATGCCGTGCCTACGCCCGATGAGACGCTAGACATTCAGCAACATACCGTTTTTGCACAAGCGGACGGTTTCCTGAACACGGTCCGTTATATCGAAACGATTCGCAAGCGACGCTCGCCCGGAACGGCCACAATGATTAATGAAATTGGGATCATTTCGGCAGATGACATTGCCCAAGTCGATCCAAATCACGTCGCAAAACCCATTCCTGATTCGTATTGGAATCTTGCGGGCGCCGAGTATGCTTACATTTTTGCGGAGCTCATAGGGTTGGGCATTGACGTCGCAGGAGAATCGCAATTGGTTGGCTATCCTACGCAGTTCCCCAGCGTATCCATGGTGGACTGGAACAACGGAAAACCGAACGCTCGTCTATGGGTATTGAAGCTCTTGCACGACAACTTTGGCCCCGGCGACAAGATTATGGAGATTGCTCCTGCGAGTCCCTCTGCCCCCGATCATCCATACCTCACCGGCCTTGCAGTGGTAACAAAGGCTGGCAAGCGCAAGATGCTGTTGGTGAACAAACGGGATCGAAATTTGGATCTATCTATCGCGGGAGCTGCTGGCGGTCGCTTCGACTATGTCGACGTTACAACGGGATTTCAACCTCCTGCTTCCACCAAACTAGCTTCGGACAAGTTGATGATCCACGGCTTTTCCGTCGGAGTTCTTACTTTCCCTTGAACCATGCTTTCTGCCGGGCGTCATTTCGAGCATGAACAATGCGTCAGCCGATTCGCTTGATTTGGGAAAGCCAGGAGGTCCAGTTGCCCAGAGTTGCATTTCGATTGCGAATAAGAGCCGGCAAGGAGGCGGAATATGACGCCGCGCACCGGAATGTTTGGCCTGCCTTGCTATCCAAATTGAAGGAAGTCGGTATTTCCGAATATTCCATCTTCAGGAGAGAGCAGGATTTGTTCCTGGTCATGCAGGTCGATAACTTTGACGCTGCGTGGCGCTCGCTCGACAAGGACCCAACCAATCTGAAATGGCAACACGAGATGGAGAAACTATTCGAGCCAGTGCCGGGGCTGAAGCCAGGAGAAAAATTCGCGATGATGAAGGAAGTGTTTTACATGGAGTGACTGGCCAGGTGACTTTACTGACCCAATCACAGATTAAGCTCATTCCAGAGATTTATCGTGGAACGCAACTGAGTGTCTTTGGAGGAACGGCCAATCTGCACGGAATAGATTTCCGTTCTAACTTCCCTTTCGTTCTTGACGGACAGAACCAGGATGCCATTTGAATTTGTGGGCCGTCCTATTTCATACTCTTCCCTTCATGTACAGCACGGATCATTTGCACGGGGCCAAGCAGCCCGGAAGGTTCGAGCGGCGCGTTTGCCTTATAGAACTTCGGCGAAGTGAAAGTATAAGTCTTGGTGGTGTTTGGCTGGCGATCGCCAATGATGCGATTCGCCCAGCCATTGGTTACCTTTATTTCGACGGTATTGGCGCCGGGGTGTAATACGGAAGTCGCGTCCACCCGATAGGGCGCCTTCCACACGATGCCGAGAGGTTTGCCGTTCACCGAAACTTCGGCAAGATTTTTGACTTCCCCGAGATCGAGCCACAGTTCCGCACCCGGCTTGAACCAATCGGAGGCCGCCTGAAGTGTTTTTGTGTAGGTTCCCGTTCCACCGAAATACCTCACGCCCTCGTCCGTGCTTTCCTGCCAGGGGACAAGTCTTTCCAAGGTGATTTGCGGAGGCGCTCCGCGGTCTGGCTGAAAGCTCAACTGCCACGGACCAGCAATGGTAGCAATTGATTTTTCGACAACGGCGGGTAAAGTGCGAGCTGGCGCTTTCGCCGGATGACGGAAAACGACGAACACGGTTTCCCACGGGTCCAGGTGCAAGGGCACCGTGGTTCGACCATTCACGCTCTTGTAGGAAGCGGGCTCAATCTTTCCAGTGTCCGCATGCCAGAGTTCCACTTCCCGGCCATCGATGCGGAACGTGGTTTCTAATTCTTCGGAGCGATCATTGCGATTGTCTATATAATAGAGGTCCGCGCCGTCGAGCCTGCGATGCACGAAGAGCACCTCGGTGTCCGGTTTTGGCTTGGTGTATTCGAAATCAGGAGCCACCTTCATGGCGGCGAGCACGTCGCCCAACTTCTCGTTGCCGTGCACCCTCCCTTTGCCGACGCTGTTTCCTGCCCCGGTGGGGCCCCAGAGTTGATCCAGGATGCCCTGAAATTCGGTTGTGTCGTCGCTCAAACTGGGTGTGGCGACCGGTTTTGGACCACAAACAACTGCCCCGGCCTGCACCAGATCACGAATCCTTCGCAAAACCGAGAGCGACATGTGCTGACTAAAAGGATCGAGGGCGAGAACGCGATATCTCATGCCACTGGCGGTGGCGAGTTCGCCGTTTTCGATCGTAAGGAGATGCACGAGAGCATCGGCATTGACGTAATCAAAGTTGTAGCCCGTGGGAATCTCAGGACTTTTCGCGCCAAACAAGGCTGTGATGTTCGAGTCTTCCCCGTAAAAATAAAGGATATCGGCGGCGAAACGTCCTTGCTGCAAAAGATAACTGTTGCGCGCAAGGTAAGTCACCCAGGGCTTTGCTTGTTCCGCCCAAGTCTCGTTACGGGTGAACCACTGTCCAAAGGGGCCGAGAGCAAGACCTGGTTTTTTGTCGAGCAACGGCTGGTGAACCGAGGTGTGAATGACAAATCGGTTTAACCCCATGGCTAGTTCTTTGTCGGCGGTTGGTTTAAGAGTGGCCGGCGACCAAGCCCAGGCCCCAGAAGCTGCTGTGAGAGATTCCGCAGCCACAAGGTTCTGACCGTAGAGGTGAGCGACCGAGGCGGATTCTCGGATATCGGCATTGTAGCCGTATTGCTCCTTGTTAACGCCGGGCTTCTGTGTCCACATGGCGGACATGGGAACGGTGTTGCTGCGTTTTACCTGCATGCCGTCGCCCATGAACGCGCGGCCCTCTTCGTGCGATTCACCATAGTGGCCCATGCCGCGCTCTTTCAAAATCGCGGTGATTAGGTCGTAGTGATACTCGGCGAGCATGTCGGAAAGCGTTAGACGGAAATCCCACAGGAAACGATCACTGGATTCCGAGCTTTCGATCACTTGCCCTGCCAGAACGGGCATCCACGAACGCGGATCGTAGCCGCGACGTTTCCTGAACTCCGCGATCAGGTTGTCGGTCCAGTTCTGCGTGCC
>QHZB01000329.1:0-1926 GCA_003224525.1 Acidobacteriota bacterium | reverse complement strand
GAGGTACGTGTTCATGTTGTCGCGGACGTAGTCCGGATTCAGCGTGTCCACTTCTAGCGCGGTACCCTCCGGAGACGCCGGATGGTTGGTAATGCCGAGCGGGGAGTAGCCGAAGCGCATGACCACCCAACGGCCCGCGGGCGGAGTCCAATCGAGCGAGCCGTCCGGACGCATCTTGGAGGTAAGATCCACCACTGCACTTTTTGCGACAGCGTCTGCCGCCGCCACATTTGGAGTGGGAGCTGTGTAGAGATTCGTCAAAGTTGCGAACGCAGCTTTTTCTTCCACACGGTTAACACGTGCTCCGGCGTGAAGGGCCATTTCCGCAATCGCATAATCCTTGGACGGTGGCACGCTAAAATCGCCAAAATCGGCGTCGAATTGCATCGCCGGAGGGCCCGTAAAAGGAGGTGGCGTGGTGAAAGTCACTCGGAAGAAGCGCGCGGTCGTTTCCGGAAAAGAAATTGTATGCACCTGGGCGCCGTCATTGGGAATGGTGGAAACTTTCCGGAATGAAACGCCGTCCTCGCTGGCTTCCAGATCAGGGCCCGGGGCCGCTCCGCCCATAGTGTCCTGAAATGGATTTACAGGACCTCCCAGAGCAAACGTGAGCGCGCGAATCGTTCGAAGCTTGGCAAATTCGAATTGAACCCAGGCCTGCTGGCCGACAGAAGCCTTGGGCAACGCCGTAGTTTTTCTAAAGTCGCCGTCTGCCAGTACAGAGGAGTCAATGTTTCCGCTGCTGGAGGTCACCTTCGGCTGCAGCTCGGCATCGGGGACGTCAGTTACCGGCGCGGGGAAAGCAATAACTGCGGTATCGGCATAGAATTCAGGCGGGGCTGGAGGTTTTTCGCCGCTGATAATCGCGAGAAAATCAAAGAGCGGAATATTCTGATAAGGACCGGTGGTGGAAGGTGGTTTGGGAAGCTTGCCTGAGAAAGGCTGGCCACCCTGGACGAAGGTCTCGCTCCAGACAAATTTTTTCATACCCTGGCTGGGCATGACCCAAGGACCCCCAGACTCGCTCCAACCGGGTGAGCCCGCGATGGCCTCTTCCAGCTCGAGTTGGTCGGCAAGCTTCGTTGTATATTGAAACGCGTCTTTCCATTCCGGCGTCATGTAAACGAGTCGCTTGTCTACCAACTTCGGTGTATTTAGCGCGGCATCGAAATTCTGAAAACCACCGATGCCCACCCGCTTCATCCACTCAAGGTCAAGCTTGATTCCTTCCTTGGTGATGTTTCCGTTCATCCAGTGCCACCAGACACGGGGTCTTGCGGAATCCGGTGGGTTTAGGAAGCCATTTTCGAGTGTGTCGCTAGGTGTCTGCCCCGGTACGCGAGCCACAAGGCAAACAGTCAATACAGAGAGCAGCGAAACCAGTTTCACTAAATTCCAAGTCCTGCGCATGAAACACCTCCCTCTGTTTTTCTGAAAACTGGGTTCTTCGGCAGCAGAGAGTTACCTAGAGGACCCAGGCCTCTTGATATGGCTTAGCCTGTATTTTTCTAGGACGTTCAAGGCTGTACTAATTTGACTTTAAAGGTGTAGGTTCCTGCCGGAACTTCGAACACTTCTTCCGCCCCTTGCTTGCCGATGGCCTTCACTTTCGAATTCCGCACAATCGGGTCGCCATCGAGAGTCCAGCGGCTGGCCATCTCGGATGAAATCGGCAAGACTCCTTTTGTATTGGGAGGGAGAGTGATCTTCCAATCCGCTTGAGTGCCGCTGGCCGACCATGCGGATCGAATCGGCCCAAAGTGGGACTGATATTCAAGTTCCACGCTGCCCAACTGCGAGTCGAAATTCGGATGGAGATAAGTGGTGTGAAAGCCGGGATCTGATACGGTGGTATCAATGCCGGCGGCATAACGGTAGATCCAGTCCGCCACGGCCCCGTAGGCATAGTGATTGTAGGAATTCATG
>QHZB01000328.1 GCA_003224525.1 Acidobacteriota bacterium | reverse complement strand
GATCGAGCTGCAGAACTTCCTTGAATTCATTGACGGCCTGGGTGCCGAGGCGCACGTTCTGCTCCGAGGGCGCGCCGGGAATATACTGGCTGGCATAAGCGGTGGCCAAGTAGAGGCGGGCGTTCATCAAACCGGGATCGAGGTCCTTGGCCTGCTTGAAATCCTCGATGGCCGTGTCGTACTGGGCGTTCTTGTAAGCGGCGACACCCTTATTGAGGAGGTCACGAGCCTTCAGCTTGCTGCAGCCGGAGAGGCCTGCGGCGAGAATCAAGAGCGCCGCCGAGGCCGAAGCGCGGCGAGCGAAGCGAAGCGGCCCGGCCCAAGCTGGGGTCAGCCATGGTTTTGATCCCGGACGGGTTGAGCTGGCACTGATCACCGATGATGCATGAGTCATCGAAGCATCCATCCCTGCTGTGCGCGACCCCAAGATTGCCGGGGCCAGCGCCCGGATATTCACGTCCGCCCTGCGAGCGGCATTTTAAAGCTCTTAGAGGCCTTTATCCAGATCCGGCGTCAGCAGGCCAACTGACGCAATCCCCGAAGTTTGCATGACATCGATTACTTTGGCCACCACCCCAAATTCGACCGTTCCATCACCGCGGACAAACGCCACGCGCGTCGCGCGCAGCTTGAAAACTTCCTCCATCCGGTTGCCCAGCCGCTCCCAACTCACCGGCTCCTGATTGATCCGCAGCGTCCCGTCCGCCAGCACCTGAATCACAACCACTTCTTCGCGTGGAGCCGTGCGGGTCTTCTCGGTGGATGGCTGGGGAATCTGCGCATCCAAGCCCGTGGAGTATACCGGGATGATCATAAAGATCACCAAGAGCACCAGCAGGATATCGATCAACGGAACGACGTTCATGTCCGAGACGATAACACGCTTACCGCCGACTAACATGCCCATAATCCACCTCGTTTTTGGCGACTCCGACCGGGTCGGAGTCAGCGCTCGGAGCAAATGCCCCGCGAGGAGGACTCTCACATCCAGCGAAAACAGGTAGAGCAAGCCCCACCCTTGCAAATCGAAGAAAACTTACTGGCCCGCTTCGAGCTTGGCGGTGATCAAACCAATCTTGTCAATGCCGGCGCCGCGCATGATATCGATGGCGCGGGCGACGTCCATGAACATTACATCGTTGTCGCCTTTGACAAAAGCAATTTTCTCGGCGCGCTCCTTGAAGATCTGCTCCATACGCGAGCCAAGACCATCCCAAGTGGTGTCCTCGTTGTTGATCTTAAGCTTGCCGTTCATGTTCACCTGGACGACCACGGTCTTGTTCTCAAGCTCGACGTTCTGCTGCTGGTTCGGCGAGGGCTGAGGAACGAGCGTATCCAGGCCCTTGGGAATAAGCGGCGTGATGACCATGAAAATAATGATTAGCACCAGCAGAATGTCGATCAGCGGGACCACGTTGGGCGTGGCCATCGATCCGCCAGATTTTCCTCCTACATCCATCCCCATAGCGAGTCTCCTGTGGGCCTGAGTAGAGCATCTCCGCAGGCCATGAAACCGCGCCAGGTGGGATCCGGCGCGGCCCTAAAGAATCAGCAAACGAACGGAGCAAACAGACCATACGGCGCTCAATCCGCGGGTGGCGAAGGAGCAGCCGATTTTTCCTTCTGGTTTTTCTCGGTGAGCAGACCGAGCTGATCGACACCGGCAGAGCGAATCTCATCGACAACGGCGACAACGTCGCCGTACTTGGCGCGAGCATCGCTCTTGACGTAAACGGTCTTGTCAATACGGGTAGAGATGCGATCCTTGACCTGTCCGGTGATGTCTTCCTTGCTGACCTTGGTGTTGCCGAGAAAAATGCTGCCATCGCGAGTGACGGCCACTACGATGGCATCGTCCTTGTCGGCGTCCTTCATCTCGTGAGCGTTTTCCGTGGGAGCCAAGTCCACCTGATGAGTCTTTTGCAACATGGGTGTGACCACCATGAAAATAATCAGCAGGACGAGCATGATGTCGGCCATGGGAATAACGTTGGGGGCCGACATCTGGGGGCCGGCTTGTGGCTTGTAGGCCATGGCCGGTTACTTCTTCGCGCCGCGGCGCAGGATGAAGTAGTTGATGAGCTCCATCGAGGAGTTGTCCATCTCGACGTCGAAGGCTTCCACTTTGTTGGTGAAGTAGTTGTAAGCCCAGACGGCAGGGACGGCCACGAGGAGGCCGAAGGCGGTGGTGACGAGCGCTTCGGAGATGCCGCCGGCAACAGCCGACAGACCGGTGGCCTTGTTCGCGGCGATGCCCTTAAACGCGTTCAAGATACCGACCACGGTGCCGAAGAGGCCGACGAAAGGCGCGGTCGAACCGATCGTGGCAAGTGCCGAGAGGCCGCGCTTCATTTCAGCGTGGACGATGGCGACGGAGCGCTCGAGACCGCGCTTGGCGGCGTCGATGACGTCGGAGTCCGAAACCTGCTGTGAGGCGGACTGGAACTCGGAGAGGCCGGTGGCGACAACCTTGGCGATGTGACTCTTCTTATTGCGTTCGGCGATGGCGATGGCTTCGTCGAGCTTGCCTTCCTTGAGGGCGCCGGCAACCTGTTGCACGAAGACACGGGACTGCTTGCGCGCCGCGCTGTACATCAGGGCGCGGTCAATCATCACGCCGAAGGAATAGACTGAAAGAATGAACAAGATGAGGACGACAACTTTTACCAAGAGGGTCATCGACGCCCACATGCTGCGGAGGTCAAATGTGGGGGCCTCTTGCAGCAGAAATACTGCGATTACGTTCACGGTGGCTACCATTCGTTTGCTCCTTAGTTTCAAGTGACGCCGATCCAGCGGGCGCCAGCGAGAGTGTGTGCTGCAATTGCTACCCGGACTGGCGTGCCTGTCCCACGACCGGCACGCCCGACCGCACTACTGGTTGAGAGAAAAAATCACGTCAATCGTGGTGTCGACTTCGACCGGCTCGCCATTGAGCAGCGTCGGCTGATAGCGCCACTGACGCACGGCATCCAGAGCGGACTGCTGCAGCAAGGGATGGCCGTTCAAGACTTCGAGCTGCTGAATCGTGCCGTCCTTGCCGATGATGGCGTGCAGACGCACGGTGCCGGAGATGCGCGTCTGCCGCGCCAGCGGCGGATAGACCGGCTGGACACGGTTGATGATTCGCGCTGCCTGAACGTTGCCGCCGACGCGGAGCGGACCGGTCTGCTTGGGCTTCGGCGGAGGCGGCGCTCCGCCCATGCCTCCGATGACGCCACCGAGCACACCGCCCATGGAGCCACCGGCAACGCCGCCCGGGACGCCACCTTGCATGCCGGTATTCATGTCAGGCTCGGCGTCTTCCTTAATAATTTTGACTTCCTTGGGGATGACCTTCGGCGCCATCAGCTTGCCAGCATCCATTAAATGGGCCTGCGGCTTGACGTGGACAACCTGGGCAGGAGCCGGAGGAGGTGGTGGTGGCGGCGGCGGAGGCGGCGCGGTGAGCATCGTCGCCATCATGGTCTTCGGAAGCGCCTCGGTGTAGATCAACGGAATGAGAATCAGCATCCCCAAAAAGACGACCTGAAATACCATCGAAAGGAAGACCGTCCACGTCTTGTTGGTCTTCTTCGGATTCGGACTGGAAATCACCATTTCTTCAAACATGGATGCTACCTCCTCCCAGCGGGAGCAAGACGTCCGGGGACGTTTTCGCTTCCGCGGGCTTTGTTGCCGGCTGCGGGTCCGGCGCCTGCCGCCACGCCTTGGCCGCGCCAGCGATTCCAGGCGACGACGAGCGGAGCAGCGATACCAAAACTGGAGTATGTTCCTACCACAATCCCTACCACCAGGGCAAAGGAGAAAGCCCGAAGCACCTGGCCGCCCATCAGGAACAGGACGAGCACGGTAAGGAAAGTCAGACCGCTGGTCAAGATCGTTCGCGAAAGAGTCTGATTGATGGACTTGTTGACCACGTCGGCGAACGGTTCTTTGCGCAGCAAGCGGTTGTTCTCACGGATGCGATCGAAGATGACGATCGTGTCGTTCATGGAATAACCAACCAGCGTGAGCAGGGCCGCGATGACCGTCAGCGAAATCTCGAAATGCAGCAACGAGAAAAACCCCAAAGTGATCAGCACGTCATGAAAGACGGCCAGAACCGCGGCGGCCCCGTAAACCCACTCGAATCGGAAGGCAATATATACCAGCATGCCGCCCAAAGCATAGAGGGTAACGAAAATTGCCTGCTTGCGGAGTTCGGCGCCGACCTTGGGGCCGACGATCTCGACGTTGCGAATGGCGAACGGTCCGAGCACGTAGTTATTCTTTATGGCGGCGAGGACCGGCGCGGTCACGCCATCCACTTTCGAGAGTTCGTCGAAATTGGTGAGCACACCGTTGGCGTTTTTATCGCGATAGTCGAGAA
This sequence comes from Acidobacteriota bacterium, assembly GCA_003224525.1. Taxonomy (GTDB): domain Bacteria; phylum Acidobacteriota; class Terriglobia; order Acidiferrales; family UBA7541; genus Acidiferrum. The sequence continues at coordinate 13,615 of QHZB01000328.1, read as the reverse complement.
GCTTTTTGGCGATTTGCTGATAACGATCAGCGGCGGTGACGGAAAGAATCAGGGGATCCTTTTCCGTAAGGAACGCGGCTAGAGAGGTAGGAGTCGCTCTATGGAAATCTGGTTTGTTCGATTCCGAGACTCCGTAGGCGGCGTCCAAGGCGCCGAGGACTCTTTCCCTGCTGGACTGACGAGCCGACTCGTCCTGACCTTTGCCGTCGACGAAAATAACGACTTCATTGGAATTGGGATTGGCGATGTCGCTGATACTCTGGATTTCAGTATTGCCAAGCCTGCTGCGAAGCTTGTCCACATTCGGAGGCTGGGAAAAACGGACATCCACGTTGGTGCCACCCTTGAAATCGATCCCGTAGCGAATTCCACTACCGAAAAGAATCGAAGTCCACCCAGCGAGGAGAAGAATGCCACTCAAGGCAAAGAAATACTTGGCTTTGCCCATCCAGTCGATGTTGGGCTGCTTGAAGAGCTCGATCATTCCGCTTTTACCACCTGGCCGTAAAGCCCCGGCGTTCAGTCCGGGAATATAAGGTTTGTTTTTTGTTTCGCTCCACTATAATCTCCTCTCGTCCAAAAGACCTATGGGCGGCAACCCAAAAGTTAAGCCTCTTCGTTGTCCTCGCCTGAAGTAAGGGCGCTGTGGGAGGAACCCGCCGAAGAGATTCCCGCAAAACCAGCGGGAAACCTGCGTAGGAATCCCCGCCGTTCATGGCGGGGAGGTTGTCAATTCCCTTTCTTAGACTCCAACGGGTTGGGGAAAGTTCCCGGCGCGAAACCGGCTACCCAAGGTAGCGGAATCTGCGAAGAGAACCTACTCCCCACTCGTTTGGATGCGAATGGCACACTCGCCCCAGCAGTCCTAGTACGCCCTAAATGCTCAATTCGGCCTGGCGGTCCATCTTCGTCAGGTGATACTGGAAAATCGTTTTCGAGACGTAGATCGCGGTAAAGACGTTGGCGATCAAACCAATCGTCAGGGTGATAGCAAAGCCGCGAATAGGGCCGGTTCCAAAGAGGAATAGGAAAAAGGCCGAGACCACGGTCGTCACGTGGGTGTCGATAATCGTCAGAAAGGCTTTGTCAAAACCGGCGTCCACGGCGGCCGCCGCAGACTTGCCGTTGCGCAGTTCTTCGCGGATGCGCTCGAAAACCAGGACGTTGGAATCCACGCCCATGCCGATGGTGAGGATGACACCGGCGATGCCAGGCAGCGTCAGCACAGCACCGAAGAGGCCTAGAACTGCGAGAAGAATCACCAGGTTCAGAATCAAGGCCAGCACGGCATTGCCACCGGAAAGGCGGTAATAGACGAGCATGAAAAGCATCACCACGAACAGGCTGAGTACGGAAGCCTGCACGCCATGGCGGATGGAATCCGCGCCGAGCGATGGCCCGACAGTGCGCTCCTCAAGATATTTGATAGAGGCAGGAAGCGCGCCGGCGCGCAGGACAAGTGCCAGATCATGGGCACTTTCCTGGCTGAAGTTTCCTTCGATCAAACCGGAATCATCAATGCGGCCATTGATCACCGGAGCGGAGTAGACGCGGTGCTCCAGTACAATGGCCATCTGGCGGCCCTTGTTTTGCTCGGTGAAAGGGCCGAAGCGGCGGGCAGCTTCCGGTGACAGTGTGAAGTTCACCTGCCACATGCCAGGATTCGAACTATTGCGAGTTTCGACAGCGCTGCGCAAGTCGCGGCCGGTGACGACCGGGGCGCGGCTCAAGACGTACCAGCTTTCGGCGGTGTCGAATCCACCTGAAGGGTTACGCGTTTCCGAGCGCCCGGGGACGAGTTCCGTGCCCGGAGGCAGAACGCCTCCATGGCGGCTGAGAGCTTCCGCCTGCGAAGCGTAGGGAACTGGGTCTTCGACCAGTCGTAATTCCAATTGACCACCGGCCTGGATGACGGACATGGCGCGAGTGGGATCACCTTCGCCGGGAAGCTGTACGAGAATTTCGTTGGCATTGCGGCCACCGCGCGGCTGTATGGTCGGCTCAGTCAAACCAAGCGCGTTGATGCGGCGCTCGATGGTCTCGAGCGATTGCGTCATGGTCGATTCTTGAATGCGGGCGACGGCGCTCGGACGAAGCGTCCAGGTATAACCGTTCAGATCGCCAGCGGCCGCCGACATGTCCCAGTCGGTGGCAAATTGAGCGCCATGAATGTCGCGGAATTGCGAGAGCTGGGCGGGTTCGACATTGCGAACAAGAATGTGCGTGTCGTCGACACGGCGCACTTCATCGAAATGAATATTCTTCGAGCGCAGCAGCGTGGTCAGGCGGTCCACGGTCGTGTCCGTCTCCTGCGCGATGGCTTCCTGGACCTGAACCTGGAGGATGAGGTGCGTGCCGCCCTGGAGGTCGAGGCCGAGCTTGATCTGTTTGGAGAAATTGTTCTTCATCTGCGCGACCGAGGTGGGGAACACCGGGTAGCCGAAAAGGAAATAGATACAGAACAGAATGACGGCGAAGATGAAAAGCGCTTTCCACTTCAGATTGGGATTCATGGTCAGAAAGTAAGACGTGTAGTCCGGCGAAGGGTGGGCTTATTTTGCATCTTCCGATGCCTCCACTTGAGCAATCGCCGCACGTGCGATGCGAATTTTAACCTGCGGTTCGCTGGAGATTTTCAGAATGACCGAATCGCCATCGATACCGTTGACGGTGCCATAGATGCCGCCGTTGGTGATCACTTTATCACCAGACTTGAGCTCCGCGAGCATGGACTGGACTTTCTTGCGCTGGCGCTGCTGGGGCATGATCACCATGAAATACATGATAGCGAACATGAGGCCGAGCGGGATCAAGAACGTGCCGCCGAAACCGCCGCCAGAAGCTTGTAATAGGATTGCTGCCCTCATTTCGTTTTGGTCTAGCCCTTCTTCGTTCGATCTGCGTTTTCAGTCGTCAGTTTTCAGTTCTCAGTAATCAATGCTGAAACCGAACTCTGGTGTCTTCGCCCGGTTCCGGTTCATCTGTCCTCTACGCTCAACTCGTTACCGCGAACTGACTGAGTTCTGGCCGGCGCAGGCATTCTTCCCCAAAGAAGTAACGACAGAAACGCCGCGCCGCAGGCACAGCACCCGCGCTCCTCGGTCGCAGACATCTCTTCGATTCGTTTTGGCGCCCCGCGGACGGCCCGCGCACACCTCAGAATGCCGCCCTCAGGCGGGACCCCTAGCATAGCGCGTGCGCATGTCAGATGAGAAATTCACTAGCTTCCCAAACTCAGTAGCCTCGCGGATTTGGCGCATTATGTCAAGGTAAAAGTGGACGTTGTGATGTGTGGCGAGAATCGCCGCAGTGATTTCTCCCGCGGCGAAAAGATGACGAAGATAGGCTCGAGAGTAGCGGCGGCAGACCGAGCAAGTGCACTGGGGATCGATGGGCCGCTGATCCTGGGCGAAGCGCGCGTTCTTGATGAGCACGCGGCCTTCGCTGGTATAGAGGCAGGCATGACGCGCGGCGCGTGTCGGGAGCACGCAATCCATCATGTCGATGCCCAGCGCGACGTAATCCGCGAGCTCGTCCGGGCGGCCAACGCCCATCAGGTAGCGCGGGCGGTCCTTGGGTAGCAGCGCTGTTACTTCAGCGGCCATTTCGCAGGTGCTTTCATGCGGTTCGCCGACGGCAAGGCCGCCGACGGCGTAGCCTGGAAAGTCTAGATCGAGAAGTTGCCGCGCACTTTCGCGACGCAAATCGGCAAAGGTCGCGCCCTGCACGATGCCGAATTGCCATTGGCTGAGATTTCCGTTGCGTTGCGCACATTCCTGAAAATAGATGCGCGCGCGCCGAGCCCATTCCGTGGTTCGCGTCAGCGCAGCTTCCGCCTTGTCGCGGGGCGCGGGTGTTTCGATGCACTCATCGAGGACCATGGCAATGTCTGATCCCAGCGCGAGCTGAATCTCCGCAGCCTTTTCTGGTGTGAGGAGATGCTCCGAGCCATCGAGATGGGAACGGAAGCGCACACCCTCATCGGTCATTTTTCGCAAATCGGAAAGGCTGAAGACCTGATAGCCGCCGGAATCCGTGAGGATGGCGTGAGGCCAGGACATAAATCGATGAAGCCCGCCAAGCTTGCGGACCAGCTCGTGGCCCGGGCGCAGATAAAGATGATAGGTGTTGGCGAGGATGATTTCTGCGCCGAGCTCTTCGAGAACTTCTTGGGTGAGGCCCTTGACGGTCGCCTGCGTGCCCACGGGCATGAACACCGGCGTCTGGATCGCGCCAAGTGGCGTCGTCAAGCGCCCGCGGCGCGCGCCCGACGGGTCGGTCTTCACTACTTCAAAGGAAAACTTCACTCTTGGAGTGTATCAGGAGAAAACCCATGCAACGGTGGTACCCAGCAAGGTGAAAAACAAGTACACGCCTACAACTATGCCGGCCGATTTTGACATCGGTAGTTTTTTCGGGTCCATGCAATGAAAACCGATCGCCGTCAAAACTACGGACCAGATAATAAAAACATCGAACGAAGAGGCTAGAGCACTTAGCCACTTTGCGTCGCTCATGCTCATGTAAGCCCCGGGATTTGAGCCGACGAAGTTGTACGGGTTGCCGAGAGTGCTCGGATCTTTCAAGATAAGAATGAGGATTCCCAGAAGTTCGCGAATCCCCCCGGGCACCATCGTAAAGGCGATCACCGCAAGAGACTTTCCAAACGTAAGCCGCGCTCCGCCAATGACTGCGTACGCTCCCCAGTAGATTAAGGCCAGAAACAGCGCCAAACACGGCGTTCCAATGACTCCGCGTATATAGCAAAAGAACTGGTTTCCCTTTGCTTGTCTCTCAATTGCCAAATCCCTTTGATCGGCGGGGATCTGTTGACCGCGAGAAGTACTCATCAACTGTTCTTCCGAGAAAGATCTCCAGTCCGCCTTCTTCGCCAGCAGGAGATTCATGGAGAGGCCAATAAGAGTCAATAAGACAAGGGTGCAACCCAGGAAGGTTTTCTAGCAATGTCTTCGAAGGTATTTTTCGGAGAGAACAAAACGCCGATGATTCGGCCGAACGGGCTGATTGAAGCTTGCGGCTCCGGCGCAGGGATAGGGGTTGTAGCCATCGAGGACTCCTCCACCACAAGGTTAGGTAGTTCTGCCTTCTGACATGGACTACGCACGAGTACCGGGAAATATTTCGGTTGAGGGATTCTAGCGCAATGGGAGAAGAGTTGTCAGTTTTCAGTGGTCAGTTCTAAGAGGACAAATAGGGATCAGGAATGAGGCTCACACTCGAAGTAATTCGGGGACGGCGGCCAGCAATTCGCGGGTGTAGTTGTTTTTTGGCTGGTGGAGCACCTGTTCGGCGCGGCCCACCTCCAGGAATTGGCCGGCGCGCATGACGGCGATGTGCGTGGCGACCTGCGCCACTACGGGCAAGCTGTGGGAGATGAAAACATAGGTCAGCGCGAATTCGCGCTGGAGTTCCTGCAGCAGAAGGAGAACCTGCGCGCCGACGGAAACATCGAGGGCGGAAACCGGTTCATCGGCAACGATGAGCTTTGGCTGGAGGATCAGAGCGCGAGCAATGCCGATGCGCTGGCGCTGGCCGCCGGAGAATTCGTGTGGATACCGCGGCATGGCATCTTTATCTAGGCCGACGCGGCCAAGAATCGTCGTCGTGCGCGCAAGGCGCTCCGTCGCGGAGAGGCCGGGCTCGTGAATGGTGAGAGGCTCGGCAACGATTTCGCCGACGCGCATCCGCGGATTGAGCGAGGCGAAGGGATCCTGAAACACCATCTGCATCTGGCGGCGCTGCGAGCGTAATTCTTCTCCGCGCAGCGTGAGAAGATCGCGTCCTTCGAAACGGATTTCACCTCCGTCGGGCTCGATCAGCCGCAGGAGCATGCGCGCCAGCGTGGTTTTCCCGCAGCCGCTCTCGCCGACAACGGCAAAGGTCTCGCCTCGGGAGACGGAAAAGCTCACGCCGTCGACGGCGGTGAAGCGCGCGCCTTCGGTTCCTTGCGAAAAAACACCGCCGCCTCGCCGGTAGGTCTTCCGCAATTCACGCACGGTGAGAAGAGTTTCCATCAGACCAGGATGCAGCGGGCGGCGTGATCGCTGCCGACGATCCGAAACCCGGGGACGGCCAGTGTGCATTCGTCGCGGCGAAGTTCACAGCGGGGTTCGAACGCGCATCCGGGCGGGAGTGCCGTGAGCTGCGGAACGGCGCCGGAAATTGGCGTGAGCATGCCACGCTTGAGTGTTGGTGACGCTCTCAGCAATCCTTGCGTGTAGGGGTGCAGCGGCCTTTCCAGAACGTTCCTCGCGGGCCCTTCTTCGATGATGCGTCCGGCGTACATCACCGCGACGCGCTCGGCCACTTGGGCCACGACACCGAGGTCGTGAGTGATGAAGAGAAGACCGACTTGCAGCTCACGGCGAAGGCCATCCAGCAGATCGAGGATTTGCTTTTGCACCGTCACGTCGAGGGCCGTTGTGGGCTCGTCGGCGATCAGCAATCGCGGCCCGGCGGCCAGCGCCATGGCAATCATCGCGCGCTGACGCAGGCCGCCGGAAAGCTGGTGCGGAAACTGTTCCGCGCGGACCTCGGGTTCGGGAACCGCCGCCCGCCGCAAAGAATCGACCGCCTTGCGTTTCACTTCTTTGGCGCTAAGCTTTGGTTGGTGCGCGCGAATCGTTTCTTCGATTTGCGCTCCGATGCGCATCACGGGATTCAGCGAGGTCATCGGTTCCTGGAAGACCATGGCAATCTCGCCGCCGCGCACGTTGCGCCATTCCCGCGCACTCAACGCCGTCAACTGTTTCATGGACGCTTCCGTCGCAAGCGATGCTTCGCCGCTGACCCGCGTCCCGGGCGGGAGCAACCCCATAAGCGCCAGTGAAAGCATTGTTTTGCCGCTCCCGGATTCGCCGACCAAACCCAGCGATTCTCCCGCGGCGATGCTGAGAGACACATCGTTTACCGGCCGCACCCATCCCGACGCCGTCGGCAGTTCCACCGTAAGCCCGCACACTTCGAGCAATCCGCTCATGCGGTCATCATAGACACGAAATTCGAAACTCGAAACACGAAACTCGGACGGATTTTCCAGCGCGTGGAAATTGCCCAACTAGCGCTGAGAGAGCGGGATTACGAATTTCAGAGCGGTGTGCGTAGAGGAAAAACTGACCACTTTCACGTCCTTCAAGCCGGTCTTGCGGCCGGCGGCGAGAACATCGTTTTCGGTGATGTGTTTTTGACCCTTGGGATAGACGATCCAAAGCGCGGCCGCGCCTTTCATTGATTTGGAGGTTTTCGGCAAGGCGCCGAGGTCTACCTTCGAATCAGCGCTGAAAAAGATCCATTCCGAATCGGCTGCAGTTTTGCTCTTGCTCACGGCCTTGCTGAGCTTGCCTATTTCCGTGAGAAATCCGGCATCGAAGCCGCCGACCAAAGAAACTTTCGCTCCGCGCTTTACGCCAAGCTTTTCGATGCGCGACTTGGGATGAAGAATTTTCTCGCACCACTTTCGAGCGGCATTTCCGAGCTGAAAGACCGCGAGCCCTTCCGCCGTCTGCAAGCGGAGTTCGCCATCCACAGCCTGCGCTGATTTGACCGTGGAAAAGGGAATCTTCAGCCGGAAATCGCCGCGGAAGAGAATCTCGCTCGTTTCGAGCAAGGCCTTCCCGTCCGACTCCTGCTTGCCGAACCGCACCTTGCAACTCATTTCGTTTCCCACGGCGCTGCACCTCCCCATCGGCGGATTTGTTTCCGAAGCGTAACACTTAGACGACGCGTTTCGCCCTTCGATGGCGCCCGCGATAGTAAACTGATACGTTCCATGGCAACGACGGCGACAAATCCGGTGGACTGGAAGGTGATCTGGGCGCAACGGGGCTTCCGCTATTTTTTTCTCGCCATGTTCGTGTCGCTCTTCGGAAGCGGGATGAACTTCGCCGGCGTGAGCTGGTACATCCTCTCCGCCACGCACTCAACGGTGAAAGTCAGCCTGCAGGTCATCGTCGTCACCCTGCCCGGACTGTTCGTGCCGTTCCTCGGCGGCGTGTTGATCGACCGCTTGGATCGCCGTTACCTGGGTGTCTTGCTCGACATCGTGAGAGGCTTCTTCGTCCTCGCCACGGCTTACATCGCGTGGCGCGGCCATCTGCAGCTCTGGCATCTCTACGCCATGACGCTGATTACCGGCATCGGCTCCGCGATGTATTGGGCCACCGTGAACGCCCTAGTGCAGGAAGTGATTCCACCCAGCCAATTCACCGGCGCGAATGCCGCGGTGCTCGTGGGAGTGCAGAGCGGCATGCTCATTGCGGGCGCCTTCGTCGGCTTCCTTTACAACTCTGCTGGCATCGCGGGAATTCTAGCCATCGACGGCGCAACTTATTTCGTGTCGGCCTACTGTCTCTATCAAGTGCGCCGCGGATACGTCTCGCCGCGGGAGAGCCAGAAATATCCGCGGGAGTATAGCGAAGCGACCGCAGCGACCGCCGAGGCACTGGAAACGGGAGAAAATCCGGAAGTCGCTGAAGCGGGCCTCTCGCTCGCCGTTTACGCCGACATGAAGGAGGGGTTCGCCTATCTGAAGCAGCAACCGCTGGTGCTTGCACTGGGCATCACGCATGCCATCATGATGGCGGGAGTGGTGAGCGCAAACGTCGTCCTCGTTGCGCTGGCTAACGACATTCTTCGGGCCGGTCCGCAGGGGCTGGGCTTTCTAGAAGCAGGCTGGGCCACCGGCGCGATTATCGGAGGACTCATCGCCAGCCAGCTGCCACAGGCGTTGCGCATGCCCCTGTATGTTGCGGCATGTGCCGGGCTCGCGGTGGGGCACCTGGCGACTCCGTTCGTCGCGTTTCTTGTGGGCGCCGTGATGATGCAAATTCTGTTTGGATTTTGCCGCGCGCTGGGTGGAGTCGTGGCACAGTCTTCATTAATGACCATCGTGCCAAGACATTTCATGGGGCGGACGCAATCCGCAATGGCCATCCTGACGACGGTGGTGCAGCTTTTCATGAGTATTGCGCTGGGATGGGTGGCCGAGGGTGCGGGCCTGGTCGTAGCGTACGCGCTGCTGGCCGTGCTCTACACCGGAGCCACCGTCTCTGCCATCCGCGCACGCCAGCTCTTGCGATAGGCTTCCCTGACGGAGCATTCTTTAGCGCGAGGCAGCCGTGGAAATCCGGACCATTCAGCCATTTCCTGCAATATTCGGAAATGTAGGCGAGCGCACAATGCGCGTGGCACGGTGTATTCCAGCGCGACAAACTGGATTGGACTTACCCGCCGGGAAAATTCACGCGGGCGATTTGCTGCGGCACATCGCCGTGGCGGAGCGCTTCCTGTGGGCGGAGACACTGCAGGCCGCACGAGCCGCTACACGACTCATGGCAAAGAGCTGGCGGACGGCTATGAAAACGTCATCGCTTTCTTGGAGCGGCTACATGCGGAATCGATGGAGATCTTCGCGAAGCTCAGCGGCGAAGACCTGCAGCACAAATGCAAGACGCCTGACGGTGCGGACATCGCAAAATGGAAATGGCTGCGCTTGATGGTCGAGCACGAAATCCATCACCGCGGACAGATCCATCTTTATCTTGGAATGCTCGGCGTGCCGGCTCCGCCGATGTATGGGCTGACATGGGAGCAAGTTCGCGCGCGAAGTGGTCGAGAGTGACGGCCCCTCGACCGCGGGTTTGGTTTAGTTAGTTGGAAGGGGGCGTGGATACCGGGGCCGCTGGCGGAGGAACGGCCTTCTGTCCGAGCAGATCCACGGCCGCTTGATTGAGCTTGGCGCGCAACTGGTAGCGCTCGTTGGCGCTGGTGATGTAGCGAACGGCGATCTCGACGCCGCCTATAACCGGTTTCACGTTGATGGCAGGCGCAGCAGAGAGAGCGCTCATCTGCCGCGAACGCGCCACGTGTTGCCACTCCTGCTCGGCCTGTTTTGCGGTCTCGGATGTTGCTTCGGCGACCCTTTTCTGAATCGCATCGATCACCGTGTAGGGGTCTTGCCCCGTGGGAATCACCACTTGCAATTCGTCCCACATCCATTGCCCGGAGGTCGAGAAATTGAAGTAGTGGCCTTCGATCGCATAGCTGTTCGTGAACGTCACGCGCCGTCCCGTCGGATGGCCTGAATCGGTCCAGTTGCCGGTTTCGAGCAAAACGGTGTGGAACATCCCCAGCTCGACCACTTCGCCGGTCACACCGTTGATCTCCACCCAATCGCCGAGGCGGATGCCGTTTTTCCCCATGAGCACGAACCAACCGAGGAAACCCACGATGAAATCCTTCAGGGCTACCGTCAGGCCCGCGCCTGCGAGGCCTAGAATCGTTCCGAGCTGACTCGGAGGTCCGAAAATCACCAGCAGAATGAAGAGCACCGCGGCCACTTGCACAGCAACACGCGTCACCGTGTGGAGCGTTTCCACCTGCCGGCGGTCCAGCGACAACTTTCCGAGCAAACGTTCGAGCCAGCTATCGAAAAATATTCCGACGAGCAAGATTCCCAAAATAATAGCCAGTCCCGTCAACATTCGGTGTACGACCGACCGCTGCTTGGCCGCAACGAGCTCCGTCCATTTGGCGTACACCTCGGCCAGTTGTTTTTGGTCGTCGATCCGCTTGCCAAAACCTGCCAAAGTGTTTTGCTCTGAGGCACGCAGCTTCGTCGCCTTCACCAGAGCCGTCGACTCTTCACGGTTCAGATTTGAATGTTTCCTGGCGCCACCAGCGTCCGCGATGGACGTTGTTTGTTCGCTCGTCAGTGTTGCGCGGGACTTTCCAGCGCTGCCCTGCGATTCCAGCGCATCGTGCTGGGCCGTCAGCGACCTCGCCATGGACTCCGCGTCCTGCTTGGCGTGCCTGAGGAGTTGCTGCTTCTGCTGAAGCGCCGACCATCGCTGCACCCGGTGAATCAATCCCTGCGCTTCGACATCATTGCTGACCGACACATGCATGGTATCCGCCACATGCGAAGCGGCTTCGTGTTCCTCAACCATCGATTGGATTCGGCCCTTCGGATCTCCGCCCGAACGGATCAGGTCCTGCTTGGCATCATCGGCTTCGTCCTGGTCCAACTCCAGCTGAGCTTTTGCAACATCAAGCTGGTCGTCCAACGCATCCTTCTTGTCCGCGCTAGCCTTTTCGAAAGCCGTTGTGAGCCGTACGACCTCGGCCTTGTCCGCTTCGACGGCTCTCTCCGCCTGCTGCAGCCGCGCCTGGATCTCCTTCGCCTCGGCGCTTAATACCGGGGGATGCTCCTCGGCGTCACGCACCGCCGCTGCAAAGGCAAGGTCCATCTCGTGGTCCCCAAGCCGCAGCGCTTCCTCCGCGAATGGCAGTTCCTCCGTACTGGTCGGCATCAGCGCCAGCCGCTGGGCAGTCAAGAGTGGCGACTGATCCACGATGGGCGCCTGCGCCGGCCCTCCATACTCGGTCTTGGTATTCATCGCGGGCGCACTTGCCGGCTGTCCCGTGCGGAACAATCCATACGCAACTGCGCCCAGCAGCGCTACCAACACAATCGCGGCAATTTTTCGCTTCGTCTTCATCGTTCGCTGCCACCCGCGCTCTATTCTAGTACGCAGGGAAGCCATAGGGGCGCGCTCAGTTTAATCATTTTCAAAATCTGCACGATGTGGTCCTCTGGCGAGTCGGCGAATGCTGTGACTACCGAAGCACCGACGCGGACAGGAACCTTGTGTAGTTCTCCTCTCTGGCTTAGGCTCCCGCTAAGAACAACTATGCGAGATGCCAGGCTCCCCAGATTGCTTTTCGTCGTTCTCGCTGTGGGTGCGGCGGTCTATTTTTCGTCCTACTACCCTCAACTGCCCGATGTCGTAGCTTCGCACTTCAACGGGCGCGGCGTGGCCAATGGCTGGCAATCGAAGCCGGCGTTCTTTGGATTTTTTGTCGCCATGAGTGTTCTTGCCGCGGGGGTCGGATTTGGTATCCCGCGGATGATCGCCACGCTGCCACCCCAGTTGATCAACCTTCCGAACAAACGCTACTGGCTCGCCCCCGAACACTTGGCGGAGACGATGGAGTTCTTGGGCGCCTACTTTGCCTGGTTCGGCTGCGCCGTCCTCCTGATTATGATTCTCAGCTTCGACTACGCGATCCAATCCAATCTGCACCCCAACAACCGGCCTGACATTTCCCGCATGTGGTACATCCTCGCCGGGTTTTCTGCGTTCCTCGTTCTGTGGATCGCTCGGATGTTTATGAGGTTCGGCCGGCCGCCAGAAGAGGATTCCGCTAGCACCAAATGAGAGATACACACCTGCAAGTCATTGCGCCATTCTGAAAGCGACCAACAGATGTGTTGAGCGTTACGCAAAACTCCGGGACTGACGAGGTTGCGCGCGAAGCATAACTTTGGCCCGTGAAAGTCCGCGAGGTGATAGGAATGTTGGAGGCCGACGGTTGGTTCCTCGTGAGGACACCTGAGGACACGGGGCAGTCATCGGCAGTACAAACATTCTGTTAAACTAGGTTTGCTAACTGTCCCGGGAAAGCCGGGCCACGACCTGGCTCCGGGAACATTGAACTTGGAAGAAACCACGGTTCTGTTCCGGCCCGTCGGAGAGAACGAACTGCGTCGTATCGCAGAGTCAGGATTTCGGTCCTTCCCGCCTGGTCTTCCCGGCAGCCCATTTTTTATCCGATTCTCAATGAGGAGTACGCGACTCAAGTCGCGCGGGACTGGATCGCAAAGAATTCGCACTCGAAGGCAGGATATGTCACACGCTTTGCGATTAAGGCAGAGTATCTATCACAATTCACTGTGCACAAGGTGGGAGGGTCACTGCACCTAGAATATTGGACACCTAAGGAGAAACAAGCCGCGTTCAACCAGCACATTGTAGGGTTGATCGAGGTCGTTTCAGAATTTCACGGCAAGTAAAAGCGCCTCCGGAATGGGCGGAGGCGCTTTGTCTGGAATCGTTCTGATTTTCTAGAGGTAGTCGCGCGAGGGGCCTTCGAGGAAGGCACGCAGCTTGCGCGAACGCGAGGGGTGCCGCAGCTTGCGCAGCGCTTTCGCTTCGATCTGGCGGATGCGTTCGCGGGTAACGGCGAACGACTGGCCGACTTCTTCGAGCGTGTGCTCGCTGCCGTCGTCCAGGCCAAACCGCATCTTGATGACTTTTTCCTCGCGTGGCGTCAGCGTCTTCAACACAGAAGAAGTCTGTTCCTTCAGGTTCAAATTGATGACTGCATCGGACGGCGAAACCACCGCCTTGTCTTCGATGAAGTCGCCCAGGTGCGAATCTTCCTCTTCGCCGATCGGCGTTTCGAGCGAAATCGGCTCCTGCGCGATCTTCAAAATCTTGCGCACCTTGGACACCGGAATGTCCATGCGCTTGGCGATTTCTTCGCTGGTTGGCTCGCGGCCGAGTTCCTGCACGAGCTGGCGGCTGGTGCGCACCAGCTTGTTGATCGTCTCGATCATGTGCACCGGAATACGGATCGTGCGTGCCTGGTCGGCGATCGCGCGCGTGATGGCCTGCCGGATCCACCACGTCGCATAGGTCGAAAACTTGTACCCGCGGCGCCACTCGAACTTGTCCACCGCCTTCATCAGGCCGATGTTGCCTTCCTGAATCAGGTCGAGAAACTGCAATCCGCGGTTGGTGTATTTCTTGGC
>QHZB01000289.1:6158-6521 GCA_003224525.1 Acidobacteriota bacterium | reverse complement strand
CGCCGAATCCGTGAACCAGGGAATATTGTCGAAGTAGACAGGGATTCGAGGCGATTCCTCCACGTGATACGTCACCAGGATGCCGGTGACCTTGCTTTGGAAGTTGAAACTTACTTTGGCGAAAAGCCCGGTTTGCACGAGCCTGTTGGCAGCGGTTTGCAAATCATTCCGGCCGATCTGGGCGCCGGCGACCAGGCCGGTTATCGCGATGATCTGGGCCTCGGTGAGGAGTTTTTCACCCTCGGCGTGGACTTCGCGCAATGGCGCCGTGTCGGCATCCGGAGTTTGCCCAGAAGCGGGGAACCCGGCTGGCAACAAGAAGAGCAAGAGAGTTGCGAGACCAGGGCGAAAATAACGAAGCAT
>QHZB01000289.1:0-6027 GCA_003224525.1 Acidobacteriota bacterium | reverse complement strand
TTCGACGATGTGATCGGAGGCTTCGCGCGCGAGATGATCTCCCTTGGTGACAATGGAGATGACGATGCCGTCGCGCGCCTTCACTTCCTTGATGTTGGAAACGCTCTTCTCATACCGCGTCATCGCTTCGGGATCGGATTCGTCACGCGTGGCTAAAACCACGACCGGCAGGTTTTCGTCGATTAGCGCGTTGGGGCCATGCTTCATTTCGCCCGCAGGATAACCTTCCGCATGAATGTAGGAAATTTCCTTGAGCTTCAGTGCGCCTTCGAGCGCGATCGGGTAGTGAATCCCTCTGCCAAGATAGAGAAAATCGGTGTAGCGGAAAAATTGCCGCGCCAGGTTTTCATAGAATCCCGATTCATCCGCTTGCAGAACTGTTTCGATCTTTTGGGGAATGCGCGTGAATTCCTGCATCAGGATCTTGGCGGCGTCTTCGGTCAGGTTGCCGCGAAGCTGGCCGAGATAGGAAGCGAGCAGAAGCAGCGCAGTCAATTGCGAAGTGAAAGCTTTTGTGGAAGCCACGCCGATCTCCGGCCCGGCGTGCGTGGGAATTGTACCGTTAGCTTCGCGCGTGATCATGGAACCGATCACGTTGCAGATCGCCAGCGAGGGCGAGCCCTTCGATTTTGCCTCGCGCTGAGCGGCCAGCGTGTCCGCCGTTTCGCCGGACTGGCTGATGCACACCGTCAGCGTTTTCGAATCGATAATGGGGTCGCGATAGCGGAACTCACTGCCGTAATCCGCTTCAACGGGCACACGCGACAGGCGTTCGATCATGAATTTCGCAGCCAGAGCCGCGTGCCAGCTCGTGCCGCAGGCAACGATGCGCACGTTCTGAAACTCGCGGAACTGCTTTTCCGTAATCGCCATCTCATCCAGGAAAACTTTTCCGGTGTCCTGCGAGATGCGGCCGAGCAAGGTATCGCGCACGGCGCGCGGCTGCTCAAAAATTTCCTTCTGCATGAAGTGCTTGTAGCCGCCCTTTTCCGCCATGAGGGGGTCCCAGGCGACGTGGTGCGCGGGGCGTTCGGCGGGACGGCCGTCGTGGTCCATGACGCGCACGCCTTGTGTGGTCAGCACGGCGATGTCGCCGTCGGCGAGGAAAAACATTTCGCGCGTGTGCTGGAGCA
This sequence comes from Acidobacteriota bacterium, assembly GCA_003224525.1. Classification (GTDB taxonomy): domain Bacteria; phylum Acidobacteriota; class Terriglobia; order Acidiferrales; family UBA7541; genus Acidiferrum. Next base: position 4,894 of record QHZB01000289.1, on the reverse strand, counting down.
GCGCGGGGATGTCGCTAGCGACGAAATATTCTCCATCGCCGAGTCCAATCACCGATGGCGGGCCCAGGCGCGCGGCAACAATCTTCTGAGGATCTTTCGCGGAAAGGAACACCAGCGCGTAGATGCCGCGCAATTCCTTCAATGACAAGCGCACCGCTTCCTCGAGCGGCACCCCGCCCTGCGAGTGCTTTTCCACAAGGTGCGCTACGATCTCGGTGTCGGTTTCCGTGGCGAACTTGTGTCCCTTTTTCTGCAGCTTTTCCTTTAGCTCGAGGTAGTTCTCGATGATTCCGTTGTGGACGACGACGATTTGGCCAGTGCAATCGCGATGCGGGTGGGCGTTCTCTTCGGTGGGACGGCCATGGGTGGCCCACCGCGTGTGACCGATGCCGTAGGTGCCTTCCAGCGGGGACCTGGCGATGACCTCTTCGAGATTGCGAAGTTTGCCTGGAGCGCGGCGAATTTCCAGCTTGCCGCCCTGGGTTACGACGGCGATGCCTGCGGAATCGTAGCCGCGGTACTCCAGCTTACGCAGACCTTCAATGATAACGGGCACAACTTTCTTGGGCCCGATATAGCCGACTATTCCGCACATGCGCGGCGTCTCCTCAAAGAGTTTCAAGCAGCGTAGCATGCTGGCCGTTTTACCAACATGAATACCACGGAACCTATCCCGATTCAGATTACCGCCGGGAGGCAGAGCTTGCCGCCGCCACAAGCTCGTAGGACTTGAGATTGTCGCTGGCATCAAAGTGAAACGTAACGCGCGCTGTTGCGGGCTGGAGCGTGTCCGAATCCACATGATGAACGACAGCCACAATTGCACGAGGATCACCCGTGTTTTCCACGGGAAAATTCTGAGAACTGAGGTAAAACATTACTCGCGATTTGGCAGTGCCCGCGGGCAGCTGGGAGTCCAGCATCTCGTCGATCGGCCGCAGGCGCGGATCGGAAGTGTGCCCGCTTGGCTTGCATCCTGCGAGCGCCAGCATAGCGAAAACGCCAAGCAGGAAGGGGCCGGCCAGGGATAGGAATGAACTCCTTGAAGGATTGCGCAGGTTTTTCATGAGGGAGGCCGCTCAGTCCACGATCTCGAAGCGGTATTCTTCGATGACCGTGTTGGTGAGAACTTCTTTTGAAATATGCTCGAGCTGTTTCTGTGCTTCTTCGCGGCTCCAGCCATCGAGATTCAAAACGAAGAATTTGCCCTGGCGGACGTCGCGCACGGCGGAGTAGCCAAGCCCGGAGAGGGCGTGCTGGATCGTTTGTCCCTGGGGATCGAGTACGGTGCGTTTTGGCATTACCCACACGTGTGCTTTCATGCCGCCAGTATAACATTGCCTTTGACTGCATCATGCTCCGCGCCGTTCCCCGGCGGGGGAAAAGGCGTGTTCGAAACCCATCTCGACGATTCGCGTCAGCTCGTTTTCCTGTAATCCCATGCGCGCGGCGTTTACATACTCTTCGTGCAGGGTCGTGTGAAACATGGCCGGATCATCGGTGGAGAGCACAATGGGTATTCCGTGACGCAGGAGTTTGGGGAGAGGATGATCTTCAATTCTTGGGTGCTCGCGCTGGAGTTGCCGGGCGAGGGCGGCCGTTTTCATATTGCTCCCAGGGCATATTTCGAGCGGGAGCTTTCGCTCTGCGAGCAAATCCATTAACTCTGGATCGTGGATCGCGGCTATACCGTGGCCGATGCGTTCTGCTCCCAGCAATTCTATGGCTTCGCGAATTTTCTCCGGCGCGCCGACCTCGCCTGCGTGCATCAAGCGGTGCAAACCCATTTGAGCGGCGCGGTCGTAGACGGGCCGGAACTCCTTTGTCGGCACACTGAGCTCATCGCCTCCGATGCCGAAGGCCACGATGGCTTTCGAATCGCAGCGCTTTGCGGATTCGAGGACTTCCATCGCTGCGTCCGCGCCGAATTGGCGGGCCGCGTCGAACACCCACTGGAAGCGGAGTCCGCGGCTTTCGAAGGGCTCGGTGGCGCGGAGGAGGGCTTCGAAATTCGCTTCCACCCGCTGCTTCCTAAGGAGCATCACGCCGATGGACAAAGTTACTTCCGTATAGATCACGCGTTGCGTGAGCAAGTGTTCGGCAAGGTCGCGAGCGATGAGCGCGTAGTCCTGAGGCGCGCGCAAGAACGAAGTCACCCACTTGAAGGCTTCGATGAATTCGGGGAAGTCGCGGTACGCGTAGCGCCGGCGGACTTCCTCTTCGGTCATCTTGACACCGTGACGGGCCGTCAGCGCGCAGACGGTTGCAGGCTGGAGGGAGCCTTCGAGATGGAGGTGCAGCTCGGCCTTGGGCAGGGAAGCAATCCGGTTGGAGAGCAAGGGCGGCATCATCCGCGAAAGTTTAGTGCGGGAGCTGCGGCCGGCCGGCGTTTATCCACGCCGTAAGCCAGAAAGAGCCCACGTCGGTGGCCGCGTCGGAGAGCTGCCGAATCAAAATTGCGGCGGCTTGGTTGTAAAAGCGGTCGTAATACTCGTCGGTGAAGGAATTCTCGCCGCGACGCGCGTTGCGGTCGGCGAGAAGAATGGTCTCGAGCCAGCTATGAGAACCAAGGCAAGCCTCGAAAGCACGGTCCGTCGGGTCGCTGATGAAAAACGCATCATTTGGCCGCATGGGGAAAAATGACGAATAGCGGTCGATCAGGGTGGTTCCGAATCGCTCGTTGACCGCCAGCTGGCCGCTCAAGTGGCCGTCAAAATTATCGGTCGTGTTGAAGGGATCATGGGCCTCCGCCACGTAATTCGCGAGTATGGCCGCATCCAGTTTTGCCTCTTCCCACTTCCCGTCCTTCAACGCTTCGGTCAATTTTTTACTGTACACGCCAATCTGCCAGGGAAGCAGGCCGTTTGCTTCCAGCTTAGATTTACCAAATTTCGTTACCGCGGCTTTGTAGTCGCGTGGCAAGGTCTCAAAAGGAAATCGCCCGTACTTGTCGAGAGCAATGAAGTGATTGTGCCGCTCGGCCGGAGTTTTCGCGATTACGTCCAGCGGGTCGGTGACATGCTGCAACAGGAAGCTGCGGTTTGTGTCGAAGAACTCCCGGATACCCTGCGGCAGGGTTTCGACGGCTTTGTTGACGACGAGCCTGTGTCCGCTTCTTCCCCACGCGCGCGAATTCTGCGGAGAGGAAAGGAAGAACACGAGGCAGGCGAGCGCGACTCCCGTTCGCCACACATGCTGAAAAGACGATCCCTGCATTCTGCAATTCCTCTTACGCGCGATTTGCTGCTCTTAGAGTGCTGTGCTTCCGGCCATAAAAATAATAGAGCACCAGGCCCAGGATCATCCAGACAAAGAAGCGGATCCAGTTCATGATCGGCAGGCCGGCCATGAGCAGGAGGCATGTAAAAATCGTGACGATAGGCGCCAGCGGTCCGCCCGGGGCACGGAAAGCGCGCGGGCGGTCCGGTTCGCGATACCGAAGAATGAGCACCCCTGCCGCGACCAGAGCGAACGCGAACAGGGTGCCGATATTCGAAAGATCGGCAAGCGTTCCGATGTCGAGCAGGCCTGCTGGAATACCGACCACGAATCCCGCCATCCATGTCGAAAAATCCGGCGTCTGAAATCGCGGATGCACACGCCCAAATATTCTGGGAAACAGACCGTCACGCGACATGGCAAACCACACACGGGCTTGGCCGAGTTGGAAGACCAGCAGGGAAGAGATCATGCCCATCAATGCGCCGATCAGCACTACCAGGCGAACCCCCGAGAAATGAAGTTTCTTGAGTGTGTTGACAACCGGGGCCGCGTCGTCCACCAGTGTTTCCCAGCGAACCAACCCGGTGAGCACCACTACGACGGCAATATACAGAAGCGTGCAAATCACCAGCGTTGCGATGATGCCGATGGGCAGGTCGTGTTGGGGGTTATTACATTCCTCGGCGGCGGTAGATACCGAATCGAATCCAATGTAGGTGAAAAATACGATCGAACCGCCGGTCAGAATGCCTGGCCAGCCATTTGGTGCGAAGGGATGATAGTTCGCGGGATGGATGAGTTTGAATGCAAAAGTCACGAACACCAGAATGGCAATTATTTTCAAAAGCACCATGATGTTGTTCGTTCGCGCCGACTCTTTGATGCCGCGCACCAGAATCACCGTCAGCAGCATCACGATGATGAAGGCGGGCCAGTTAAACCCAAAATGCCAGCCCGGCGCGTAGAGCGCGTTTCCCTGCAGGTCGCTCAATCCGCCGGGGAGATAGGCCGGAGAAATCCATCGAGGATCGGGGTGCAACCCGAACCAATCGAGCAAGCCCACCATGTGCGCCGAAAAACCGACGCTTACGGCCATATTGCTGACGGCATATTCAAGAATGAGATCCCAGCCGATGATCCAGGCGATGAGTTCCCCCATCGTCGCGTACGTGTAGGTGTACGCACTGCCGGCAATGGGAATCATGGCGGCAAGCTCCGCGTAGCACACCGACGCGAAGCCGCAGACGATCGCCACCAAAATGAAGGAAACAGCGATGGCCGGCCCGGCGCCGGGGCGTCCAAACGAAGCGGAATGATGGATCAGGTATTCAAGAAGAGGGGCGTTCAAGATGGACGAAGCTTCAAACTTTTGTCCGGCAATGGCCGTGCCGATGATGGTAAAGATGCCGGAGCCGATGACCGCACCGATTCCTAGTGAGGTCAGGCTCAACCATCCAAGAGACTTTTTTAACCGGACTTCAGCATTTTCCGAATCCGACAGCAGTTGATCGATACTCTTGCAGCGGAAGAGTTCTGATCCCACCCATGCTCTCCGATCCTATCCGGGCAAACCGCAAGCCCGAAATCATATAATGTGGTGTTGAGGAATGAACGCGCCTCAATGTACCCCGAGAAGGCCCGACACGCAACCCGCCGCCGCACCCGCGTTCAA
>QHZB01000327.1 GCA_003224525.1 Acidobacteriota bacterium | reverse complement strand
TATTCTCGAATGACCATCGATCTTTTTCTCTCCGAAGCGATAAAGCCCATTTATCTGCAGCAAGGATTCCTGCGCGCGAAGCTCGGGCCGCCGGAGGTGCGAGTGACGGGCGATCCCCATCAGAAGCTGCCCTCGCAAATTCCAGTCTACGTGCCGTTAGCGCCAGGCGCGGTATATCGGTGGAAGGGAATCCATTGGACGGGAAACACACTCGTGTCGGAATTCACGCTGAACGGCCTGCTTGGGATCAAGAACGGGGATACCGCCGATGGCATGCAAATCGAAGCGGCCTGGGACCGCGCCCGCGAAGAATACGCTCATCGCGGCTACCTCGAGGCAAAGCTTGATCCGCTTCCAGCGTATGACGATCAGGCACACACTGTTTCCTATTCGGTGAGCATTCAAGAAGGGCCGCAATTTCACTTCGGCAAAATGGTCCTCACGGGAATTTCGCCCGCCGCCGAGCGAAAACTGCAAAACGCATGGCCCTTCGCTGCCGGTGAAATCTTCGACAAAGTAAAGTTCGAGGATCTTCTGGCAAAGCTGCAAACGCACCAGGAGCAGGTCTTTGGTGAGTTGCCGGTGCACTACGAGAACGTCGGGCATTGGCTGCAAACGGATGCGGGCAACAATACGGTTGATGTGCTTCTGGATTTTAAGTGACTCCCGCTGCGGCGCAATCTGCGATGTCGGCGGCACTCTGAGTTATACTCAGCACTGGGATGAAAGAGCTCGTTCATATTCGCAATGCAAAGGGCGCTGCGGTGTCCGCGGAAGAAAAGGAAAGTCTCCTGCTCGCTCGTCTCGCCGAAATTCCTTCGCTCATCGTTGCGCTCTCGGGGGGTGCGGACTCTGCTTATCTGTCCTGGACAGCTCACAAGGCGCTGGGTGCCCGCGCCCTATCCGTCACGGCGCTCTCGCCGAGTTACTCTGCACACGATCGCTCCATAGTGGAAGAGTTTGTGGGCAAGTTGGGCGTGCGCCACGAATTCATCGAAACCCACGAAATGGATAATCCCGCCTACCTCGCGAATGCGGCGAACCGTTGCTACTTCTGCAAAGACGAGCTTTTTTCCTCATTGGACGAATTAGCGCAGGAGCGCGGTTTTGCCGCCGTCGCCTACGGTGTGAACGCCGATGACACGCTCGATTTTCGCCCCGGCCATCGCGCCGCCACGGAGCATCGGGTTCTTGCGCCGCTTCTCGACGCCGGCCTTGCCAAGGCGGACATTCGGCTTCTCTCGAAGCGTGCCGGTTTGCCCACCTGGGATCGCCCAGCCTCCGCTTGCCTCGCTTCGCGCTTGCCCTACGGCACGGAAGTGACATCGGAGCGGCTTGGACTTGTCGAGCGCGGAGAAGCCGCTTTGCGCGCGCTTGGTTTCCGTCAATTCCGCGTGCGGCTCCACGACAGGCTTGCACGCATAGAAATATCGCCCGAAGAAATGCCTCGCGCACTCGCGCCCGAAATGGCCGCCGCCATGGTGGATCGGCTGAAAGCGGCAGGCTTCACCTACGTTGCCCTGGACCTCGAGGGTTATCGCCAGGGCTCTCTCAACGAGACTCTTTCACCCGTCGGCCTGCGCTCCGCCAAGGCTGCGCAGGGAACATAATTCTCTGCAATTGCGTAGCTATGTGGGACGGCTCAGCGCGAGTCTCTCGACTGTTACGGAGGATGAATGACGCGCCACCGCAGATTTTACTTACCGCTCGTGCTATTTTCGGCCGTCCATGTGCTGGCTGGCTGCGACAGTGGGCCTTCTGTTAGCGGCGCCTTCGATCGCAGCTATAACGTTAGCGGTCCACTCCGCCTGGAACTGACCAACGCCTCTGGTGACGTGGACATCACAGGCAGCGCTGACGGCAAAGTGCACGTGCGCGGTGAAGTGCGCGCGTCGGGATTCGGCTTTGACAATCCGCAGAAGCGCTTGGACGATACCCTTGCGAATCCTCCCATCGAGCAAAGAGGCGACACCGTTCGCATCGGCAAGGAGATATCTCGCATGCGCAACGTCAGCATCGCTTACACGATCCAGGTGCCGCGCGACACGGAAGTCAGCGCCACCGTCGCGTCCGGCGCGCTGACGATTCGCGGCGTGCGCGGCCCCGTTAAAGTGCAAGCCGCTTCGGGGACCATCCGAGTGGAAAAAATCGAGCGCGACGTCCAACTTACCACCGCCAGCGGGTCGGTGTCGGCCTCTGATATTGGCAATGATGTCCGCGTATCGTCCGCTTCGGGAAGTGTGACGGTCTCAAACACTCGGGGCGATGTGCGCGTGAACGCCCTCTCCGGCGTTATTCGCGTTTCCCATCCGGGAGGGCGCGTCGAAGCGGATACCGGCAGCGGCGAAGTCGAGATTCAGGGCGTCGCAAAAGACGTGAAGTCGCATGCCGCCTCGGGAGGGGTTTCCGTGCAGGGAAACCCCGGCGCTGACAGCTACTGGGAACTGAAAACGGTATCCGGCACTGTACAGCTCAACATCCCGGCTTCTGCGAATCTCCATCTCTCGGCGGAAGCGGTCTCCGGTGAGATTCGCACCGACATTCCGATCGTCATCGAGGAGCAGGGCAAGCATTCTCTTCGGGCCCACATGGGCAGCGGTGGCGGGCGCGTGGACGTGCATACCGTCTCCGGTGAAATTCGCGTGAGCGGCAGGAAATAGCCTCGTACAAATTCGCGCTTTCGTTCTAGGAAAAAACATCGAAGAGTTAGCGACAATTCTTTCCGATACCCTTAGAATTCAACTGTATGACTTCCCGGCTCTTCTCTGCGTGCGCGACTTCGATTCTTTTTCTTTGCGCGGCGGCTTCTCCACTCTGCGGTCAGACCCCTGCGCAAAACGAAAAGAGTCAGAACCCAATGCCACCATCGTCCAAAGTCGCCGCTTCGAATCCGGCTTCCTCCGCCAAACAGCCGTCGCCCGAAGAGGAATTGCAGCAAGCCATCAGCAAAGCCGGGAACGACCGCGCGGCGCTGGTCCGAAATCTGGAGGTATTCTTAAAGGAATATCCGGATTCGCGCCAGCGTCCCCAGATTTACCGTGCCCTTGTGGAAGCAAGCCTGCAATTGCGGGATAACGCGCGCGCCGCTGGTTACGGCGAGCGAATCGTCGCTCTCAGCCCTGACGACATCTCCATGACCATCCTGACGATTCAGCTGCTCGAACAGGATGGCGACGAAGCCGCTCTCCGCCGGGCCGCAAACTATGCCACCCACGTATTGGAATTTGTCGAGCGCAGCTCTCCCGGGGACAAATCGCCAAGGGTTTCCCAGGAAGAGTGGGCCACGGAGAAGAAACGCGATCGCATGTCCGTGCTGACTTTGCGCGGAAGACTCGAACTGAAATTGAAGGACACGGTAGCGGCTCAAAAAGATTTCGTGGCGAGTTACGAGATCCTGCCCAGCGCGGCGGCCGCGGAACAGCTCGGTGAAATCGCCGAAATGAAAAAAGATTTGAATGGCGCGATCCAACAATACGCCCGCGCCTTCGCCTGGGCCGACGCAACGAATGAAACTGCCGGCCGGCGCGCGATCCGGCAGAAATTGGGCAATGTCTGGCGGCTTGCCCATGGCTCTGATGATGGTCTGGGTGAGTATTTGCTTCGTATTTACGATGAAGTCTCGCAAACCTCCATCGCAGCCAAGCCAAGGAAAAATGCGGACGCCCGCGAACCCGCGGATTTCACGCTCAGGAAAGCTCCCGAAGGCACGGCCTTTTCGCTGAAAGACACGAAGGGGAAAGTTCTCGTCGTCAATTTCTGGGCGACTTGGTGCGGCCCTTGCCACGCGCTTGAACCTTTGTTCGCTCGCGTCGCCGCGGACTTCCAGGCGAATCCTGACACGCTTTTTCTGGCCGCCAATTGTGACGAAGATGAATCTCTCGTGGCGCCGTATCTGGAGGCGGATAAGCCTCGCACGCCGGTGGTATTCGCAGATGGCCTCGACCGGTTCTTCACCGTCAACTCCTTCCCGACCGTGATGGTGGTTGATCGCGCCGGGAAAATTGCCTATCGCTCGAATGGATTCGAACCCGATGTCTTTGAGCCCAACCTGGCAGCCGCCGTTCGCCGCGCCCTGGCTCCGCCGAGCGGCTCATTGCCTTCAGGAAGTCCCGCGCCCTAAGTGCGCAGGGCATTAACCACGCATCGCTGAGCTTTGCGGATGTTACTCCGCCGCTTCCTTGGCGGCCAGGATCGTGTTGACGTGGATTCGAACGGTGTCTTCTACCCGTCGCGCGTAGCCGCCGGCGAGTGTCGTCGCCACCGGAATTCCGCGGCTGCGCGCTTCCTCGAATATCTGCCGGTCGCGTTGCTTCAATCCTTCTTTCGTCAGCGCTAGTCCTCCAAGCTGATCTTCGCAGTACGGGTCGGCGCCGCCAACGTAAAAAAGAATATCGGGCCGGAATTCGTCGAGCGCCTGCTGCACCGCCGGAATCAGCACGCCCAAATACTCATCGTCATCAGCACGGTCGGCCATGTTGAGATCGATGCTTGATGGCGGCTTGTGCGCTGGATAATTGTTTTCCTGATGGATCGAAATTGTGAAGACCGTAGGATCGTTTCGAAAGATGGCCGCGGTGCCGTTCCCGTGATGCACGTCTGTGTCGACGACAATGGCCTTTTTTACCAAGCCGTCCGCCTGCAGTTTTCGAATCGCAACCGCCACATCGTGAATCGCGCAGAAACCTTCGCCATGCCCCGGATACGCATGATGAAATCCCCCGCTGAGATTTGAACCGAATCCATCACCAAGTGCTGATCGCGCGGCGAGAATGGTACCCCCGGCAGCAAGCCAGACGGCTTCGACGAGTTCCGGCGAATACGGCACTTCTAGGAGCATCACTTCGCCGGCGGTGAGTGCGCCGGTCTTCAGTTTGTGCACCCAGTCCGGAGTGTGGACGCGCAGGATGTCTTCATCGCTAGCCGGATCGGGGCGCAGAAAATCCTGCGGGGTGGCGATGCCTTCGCGGAGCAACATTTCATGGATGAGGCGGAATTTCTGCGATGGAAAAACGTGCGGACCTACATTCAGGTCATAACGTTCGTGGTAAACCAGTTTGAACGGCAGCATGGCGCTTGGCGCGACTAGTTCTCTCGTTCGAGGATAAAATCGGGAAGTGTGGCGAGAGCCCGAGCGTAATCGGAATCCGGGCGGCCGTTGAGACACGCCTTGGCACGTTGGGCGTAGTCTTGCGCCAGATTGCGGGCGCGTTCGAGTGCGCCCGATTCGTGAACGAGCGAAACGATTGTTTCTGGACGAACGGAATTAAATTCCTTCTCTTCCAGAACACGCGCGACCAGTTCACGTGCATCGCGGTGGCCATTTTCCATCGCGTAGATCAGCGGCAGCGTGACCTTGCCTTCTTTCAAATCGCTGAGGACAGGTTTGCCCAGTTGCTCCGCTGACGCCGTAAAATCCAGCAAATCGTCGACCAGTTGAAACGCCAGGCCCGCGAATCGTCCGTAATCGGCAAGCGCCTGCTCTTCTTTACCCTCGAGACCGCCGAGCACTGCGCCGAGCCGCGCGCAGCCGCTAAAAAGGCATGCGGTTTTGTAGGTGGCCAGCCGCAGCGCATCTTCTTCGGTTACATCGATGCGTCCGATTTTCGCGAGTTGAATCAGTTCGCCCTCGACCATTTTCCGAGTCAGGTCGATCAGAATGTCCAGAATACGAAAATTGCGCTCCTCCAGAGCCATCTGAAAAGATTGCATGTACAGCCAGTCGCCGGTCAGCACGCTACGATGATTGCCCCATCTTGAATTGGCGGACGGGCGGCCACGGCGTGTATTGGCGCTGTCGATAACGTCGTCGTGGATCAACGTCGCGCTGTGCAAAAGTTCGACGACGGCGGCGAGGCGGATAGCGCTGCGATCTTTGCGGCCCGCGTAGCTCGCGGAAAGAAGCAGGAGTGCGGGGCGCATGCGCTTCCCTCCGCCGCCGAGCAAATATGCGGTGATTTCAGAGACGGGCGGAAAGGCGGCATCGCTTTGCCGCGCAAGCTCTTCTTCGACCAAAATGAGGTCGTCGCGGACGAGATCAAAAATCTCTTTAGCCGTGAGCAGCGCGATAGCAAATCTCCCGATCTAACCCTTGCCCTGGAGACCCAGAGCGTCGTGAGTTGCCGGCCGGGCGAGGCCAAAGAAGCGCCGAAAATTCTCCGAGGTGGCTGCGGCAACTTCGTCTGGCGACAAGTTTCTCACACTCGCAAGCGTGCGCGCTACTTCGGCAACGTAGGCGGGCTCGTTGCGCTTGCCGCGCCAGGGCTGCGGCGCAAGATACGGAGCGTCCGTCTCAATCAAGATCTTTTCGAGCGGCAATTCTTTCGCAACGTCCCGAAGGTTCTGCGTTTTCGGATAGGTTGAATTCCCCGCAAAAGAAATCAGAAAACCCATTTCGATTCCGCGCCGCGCATCTTCGAGCGTGCTGGTGAAGCAGTGCAGGATGCCGCCTAGTCCAGTTGGCCGCCAGCGTTCTTCGATCATGCTCAGACAATCAGACCAGGCATCGCGGCAATGAATGATGATGGGAAGCCTTGCCTGCTGCGCAAGTGCCATCTGATCGCGGAAGACGCGGTGTTGCACATCGCGCGGAGAATGATCGTAGTAGTAGTCGAGACCGATCTCGCCCCAGGCGATGACTTTGGGATGCTTCGCCAGCCGGGCCAGGTCAGCCAGATGTTGCTGCGTTACTTGCTTCGCTTCGTGGGGATGGATGCCGACGGTGGCGTAAATCCAATCATGATGTTCGGCAAATGGCAGCGCGGAATCGAGCTTCTCCGGTCCGGGGCCCGTGCCGATGGCGAGGAGTGCCGTCACGCCTGCCGCGCGGGCGCGATCGAGCATGGCTTCGCGGTCTTCGGCGAATTGCGGGAAGTCGATGTGCGCGTGTGAGTCGATGAGTTCCATTCACTCGCCAATTCCCTTGTAGTGGCGCACCATGCTGCGCCAGGCTTTTGCGTCCGCAACGTTCCCAGAAGGCAACTTCCTCTGCCATCTCAGGGGATTCTCAGCGATGTATCGCGTCGCATCCGAAAATTCCTGCCCGTCACGGATTATGCGCTCAAAATAGTTGTGCTGGCAGATCTCGCCGTCCCCATTTACTGTAGTTCGGCCCGCGCCCGGCGCGTTACCTCCACCCTAAACGATCGCACGATCGCCGCAAGCGAGCCCGGAACCGGACCTGCCGCAACGGTGCATGGCGCAACGGTGCATGGCGCAGCATGCTGCGCCACTACAAGGAAAACACCTACTTCAATCTGGCGCCGATTTCGACTTCTTCGAGGAAGCCGGCAAGGACGGGGCGGGCTTCGGGGCCGACGGAGGCGGCGACGATCATGCCGTTGGATTCGACGCCACGAAGCTTGCGCGGCGCGAGATTCACGACCACGGCGACTTTGCGACCGACCAGCGCTTCCGGCTCGTAATACTGCGCGATACCGGCGCAAATCTGGCGAATCTCCGTGCCAATATCCACTGTCAGCTTTAGCAATTTGTCGGCGCCGACGATGCGTTCGGCGGTCTTGATTTGCCCGACGCGCATCTCGACTTTGGCGAAATCCTCGATGCCGATTTTCTCGGGCGCGGCTTGTGGCGCAGCGGCAGCAGCAGCGGTGCTGCCGACGGCGGGAGTGCTCGCGGGCGCTGGCGTGGCGACCGGCGACGGAGCGTTCTGTGCTTCTTTTTCCATGGCTTCCATCCTCTCGATTGCTTCGGTTTTTTCGATGCGCGGGAAAAGTGCATGCGACTTGCCGAGCGGTGTACCCGGCGCAAGCTGTCCCCAGCTCAAATCGTCAAGCGCAATAGATCCAGGCTGTCCAGGCTGGCCGAGCAGCGACCACACTTTTGTTGTGCTCTCCGGCAAGACAGGATGCGTCAATGCCGTTACGATTCGCAGAACTTCTGCGGTGGTCCAGAGAATCGTGGCGCGGCGCTGCTGTTCGGCGTCACTCTCACCGAAGGACCATGGATGCTCGGTCGTCAAGTACTTGTCCGTCGCGGCGATCAGCGACCAGAGCTGCTCCAGTGCCCGAGAGAATGCCAGATTGTCATACAGCTCCAAAACTTCGCCGATCGCGGCCTGAGCTTGTGCGGCCAAGGCGTTGTCCTGCGGTTGAAGCGCCGCAGGCTTAGGGGTTTTGCCTCCGCTGTTCTTCTCCATCATCGCAGCGGTGCGGCTGGCGAGGTTGCCGAGGCCGTTGGCGAGGTCGCTGTTGTAGCGCTGAACGACCGCGTCGTAGCTAAAATTGCCGTCCTGGCCAAAAACGGTCTCTCGCAGAAGATAGTAGCGAAGCGCATCCATGCCGAGGACGTGCACGATCGGCCGCGGGCGAACGACGTTGCCGAGAGACTTGCTCATTTTGGCGCTGTCCATGAGCAGCCAGCCATGCGCCCAGATCTGTTTTGGCAGTGGGAGACCGGCGGCCATCAAAAATGCAGGCCAATAAACGGCGTGGAAGCGAATGATTTCCTTGCCAACGAGATGGAGATCGGCAGGCCAGTATCCAATCTTCCCATAATTCGGACCCCCGACAGCGCTAAGATACGCGGTCAGCGCATCGAACCAGACGTAAAAAACGTGTGGCTCCTCGCCAGGAACAGGAATGCCCCAGCGAATCGTGGTACGCGTGATGCTGAGATCGCGGAGGCCGCCTTCGACGAAACTGAGAACTTCGTTGCGGCGCGCCTCCGGCTGGATGAACTCTGGGCGCTGGGCGTACCAATCAAGAAGCGGTTTTTGAAAGGCAGAAAGTTTAAAGAAATAGTTTGGCTCGGTGACAGTTTCCGTGGGTCGGCCGCAATCGGGACAGTTTTCACCGGGCTTCACGTCCACGTAAGCATTGTCGTAGATGCAGTATTGTCCGGTGTAGTGGCCGGGGTAGACGAAACCGTTTTCGCGGCACAATTTGAAAAGCCATTGCACGGTGTGGGCGTGTTTCAGGTCGGTGGTGCGGATAAACTCGTCGCCTTGCACCCCTAACTCATCCCACAGGGCGCGCCACTCCGCGGCCATTTTCGCGACGAATTCGGATTCGGGGACACCGGCTTTTTTCGCGGAGCGTTCGACGTTGACGCCGTGTTCGTCTGTGCCGGTGGTCATGACGACGTCGTAGCCGCGCATGCGTTTGTAGCGGCGGATGGTGTCGCATACGATGGTCGAATACGTGTGGCCGATATGCGGCAGGCCGTTCGTGTAGTAGATCGGCGTGGTCAAATAGTATTTGGGTTTGTCGGGCATTTTCTAATGTTGTCGGTTTTAAGTTGTCAGTTCCGAGAAAAAGAGAATCGAAGAGGGCACCCGCCGGGGGGTACCCCTACGAAGCAATGCGCAATCACGAATGGGCCTCGTACGCGCGGAGGGCTTCACTGATGACGCGCTGCAGAGGCACGTTTTTTTCGACGGCCAGCTTGCGGCAGTCGTCGTATTCGGGTGCGACGTGCAGGATGCGGCCGTTCACGCGGGAAATCTTGATGCGCACGTCTCCGTAATTTGTTGCGACACTCACAAATTCGCGCGGCAGCGTGCGGCGTTGCGCGCGGTAAGTGCGCGCGCCAAAGGTCGTTGTTTCCGCAAAGATCAGCGACATCAGTGCATTTGTATCTTGCGGCTTGCACAAGACCGTGAGTAGTGTGCCCGGGCGGTTCTTTTTCATTTGCACCGGTGTGGTGTAGACGTCGAGCGCGCCGGCGGCCAATGCCTTTTCCAGGAAGTAACCGTAAATTTGCGGGTTCATGTCGTCGAGGTTTGCTTCGATAACGGCAATTTCTTCGTCGAAGCCCGGGACCGTTTTTTCCGCGGCTTCGCCGATCATGATGCGGACGACGTTGGGCTGGCCTTCCAGATCAGCCGTGCCCGCTCCATAGCCGATAGCGGTGACACTCATCGGCGGCTGCGGGCCGAACGAATCGCAAAGCGTCGCGACGATCGCAGCGCCCGTGGGAGTAACGAGTTCCTTTTCTACACCAGTGGAGTACGTCGGCTTGCCTTGCAGCAGATTTGCTGTCGCGGGCGCGGGCACGGGCAAAATTCCGTGTGCCATTTTCGCCGTGCCGCCGCCGACGTTCAGCGCCGAACAGCCAAATTTATCGATGCCGAGCGCATGAAAGCCGATGCAAGCGCCGACGATGTCCACGACGGCGTCAACGGCGCCCACTTCGTGAAAATGAATTTTTTCGAGAGGCACGTCGTGGACGCGAGCTTCGGCTTCGCCAAGTTTTGTGAAGATCGCGCCGGCGCGTTCGCGCACCTGCGGAGCGAGCTGCGATTTCTGCAAGAGTTCGAGGATGGCGCTGAGCGACCGATGCTTTTGCTGGTCTTCGGTCTTGACCTTGACGTGGGTGGCGGCCACGCCGTTCTTCCAGACTTTTTCGGCGGTGAGCTCCCAGCCGGGGATCTGGAGGCCACGCAGTTGGAAGCGGAGGTGTTGCATGTCGCAGCCGGCGTCAAGTAAAGCGCCGAGCGTCATGTCCCCGCTAATGCCCGAAAAACAATCGAAATAGGCGAGTTTCATGGGAATCTGTCGCGGGAACTGCCCTGTTCAAGTCCCGCTGGAGATGAATTGATATTATCGGCGCGCACTCGAGGTGTCAAACCGCTGCAACGCTCCTGCTGTCTTTGACCCCTGTTGGCGGCTTCTCCTATACTCATGATTCCGTTCTCGAGTTTGCACTCACTGAGGAAACGTGTATCACACACTGACAAACCGATTGCGCGAGGCTCTGGCGCGGCACATCCAGGAAAAATATGCCATCGAGTTGCCGATTGTGCTCGAGCGGCCGCCGAAAATTGAGATGGGGGAGGCGGCCTCGCCGGCGTGTTTTGAATTGGCGAAGAGGTTGAAGAAGGCTCCGCGGCAGATTGCGCACGAGATTGCGAATGGTCTGGGCAGGGTCGACGGAATCGCCAAAGTCGAAGTGGCAGGTGGCGGGTATTTGAATGCGTATTTCGACCGGGGCGCGTTCTGGGCAAACGCTCAAGTGGAAAAAATTGGCAAGACGGAGAAAAGACAACGCAGAGACGCAGAGGGTGATGAGGAGCGCAGAGCCGGAAGATGTGAAGAGCGCGGCAAGGTGATCGTCGAGCACACGAGCATCAATCCGAACAAGGCGGCGCACATCGGGCACGTGAGGAATGCGGTGCTGGGCGATACGATGGTGCGAATCCTGCGGCACGCGGGTAACCGGGTGCAGATTCAGAATTACATTGATAACACCGGCGTGCAGGTGGCGGACGTGGTGATCGGCCTGTTGCAAATGGAAAGGGTCACGCCGGTTTGGGTGAAGAACCGGGCAGCGGAACCAAAGTTCGATTATTACTGCTGGGATCTTTATGCGAAAGCCACGAACTTTTTAGCCGAAGATAAGGCACGGGCGACGAAGTTGCGCGGAGAGACGCTGAAATCGATCGAGGAAGGTCGCGGGGAGAACGCCGAGGTGGCGCAAGTCGTGGCGGACGCGATTGTCGGATGCCACCTGCGCACGATGGCGCGGCTGGATATCGGCTACGAACTACTGGCGCGAGAGAGCGAAATCCTGAACCTGAAGTTCTGGGATGCGGCGTTTGAGATGTTGAAGAAATCGGGGGCGATTCAATTGGCGACGAGCGGAAAGATGGCGGGTTGCTGGATCTTGCCGTGGAAGGAAGAAGAAAATTCGGGAATTAACACAGAGGGCGCAGAGAACGCAAAGAACACAGGGGAGACAGAAGAGGAAGAGAATTCGCAGGACAAGATTATCGTGCGTTCGAATGGGACGGTGACATACGTCGGGAAAGATATTGCTTACCAACTGTGGAAATTCGGATTGCTGGGGAAGGATTTTCATTACCGGAAGTGGCCGAATGCGCCGGAGGGGCAAACGGTTTGGGCTACAACGAGCGAGCAGAATGATCAGGAGGCGCCGCCCTTTGGCGAGTCGGCATCAAGCGTTTACAACGTGATTGATGCGCGGCAGGCGTATCTGCAAAAGGTGGTGGCGGCGGGACTGCGGGCGCTGGGGCATGGGAAAGAGGCGGAGCGGTCGATTCACTTGTCGTATGAGATCGTGGCGCTGACGCCGCGGTGTGCAGCGGAGATGGGCTACGAGCTTACGGCGGAAGAGGCGAAGAAACCGTATGTGGAAGTGAGCGGGCGCAAAGGTTTTGGCGTGAAAGCGGACGACCTGCTGGACAAGCTGGAGGCGGCGACGCTGGCGGAAGTGCAGCAGCGGCATGCCGAGATGAAAAGAGATGAACAAGAGTTGACGGCGCACGTGATTGCCGTGGGGGCACTGCGGTTTTTTCTGCTGAAATTCACGCGCAACGCGATTATCGCGTTCGACTTCAGGGACGCGCTGAGCTTTGAGGGTGAGACGGGGCCGTATTGCCAATATGCGGTGGTGCGGATACGCGGGATTCGGCGGAGGGGCGCGGACGCGGGGGCGACGAGCGTCGAGGTAAG
>QHZB01000326.1 GCA_003224525.1 Acidobacteriota bacterium | reverse complement strand
GGCGGCAGCCCGCACATGCTTTGACGAAGAAATGGCCTTGACGACGTAGTGCAGCACCGAGGGAAGATCCTGGTTCACAGCGATCGTCTCGATGCCGCTTTGCGAGTAAGCCGGGAAGGCCGCATCGCTAACGACGATCCAGTTCCGGTGCCCATAGAGCGGCAGCCGCTGTTGCAAGGTTGTCTGCCAATTGGCGGTGCTCGGGTTGGACTCCGCCGACCTAAGCACAGTGCCAGCTATAAACACAAGTGCCAAGACAACGCACAGTTGTAAGAGATTAGATTTTTTCATGTTTCCCCTTCAGTTCAGCCGACTCCACATGGTCGTGAAGCTCCTGGTTATTTTTGATATGCACTCCCACCTGGGACGCCCCGGCGTTCAGGCCGGGGATAAGGCATGCTTTTTGTTTCGCTCCACTATAATCTCCTCTCGTCCAAAAGACCTATGGGCGGGCAGCCCAAAAGTTAAGCCTCTTCGTTGTCCTCGCCTGAAGTAAGGGCGCTGTAGGAGGAACCCGCCGAAGAGATTCCCGCAAAAACCAGCGGGCAACCTCCGTAGGAATCCCCGCCATTCATGGCGGGGAGGATGTCAATAAGTTCTCCAACTTCACTTGCGCGGGAGCGGCGATTGTCGCCAAGCGATGGAGATCAAAATCCTTGTACAGGTCCAGGCAGAATAGCTCTGGCGCCTCGTCAAACGTCACCGGCTTCTGCAGCAGGAAGTCCAAGCTGGACATGCCTTCGTGCACGATCACCTCTGACAACAGATCCGGTTGAAGAGCCGCCGCCACAAGCCCGATTGTTTGCGTGCGGATGCCTCTCGATTCCAAGCGTACTTTCTGTGCACCCGCGCGCGCGCGAATCCAATTAGCAATGGCGAGGAGTTGGGCGGCTTGCAATCCAAGCGATCGATCACCTTCGCCGTCCAGAATCTGGGCGTAGGAGAATGGCTCGTTTTCTTTCCAGGCGTCGCCGAAAAAGGTTAGGTCGAGAGCCAAAACCTGCTCGTCCCGGTTTACGCGGTCCGAAACGTCTGAGGCCGCGGCCTTCCGGCCCTGATCATTGAGCACGAGAGTGACTGGTGCCTTCTCCGGTGTAACGATTCCCTTGAGCCAGGACCCACTGACGCATAGTCCGTTGTCCATTTCAAACATATAGGATAAAGTTTCGATCCCCCGGTGTTTCGTGTTGGCCACGGTCCACACGCGCGTAAGTTGCAGGGGTTTGTAGCGGACCACGGAACGCAATTTCTCTCTTTCCTCATTTGCCCAACCGGATTTGGAGGTGGAATCGAGCGGAACCGGCCTACGTGTAATTTCGTTGCCGAGTTTCCGCGCCAGTCCCAAAATAGTGAGATTGTCTTTTGGGAGTCCGACGACGAGCTCATCGTACCTCTTGATCTCCTGGCCCACTGGAACTTCTTTTTCGATAGGAGGCAAGCCAAACTGCGCGCTGAAAAACCGATAGGCGTGCTCCCGATTGTTCAGCTGATAGTTGTGCGTGCCCGGGTCGCGGTTTTCGTACCATTGAAAAACATCCTCTCTGCCATAAAGCTTGAAGAAGGGTTTCACGCTATCGTAGACGAGCGGCTTTACCAGCGGAGCGCGAAAACAGCAATCGTCTTCGGCATCATAGATCAGCAGAGTGGGCCGCGGGGCCATCATCGCTGTGAGGTGGGTATAATCGAGACCGGCAAGAAGATCGGTGCCGTTTTGTTCAATATCCCCCAAGTCTCCGTATTTCCGAGCTTCAACTTTTGTGGCCATCGAAGAATAACCTGCAACCGGAACAGCTACTTTCACACGCTCGTCCAGCGAACTCAGCAGAATTGTTTGCCATCCTCCGCCTGAGAGGCCCGTCACACCCACGCGGTCGCGATCCACGCTGGGATGGTTGTAGAGATAATCCAGCCCACGACGCATTTCAAGCAGAAAGATTCCCAGCGCGTTCGCGCCCACCAGGTCGAGATGCGCCCCGTACCAATGTTGGTTTCCCTCTTGGCGAAGTTCCCCGAAGAAAAACCATTCCAAGTTGAGGGCCAGAATTCCGTGCTTCGCGAAATTGATGCATCGCTTTTGCTTGTACTCAATGGCCTTTCCCAGTGGGCCGACGTGGCCGTTAACATTCAGGATCGCCGGGAGTTTCCCCTGTGGCTTTTCTGGCTCGTAAAGAATCGCAACGGATTGAAAGCCGGGGACGATTTCATAGCGAAGCTTACGCAAACGGTAACCCTGACCTGTCTCGATCACGCCCAGGTCTTCAAACTTGGGCTGGGAGTTGACCCATTCATCGGGCCAGCCGTGAAACACCACGTCATGGAGCAAGTGTTGGCGGAGACGCTTGGCCTCCTCCGTCCATTGCTGAGCATTCCTGGCTGCGGGTGGCGGAGCGGCGCGGCTGAGGATGTAGGATTTGATCTGATGCAGAGCGACATCGGGTGCTAGAATCTCTTCGCCAAGGACTTGGCCGATTTCGTCAGGATCACTTTGGCCAAAGGCGCGGCCGTAGGCAAACATAAGGGTGAGGAGTGCAAGACAGAATAGGCAAAGGCGGCGAAACAGAGACATGAGGATCTCCTGACTGGAGCCGTGACTCCTCGTGGCCGTACGATCGTACTGCATATCATAAAATATGCAGAGAACCGATAGCGCGCACTTGTCGACCACGGCAAACGCGCCGAGCCTCGGAAATGGAGGGAACCAGTGAGCAATCAACTATCGCGCCGGAAGTTTCTAGGTAATGCGGGAGCAGTGACCGCCATTCCGGGCTGGTGGAGCTTGCTTCGGGGCATGGCGCACAACGCGGTTTCATTGGGCGGTGGGGCGGCGGCTTCTCCCGGAACGGCAGATCGCATCGTCGACATGCATGTGCATTTTGATGAGAAGAATCGCGATTTCATCAGCGACCTCCTGAAGCTATCGGAGCGGCTGAATCTCACTGCGTGTTTGCTAACTCCTTTTTCTGACAGGAAGGTCGTAGCCGAAGCGGCGAAGCAACATCCTTCGCAAATAGTTCCGTTCGGCTCCGTGGATTTGGACGCTCCGGACGTGGTCAAGCAGGTAGAGGAACTGCACGGGATGGGCTACCGTGGCCTCGGTGAGTTGGAGTTCGTGAAGAAGCCGTACAACGATCCATCGTATCTTCCCGTGTACGAAGTGGCGAACCGCTACGGCTGGATCGTTCTTTTCCACACAGGCATCGTGCTGCGGAGCAAATTTGATGAGCCGGAAGACGTGGCTTCTGGCCGCATGCGGCCGATTTACCTGGAAGAAATTGCGCGTCGTTTTCCGAAAATCACGGTGCTGGGCGCGCACTGCGGCAATCCGGAGTACGAATGGGCAGCGGAAATCGCGCGATGGAATCCAAACGTGTTTTTTGATCTAAGTGGCTCCACGCTCACGAAAATGCAGGGGCGTCTCGCGGATTTCCAAAAATTCTTCTGGTGGTCGGGCACGGAATGGCATAGCCCAGAGTGGAAGGTAAAGACACCGGACGGCGACCTGAGCGCGTTTATCAAGATTGTCTTTGGATCGGACACTGATCTGCGGGAAATAGAGTCGGTCGTGAATCAATACCGCGCCTTGTTCGATGCGTGCGCTCTTCCGGCGCACACGCGCAAAATGATCATGGGCGGAACACTGGCCAGGTTGCTGGGGCTCCCCGATGGTCATTAAGGTATGCGCGGACAAGACGTCATTGGGCCGGGCCGCAGCCGAGCAGGCCGCAATTTCTCTCTCTAACGCGATACAGAATAGCGGCAGGGCCCGAGTCATTGCCGCGACGGGCGCCGCTCAGTTCGAAGGGAGTGACCTGCAACTAGGAAAACAAGAGGGCACTCAAACCTACCAGAAGTGACACGACACGGTTGATCCGAGCTCCTATACGCGGGAAGTTGTGACGTAGACATGAATCGATGCGTCTTAGGCAAGGACAAGGAGACAAAGTGCGCGTCGCGGAAGTGTTCCGGATGCGAAAATCAGCGAGCGGATTGGTACTGACGGGTAGAAGTCTCGGGCATGTCCAGGGGACCTTTAACTGCGGGCTATCCGAATATGTTAGATATCGTTAGAGACATAATTCCTCCCGATGGAGATAAGCGTGCTGAATTCGTTTGAACAAGTGTTTTCGGGAAACTCTGTTCGTTGCGGACCGTGGCTCGCGTGCGTTGTGGCTACATTGTTGTTCCTAACGTTTCCTGGGCCTGGGCCGGCACAGGATCAGCCTGTGCGCGTCATTGCTTTCGGTGCGCATCCCGACGACTGCGACCTGGGCGCCGGAGGCATCGCCGCCAAGTATGCGGCGCTCGGCCATAAGGTAAAGTTTGTATCGCTAACCAACGGCGACGCTGGTCACCAGTCGCAGCACGGAGAGGAACTCGCCAAGCGCCGGCGTGCCGAAGCGCAGGAAGCGGCACGACGCATCGGCATCGAATACGAAGTCCTCGATAACCACGACGGCAAGCTCTTGCCTACCCTGGAAGTCCGCGAGCAGGTTATCCGCGAGATCCGCCAGTGGAAAGCTGACATTGTCATTGCACCCCGCCCGAATGACTATCATCCGGATCATCGCTACACCGGGGTCTTGGTGCAGGACGCGTCATACATGGTGATCGTGCCAGATTTGGTTACGGATACGCCGCCGCTCGCGCGAAATCCGGTTTTCCTCTACTACAGCGACAGGTTCACTCGGCCGCAGGCCTTTCGTGCGGATATTGTGGTGTCCATTGACGACGTGTTCGAGAAGAAGATCAATATGCTGGACGCGCACGTGTCGCAGTTCTACGAGTGGCTGCCGTGGACTGCCGGACAGTTCGAGCAGGTGCCAAAGGATCCCGTGGAGCGGAAGAAATGGCTGGCGGCGGGGCCGCTGGCGGGGAGAAAACTGCAACCGGAGTGGCGGGAATCATTGGATAAGCGCTACGGGGCACAAGCTGCCCGCATGCTGCACGCAGAGGCGTTCGAAATCACGGAATACGGACGTCAGCCCAGCGAGGAAGAGATTCGCAAGCTTTTCCCATTTTTCCCCGACCGGTGACACGCCCTTGAGCCTGCCCTGCTCGCCTGATTCCGCTGGACAAGGTTTGTCGCCGGTTCATATGGAGAACAGGTGACACGGAAGGCGTTGTACTTGATCTTCTTTCAGGCGTTTGCATTCGCTTTCTCCAGTTTGGGTGCCCAGCAGGATCCTGAGGTCCCAGAGTTGCCTCACCTCACCCTTGACAATTTCTCTCCCGGCATCCGAGAGCAGATTGGGGAGGTTTACTCGTACGCTCGCAGCCACCCGGAGGACGCTGCCGCAAACGGCCGGCTGGGCATGGTTCTCCACACTTACGGGTTGTTGCAAGAAGCAGCCGTTTGTTACCGGCGTGCCGGACAACTCGAACCCAACGTTTTTCAGTGGGCCTATTATCTGGGAGTCGTCGAAGCGGACCAGGGACGGTGCGACGCGGCCACTTCTACTCTTCGTCTGGCATTGCAAATCAATGCCGGCTATCTCCCCACAAAGCTACGACTAGCGAACTGCCTGCATGCATCCGCCGCCTGGGAGGCGAGCGGAAAGCTCTATGCTGAGATCGTGGAGCAGCGCCCCGATAATGCTGACGCCTACTACGGACTGGGACGGGCGCGTGCGGCCCGCCACGACTTGACGGGCGCAGCCGAAGCTTACAGCAAGGCGTGCGCGCTTTTTCCAGACTTCGGACCTGCCCACTATGCGCTCGCTTTAGTGCATCGCTCGCTCGGCCAGGTTAGCCAAGCCGAAGAACAGCTGCGCCTCTACGAGAGGAATAAGGACGGTGCTCCTCCGTCCAGTGACCCGCTGCTGGAGGAGCTTCGGTCACTCAACAAAAGCGCAACGCGACAGGTGCAAATTGGCATCCAGCTCGAGCGACAAGGAAGGCTTGAGGAATCCGCCACGGCACACGAAAAGGCCCTCGAAATTGATCCGCAATTAGTTCAGGCGCACGTGAATTTGGTCGAACTTTACGGGCGTCTTGGTCAATTCGAGAAGGCCGATGAGCACTATCGAGCTGCGGCCCGCCTCGATCCAAGCTCCTCGGAAAACTACTACAATTACGGAGTGCTTCTCCTGGGCGCTGAAAGATATCAACAGGCCGAGAGCGCATTCAGAAAAACCATGGAGATCAATCCCTTTCACTCCGGCGCCCACAACAACCTTGGATTCCTTCTTGAGCGACAAGGCAGGTTGTTGGAGGCCGAGGCGGAGTACCGAAAAGCCATCGAAAACAAACCCAACAATCGGCAAACACACTTCAATCTTGGGCGCCTCCTAGTGAACCAGGAGAAGTTCGAGGAAGGAATTCGGGAATTGAAAAAAACGATCGAACCGGAGGATGAAAACACTCCCCGATATAGATACGCGCTCGGCGCGGCGTTCGCACGCTCGGGTGACCGAGACAGTGCTTTGCGCTATATCCGACAGGCGCGTGATGGTGCTGTAGCCCTCGGTCAGTCCGGATTGCTTGCCAGCATTGAGCGCGATCTTCGCACTCTCGAAGCGTCGAGAGTCCCACAGTGAATGAAAAGAAACGCGACTCTGCCGGACTCTTGCCGAGAAAGGACTACAGCCGCATTTTCGGGCGGCGTGGCTTCCTGAAGCTACTATCACTAGGCCTTGCTGGACGTATCGGGCTCCATGGAACTACTGCATTCGCCAACGCTTCGTCTATTGCACTCTTCCGCGAAGTGGCCGAGGAAGTCGGGCTGACCTTCCATCATTTCGCTGGCACCTCGGGTCAATACTATATGCCGGAAATCATGGGTGCTGGAGTCGCGTTATTCGATTACGACAACGACGGCGATTTAGATGTTTATATGGTGCAGGGGACGATGCTCGACCCTGCCCAAGATCCCCGGAACGCGAAGTTTCCCCCTCCGCGGGGGTGGAAGCCGGGGAACCGGCTCTTCCGAAATCTCCTTAGCGAGACCGGAAAGCTCGAGTTCGTGGATGTTACTGAAAAAGCCGGAATTGGGCACGTGGGCTACGGCATGGGAGTCGCTGTCGGTGACTACGATAACGACGGCT
This sequence comes from Acidobacteriota bacterium, assembly GCA_003224525.1. Taxonomy (GTDB): domain Bacteria; phylum Acidobacteriota; class Terriglobia; order Acidiferrales; family UBA7541; genus Acidiferrum. Next base: position 14,795 of record QHZB01000326.1, on the reverse strand, counting down.
TCCAAGACCTCTACGTCACAAACTTTGGACAAAACGTTCTCTATCACAACAACGGTGACGGTACTTTCACCGATGTTACGATCAAGGCCGGGGTGGACGACCCGCGTTGGAGCACCAGCGCCGCGTGGGTCGATTATGACCACGACGGGCGCCTGGACCTTTTCGTAGCGAACTATCTGGACTTCACAGTAAAAGGAAACAAGCAGTGTTATGCCTCGACTGGTGAGCGGGACTATTGCACGCCGAAAATGTACCAGCCTGTGCCGGCGCGTCTTTTCCATAATCGCGGTGACGGTACGTTCGAAGACGTCACTGAAGAAGCAGGAATTGGAGCCGCCATCGGACCCGGCCTCGGCGTCGTCTGCGCCGATTTCGACGGTGATGGCTGGCCCGATATTTACGTCGCCAATGATGGCGCGGCGGCTCATTTGTGGATCAACCAGCGAAACGGCACGTTCAAAGAGCGGGGCTTGCTGTCAGGAACGGCTTACAACGTTGAGGGGGCTCCACAAGCGGGCATGGGCGTCGCCGTCGGTGATTTCGACAATGATGGGGACGAAGACATCTTCAAAACCAATTTGACCCATGAGGGCTCGAACCTCTACATCAATGATGGTCATGGGAACTTTTACGACGCGTCGGCAGAATTTGGCCTGCTTCAGTCGACCTTTCCCTATACCGGGTTTGGAACCGAATGGTTTGACTACGATAACGACGGACACCTGGATCTCTTCATCGCCAACGGCGCCGTGAATCGCATGGAGTCGTTGCGGGGAAGCCCGTATCCGTTTAACCAGAATAATCAGCTATTTCGTAACCAAGGCGATGGAAAGAAATTTCGAGAGATGACTGCAGTCGCAGGGCCAGCTTTTGCCCTTTCCGAAGTGAGCCGCGGCGCGGCCTTCGGCGACATCAACAACGACGGCGCAATTGACATCGTCGTTGCCAACAACAATGGCCCGGCTCGCCTGTTGCTGAACCAAGCCCGCTCCTTGAACCATAATCACTGGCTAGTGGTTCGGCTGGAAGCGACCAATAGAAACCGCTTCGCCATCGGCGCCAAGATCGAAGTCCGTCAGCCGGGACGAAAACTGCTGCGGCGCGCCCACACGGACGGAAGCTACCTAAGCGCGAACGACGTCCGGGTTCATTTTGGTTTAGGCGAAGACGCGAGAATTGAAGAAGTAATCGTGTACTGGCCGGACCGTTCGACTGAAGCGTGGGATAGGATCCAAGCGGACCGAATTGTCACCATCCGCCGAGGGACTGGCCGCAGCATCCGGCGCGAGGGCTAAGATTCACGTTGGCGTTGCGCGGGGAAATCCGTCGTCCGTGCGTCCCAACCCCGTCCCAACCCCTGGTTCAGAGAGAAACAAAAAGAGAAACTAAAGAGAAACAAAAGAGCTTGACAAAGTCTTAGCGGAGTTGGTAGTTTCCGCAGCAAGTCGGGGGAATAGAGAGCTTCTTTACGTTGAATGCGACCCTAATGAGTGGGATTTCGCCCGACGCCAACCAGCCGGACAAGCTGCAGACAATCAATCGTGAGCTGTTTCCAAAGCGTCCGAGGCAACTCATCTTGCCTGCGTGCAATGAATTGAGCTGAAGAATTATATAGCGGTCAGGCGGTAGTTTGACGAGAGGCCACGTCAGGGTTGAAGGAAAGGGGCAAAGGCGATGTTTACAAGTAGATTGCGCATTCATGTGGCTTATCTGTTTGCTCTCGGCTTCTTGGCGTTGGGATACGTACATCGTGCCGACGCTCAGGTTCTTTATGGTTCGGTAAGCGGCTCTATCACAGACCAGAGCGGCGCGGCAGTTGCGAAAGCGCACGTAATTGTCACCAACCGCGCTACAAGTGTTACGCGGGAAGCGGACTCCGACGAGACTGGCCGCTACAGGATTACAGACGTGCCGCCAGGTGACTACGACCTTAAAATTACAGCCAGCGGGTTCAGGCTTCTCACGCAGACGCATCTGCTGGTTACCGCCAACACCGTCACCAACGCCGACGCGAAATTACAGGTAGGCGAGATGTCCCAGCAGGTCACTGTCGAGGCCTCCGTCGTGAGCCTGCAGACCGAAAAGACCGATATTCACACGGAACTCACGGCAAAAGCGGTCTTGGAAATGCCACTGAACCAGTACCGAAATTACCAGACGTTGATTAATCTTGTCCCCGGCGCAACTCCCGGACTATTCCAGAACGCTATAGCCGACACTCCGGAGCGCGCCCTGAGCTTCAATATCAACGGTACCAACCGTAACAACAACAACACTCGCGTTGACGGCGCCGCGGACGTGTTCGTCTGGTTGCCTCACCACACTGTTTACGTGCCGCCGGCAGAGACCGTCCAGGAAGTCAACATTTCCACTAATAATTTCGACCCCGAACAAGGCATGACGGGCGGGGCGGCCATTACCGTCATTACCAAGTCGGGGACCAATCAATTTCATGGCGTCTTGTTTGAATACCATGAGGATCAAGCCCTCAGAGCCAGACAGTTCTTTGAGACCGCTGCCGTAAGCCCGAAAAAGGGTAAGAGCATCCTCAACGACATGGGAGGCACATTCGGTGGCCCGATTAAGAAGGACAAGCTGTTCTTCTTTGGGAGCTATGACGGGACCTTTGAACGTGATAACCGCAGCACCGGCCTTGTGACTGTGCCCCCCGCGACCCTTGCCACTGGAGACTTCAGCGGCATTCTCGGCAATTATGTTTGCACCGACGGCACGTCATTTGCCACTCCGTGTGCAAGCAACAGCAAAACGCCAGTTTTGGTGACGGACACCAATAACGCCGCCCAGCAAGAGCGGGTGGGAATGATCTTTTCGCCTGTAACTGGCGCAGCGAATGGCACCGGCCGCAGACAATACGCGGGCAACATGCTTCCAGCGATTGACCCCATCGCGGCAAAAATTCTGGCGCTGATTCCAGCTCCCAATGTGCCCGGAGCCAGCAATGTCGACAATTACTTCAAGTCGGCCACGCAAAGCCTGAACCGCAATAACTTTGACGGCAAGGTCGACTGGATTCGCACCGCCAAACACAACTTCTTTTTCAAGTACAGCGCTATGAAGTCGGTTTTTCATGGCGAGCCCAGCTTGGGCAAGGCCATTGGAGACTGCGCGTGCGACGGCGGTCTCGGTAACTTTCACTCTTTTGTGCAACTCGTGACCGTGGGACACACCTTGACTCTTTCTCCCAACCTTGTGGTCGACGGCAACGTCGGCTTTACTCGCATGAGTGAGTACGGCCAGACTCCTGACTTTGGGACCAACATCGGGTCAGACGTGCTAGGAATCCCGGGCACCAACAACCCGCCGGACCAGCGCAGCAGCGGGATGCCTTTCTTCGGCATTTCAGGCTATGCGAACATCGGCAATCCAGAAGGATGGAACCCTGCTTTCCGCAACGACTGGAGCTTCACTAGCTCGCACAATGTCAGGTGGTCTCATAACAAGCACCAAGTCAGCGCTGGCATCGATATCATCCATCATCACCTAAATCACTGGCAGCCTGAGCTGGGCGCAGGCCCGCGAGGACAGTTTGATTTCGGTGGAGGTGCGACCGCCCTAAATGGAGGAGCCCCTCCCAACCAGTTCAATGCGTTGGCGCAATTCGAACTCGGCCTCGCCGGGGAACTCGGCGTGAGCGCCGGTGATGGTGTCGGAGTTGGGAAGAGCGAGCAATTTGTCAAAGCCACGGCCCGGGAATGGCAGTTTGGGTGGTTCATTGGAGACCGCTACCGGGTCACCAACAAACTAACGGCGACCTTGGGTCTTAGGTATGAATACTATCCGCTTATGACCCGTAACGGCGCCTTCAGATTCGACCGTCTGGATTTCACTACCGACAACGTTCTGCTAGGCGGCCTGGGCGGTAATCCGGGCAACCTGGGAGTTACGACCAGCAAGAAGCTCTTCGCCCCTCGGATCGGACTAGCCTATCAAGTTAACAACAACACGGTGGTGCGGACCGGCTTCGGTATCACTGTTGATCCGCTTCCGCTAGCCAGACCGCTGCGCGGCTTTTACCCGCTCACGGTGGGTTCGAACTTTGTCGGAGCAAACAGTTTCGCTCCCTTCTCATCGTTATCGCCGCTCGCTGCGCCGCTTCCCGGCGGACCGATCCCCGTCGGCATTCCGGCCATTTGCTGCCCAGATGTAAGCAGCGGAGTTATTCCCCTGCCGAACCAAGCTTTGGAGCGCAGCGTAGGCCCGGGCCTGTTAAAGCGGGGTTACATCGAGTCCTGGAATCTCATAGTGGAGCGGAAGCTCCCTGCGAACTTCCTCGTTTCCGTCGGCTACGTTGGCACCCAGACAGTCCACCAGTTCGCCGATATCAACGTCAATGCCTCTGCACCCGGTACGGGTAACTTAGGGCAGCCCCTGAATTGTAAGACACCGGATTTCACAACCAATCCGCCGACCTGCCTTGTCCCGTCATTTGGCCGCACTGCGGACACGCTTCTCTTCCAAGGTTGGTTGAGCGCCAACTATCATGCGCTTCAAGTGTCCATCAATCGCCAGTTCTCTCATGGGCTGATGGTCAAGGGAGCTTACACTTATTCCAAAGCTATAGATTGGACGGATGACGACGGTTGGGCCAGTCTCGATTGGAACGATCCCAATGTTCTGCAGCGAAACCGCGCTGCGGCAGGCTTCAACACACCGCAGATCTTTCAGATGGCGTACGTTTACGAACTGCCGGTTGGCAAGGACAAGCAGTGGGCGAATAGTGGTGGTGTGGTCACCCAGATTCTTAGCGATTGGCAGACGAGCGGCATCTTCAGCGCCATCTCCGGACAGCCTGGGTGGGGCGTCAATGCGAATGGAGGGTCTGCTCTTAGGGCCTCCGGTGTTTCGTTGAACGCAGTTGGCCAGGCCCAGACTCCCGACCTGGTCGCACCCGTCAAGAAGCTCGGCGGAGTTGGTCCGGGCCAACCGTACTACGATCCCAGTTCATTCGCGCCCGTAACCCGCCCGGGTAGTGGTCCAAATCCTTACGGCACGGTGGGTCGCAACACGCTGCTTGGACCAGGCTCGGTGAATGTGAACTTTAGCCTGTTCCGCACATTCAGATTCAAGGAGCGCCTCGACCTGCAGTTTCGTGTGGATGCGAACAATCTTTTCAATACTCCACATTTCAAAAACCCCAATGGCGACATTACCAGCGGGAGCTTCATGGAAATCAATAGCGCCAAAGACGACGAGCGTCAGTTCCGTCTCGGTTTGCGATTGGCCTTCTGATTACCAGCACCAACCTCGCAACTGGGACGTGCCTCTCACTCTCTTAGGGCGCAGGCTTGACAGCCTGCGCTCTTCTTGCTTTCCGCGCTTCAGGGAGCGATTTAAGCCTCCATTGCAAGGTCCTCGCCGCCGCAATTCAAAAGATCAGGCGGAGATGGAAAGGTGACGAGCGAGGGAGGCAGCGCCTGCCTATAATTCGGCTGGGTTTGGCTAGTGGTGAGACCAATGAAAGCTGCGAACTTACTTCTTTTTTCTCTGGTGTCAATTTTGGCGCAGTCGAGCTGCCTGGCCCAGTCGGATGACTTCGCGGTTAAATCGCGGCGTGCTAAGGAGCTGATGGCGGAGGGCAGGTTTGTGCAGGCCGTACCTCTCTACCGCGAACTAAACCAGGCGGTGCCCAACAACCCTGGCCTGCTGCTAAATCTCGGCATGGCGCTGCATATGGCCGGGGACGAGCGCAAATCGATACCGCAACTGGAAGCTTGGCGCAGCTCGTCTGCAACTGGGCAAGGTGCCCGCAGCCGTCGAGGCACTCAAGATGGTCTTAGGCCTGCAGCCGGATCACCGCGGCGCGCTTGAGATGCTCGGCGGCGCTTTGCTATCGCTCGACCGCGCCGCAGAGGCAACCAATCAGTACCAGAAGCTTGCTGAGTTGGCTCCCGAAAGCTCAGCGGCCTGGTATGGCCTGGGGCGGAGCTACGAATCGCTCGCCGTTCGCGCTTTCGACAAATTGCAAAAGACCGCACCGGAATCTGCGTACTGGCTGGCCCTGGTGGCAGACGCTCGACTTCGCGATCGGCAGTTTTCAAGCGCTTTTTTTCTGTACCGTCATGCATTGGAGAAAGCACCTGAGATGCGAGGACTGCACGCGGCGGTGGCAGAAATCTATCGTAAAACCGAACATCCAGACTGGGCAAGAACTGAGGAGGAGAAGGAACTCGGCCTTCCACAACCGGATTGCCGTACCCAGTCCTTCGAGTGTCAGTTCAGGGAAGGACAATTCAATACACTGGTCAACGCCACGAAAGGAGTGAATACTCCCGAGTCGCTGTATTGGGGTGCGCGAGCACTCAATGAGTTGGCGCTCCAGGCCTTCACTCGTCTCGGTCAATTGTCGCCATCTTTGGAGCAACACGAACTAAAAGCCAATATCGACAGCGGTCAAAAAAAGTACCACGAAGCCGCCGCAGAATGGAGTGAAGCTCTTAATCTTTCCCCCACAGACAAGCAAGTTCAGAAGCAACTGGCCATCAGCCTGAAATTCAGCCAAGACTATACCGGGGCCTTAGAAATACTCCAAAGCCTCCTCCAAGGGCAGCCGGCCTCGGCGGAATTGAACTATCTCGTCGGTGAAACGCTCGTCGACCTGCAACGAGTGGAAGAAGCGATTCCCCTGCTCAAGCGTGCGTTGACCCATAATCCCAAATTGCTGGCGGCGCATAAGGCCTTGGCGCGCGCCCTTCTGGCCGCAGGAAGAGCGGCCGAGGCTATACCGCATCTCCAGGCAGCGCTAGCCACGGATGAAGACGGTAGCTTGCACTACCAACTAGCGAGCGCATACCAGGCGAGCGGCCAGCCTGGCCTCTCCCGACAAGCACTCTTGAGGTACCAGAAGATCCAGCGGTCTGCCGCGGCCGCACGCGAGGCTGCAATACGAGAGGCGGAGATCACACCTCCCTAAACAAAAATCAATGCCCCAGCTATTTGGATGGCTCGTGGACTTCGAGAACTTGGTTGGTCCGAACGGTGCGCAACACCTGGACTACGCCACTTGGCCAGCGAATCTCAATGCGATCGATCTTGTCGAGCTTGCCAGTTCCGAAGTGGACGCCTCCCGAACTGGAGGAAGCATAGCCCACTGCCGTGGTCATGTGGTTGAACTGATTGCCCAACTGGATTCTCGCGCCGATCCCGTCGCGATTGCTTCTGCTGCCTATCAGCTTCAGGATGAGCCAGTGGTTGACGTCAGGGCTGACGTTCTGCCAAAGCTCTGCGGGTTCTCCGAGTGCGCTAACAGCAACGTCCATTTTCCCGTCATTATCTAGGTCCGCGAAGACGCTGCCGCGGTGAGCGCGAGAGAGAGTAAACCCAGCTTCCGCCGAAACGTCCTCAAACATGCCGTTCCCAAGATTTGCGAACAGGCTGTTGGGTTGCTTGTAGTGCGTGGATTGAAACAGGTCGATCAAGTCATTGACATCGGAATTAGCGGTAAACAGATCTTTCCATCCATCGTTATTGAAATCAAAGAAGCCGTTGCTCCAGCCACTACGCTTGGTCGTGAGAACGCCCAGTCGGCTTTGGTGAGTTGCGTCTTGGAACAGACCCTTTCCTAGATTCTTAAACAATGGAAACGTTTCACCGGCCAAGGCAGTGACGGTGAGATCAGGCAAACCGTCGTTGTCGTAATCACGAAAATCCGTCCCCATACTGGCCACCGGCAGTCCATTGTTCGTCAGAGCCACGCCGGCCTGTAGCCCCACCTCTTCGAATGTCCCGTCACCACGGTTGTGGAACAGGAAGTTCGGCACGTTGTCGTTGGTAACAAAAACGTCCATCAAGCCGTCGTTATCAAAGTCTGCGAAAGCCACGCTCATGCCTCGACCAATGTGTGCGGCGATGCCCGCTTTGGCGGTGACGTCTTCGAAGGTTCCATCGCGGCGGTTTCGGTAGAGCGTGTTGGGCAAGCCCTCAAAATACTTGGGGTGGCAGTAGACGCGCAAATTACGCTCGCGATCGCCGCAGAAGCGATCAAAGTCCGGAGTCCAATGAGCGTAGTTGACTACAAACAGGTCGAGCCATCCGTCGTTGTCGTAATCGAACCAGCCGGCAGCAACGGACCATTTGTCGCTCTTGATTTCCGCCTTTTCTGTCACATCCGCAAACTTGCCGTTGCCCAGGTTGCGATACAGAATGTTCCGATAGACTCCTGTGACAAACAAATCCGTGTAGCCATCGTTATTGTAATCCGCCGCCGCGGCGCCCATGGAATAGCCCGCGCCAGCGACTCCGGCCTCCAGGGTGACGTCGGTGAACTTCATTCCTCCGTCGTTCCTGTAAAGCCGGTTGAAAAACTTGGGTGAATCCTTTTCCAGAGAAGGAATCGACGCACCGTTGGTGAAGAAGATATCAGTCAGCCCATCCCCGTTGTAATCGAAAGCGGCAACCCCGCCGGGCATGGTTTCGATCATGTGTTTGCGCGGCGTGGGATTGTTCTGAAGCACAAAATTCAACCCGGCTTGGCTGGCAATCTCGCGAAAACGAATGGGACTCACCACGGATGGCGGCGCGGGCTGGAGGATCTTTCTGCGGGTCCGCGGGAGCAGAAAAGCGCACGCTCCAATTAGAAAATCTCTTCGGCTACCCACCAGCAGCGGACCGCCCATGGGTGAAATTGTCACTGGACTAGCAGGAAGAGTCCAGAATTTTCCGCATTCTTGAAGGTTCCACTCCGCACTGGCTAGTTTCCTACCTCCGTGGGGAACGGAGATAGGCCTCTCCGCGCTAGCGCTCAGGCTCGGCCGATGATCAGCCGGTCCACGCGCCGGCTTACGTCCCGGAGGTAGGCCTCGTCACCGGCATTGAGTTCGGTAATGGCGCTCCCGGCGTAGCCAATTTCACGAAATGCCTCGCGCACAGCCTCCCAATCAACGTCCCCATCACCTAGGTTGACCCACTCGTATCCGTCTTTTTTGCGTTTGAAGTCTTTCAAATGGACCTTGACGATGCTCTTCCCAAGGGTGCGAATCCAGTCCTGCGGATAACCGTAAAGCAGCACATTTCCAACGTCGAACCAAGCCTGGATCCACGGACTATCAAATTCCTTGATGTAGGTGGCCATCTCCAGCGGGCTCAGCAGAAACTTGTTCCACACCTCTTCGATGGCGATCACAATTTTCAGCTCCTCCGCGAGAGGCAAGAGCTTGCGGATCTCCTTCTGCGAACGGGTCCAGGCCTCGCGATAGGAGGTCTGCGGATTCACGACCGCGGGAACCAGCAACACGGCGTCTGACCCCCAGAGCTTGGCGTTGTCGAGTGACGTGCGCATCCCCGCCAGGCTCTTTTCCACCACTGCCGGATCGCTCGACGACAGTGGATCTTTCCAGTGGTCCATGTTCATCACCGAATCGATGCGCACGTTCGCGCCGTCAGCGGCCTTCTTGATCTCCTCGGCCGCGTGCTGGTCGGGTGTCGTGGGCGCTTGTATCACCTCGAACCCCACGTCGCGCGCCATTTTCATGCGCTCCGCGAAACTCAGCTTGGCAGGAAGCATTTCTAGGAGAACGCCCTTCTTGATCGGCAAGGGTGCGGAAGACGGCGTGGCGAGCGCGCTGCGCGATGCGGGCGAGTCAGCAAAAAGTTCACCGATGCCGGACATGCTGAGTCCCGTTGAACAAGCTGCGGTCACAGTAGTTTTCAGAAATTCACGGCGCGAAGAATTGCACATACACACCTCAGAGGTTTTCGAATTTCGTCATTCCACGCTGATTCTTTCCGGTAGACCCGCCGCCGGAATCGGTTCATCCGAAAAGCAGAGATCCAAAATCGCGACCTCACCGCAACTTATTCAGGTCAATCTTCGGATCCCACACCTCGGTGGACTTCAGGTTTTCGTCCCAGGTAATCTCGTGTCCCTGGTACGCAGCGGTGCGCGCCATCATGCAGGACAAGGCGGATTCGGCGCCCTTGGCGGCTTGATTGTGGAAATTACGGCTGGTAATGCTTTCGACGAACGATTTCTTTTTCTCGGTGTCCGCGAACTCGAGGTTGGAAGTGAAACTTCCGGTGACCGAGAATTTCTGGGCCTCCGGCGCATCTTTGGCGGGAGAGCCAGCGGCCTGCCAGGGTTCGTCGCCCCAGATGCCCAGCGGACCCGTGTACGGCGATTGTGAGGTGCCCTTGGTGCCAAAGAAGCGCTCGGTGACATCCCACCAGCCCTTGGCAAACTGCGTGGAGCTGAACGTGACATCGACGCCGTCGGGATAGTGGAAGATTACATTGTAGTTTCCGTAGGCGTCTCCGTCGTTCGCGGGGCGCCCTTGGCGTCCACCTGTTGCGGAAGCCTTCTGCGGATGACCCTTAAGCACCCAATTGCAGATGTCGATGACGTGAATATTCTGCTCCACGATGATGTCGCCGGAAAGAACGCGGTCGTGGACCCAATTGCGGAGGCGCTGCTCGGGCGGTCGGGCGTCAGGCCACGCCGGACGATCGATATAGCCCGTGAGGTAATGAGCTTCACCACAGACGATGTTGCCCAGCGCACCGCCATGGATGCGGCGGACCATTTCCACAAACGGGGGGCAATCGCGGATTTGGAATCCTACGTCAAGGCTTAGCTTCCCTTCGGCGCGCTTACCTATCTCCATCACCTGCTTCGCGCCCGGTACGTCGACGGCCACCGGCTTTTCGAGATAGACGTGCTTGCCAGCCCCCACCACCGCCTCGAGGTGACGGGGATGATAGTAAGGCGGCGTGGCGACTACGATGGCGTCCAATTCACTAGAGGATGCAATCTGCTGGTAGCAGTTGGGGCCGACGAAAAGTTGCGATGCGTCCAGAGTAGAATAGCCCTTGGCTTGCTGGACTTGATCGAAGTGCGCGCGGGCCTTGTCGAGCTGGTCCTGAAACAAGTCGGCCAGCGCGACGACGCGGGCGCCACCGGTATCAACCAAATTCGATGCGTCTTCAGTGCCACGCCCGCCGCAACCCAACAGACCGACGCGCACGGTGGAGTTAGCGGCTGTACCACGTACCAGCTCGGGCTTGATGAACATAATGCCCGCGGTAGCCGCGACACCGCCGATAAATTTCCGGCGGTCCAACTTGTCGGAGAAGTTCGAGCTTTCTTTTGAATCGACTGACATATTTTTTCCTCCCAGATACCTGCTACATCTAACCGATCAAATTTTCCAGGTAAGCCTTTGCCGCGCGCACATCTTCGAGCTGCTGCGGGCCAGAAATTTCTCGCTCGATGGTAACCGCACCGCGATAATTTAATTCCTTCAAACGCGAGATGATGCGTGGAAAATCCACCTTGCCCTTCCCGATGGCGACTTCCTGGCCGAGTTCCTTGGGGTTCGTGGGCCAGAGGCCGTCCTTCGCATGGATCCCCTGCACATAAGGACCAATGAGCTCGATGGCATCCACAGGATTCGCCTTGCCGTAAAGAATCAGATTGGCGAGATCGAAGTTAACGCCTTGATTGTCCAAACCAACGTCCTGAATCGTGCGCACCAGCGTTATTGGCGTTTCCTGGCCAGTCTCGTAACGCAAGTTCTGCCCATTGCGCTTGCAGTAGCTTGCTACCTCACGGATCGTCTCCACCGTTTCTTTATAGAGCGGGTCGTTGGGATTTTCAGGAATAAATCCGCAATGCGTCTGCACGGCGGCGATGCCGCACTGCTTGGCGAAGTCGGAGGCCTTCTTGATGTGTGCGATGCGGGCCGCGCGTGTCTCGCGAGGAACCAAGCCTATCGTTAGTGGTCCCTGGTAGAAATCCCACACTTCCTTCCCCGGTCCGCCCACGACCAGAGAGGTCCCCTCAATTCCGTGCTTGTTGAGCGCCAGGCGCAGCTTGCTTACGAGTTCCGGACTAAAATCGTCCACGAATGCCTGACAGGTCGGCAGACCAAGATCATGAACCTTGGCCATCGCGGCATCGGGGTCCTTGTCGATGCCGATGATCAGGCCGAGGCGGAGTGGCTTCTTACCCTCATTGGAAGTTAATGGCGAAATGGTCTGTGCGGCCGTGGGCTCGAACGCAGGCGAGCGCGGAGTGCCAGCTTTCGCGGTGGCAAGCGTCCCCGGATTCAGACCGGCTGCCACCGCCACTGCGGAAGTTTGAAGGAACATTCGACGGTTTTGTTTGCTCATCTTATTGGTTGCCCTCTCCCGAGCGAGAAGGGCCGGTCTACTTCTCTCTAATGTACATGTCCTTCCATCTCATTTTCACGCCTCCGCCGGTGTGAATCTGCAAGCCAATCACGCCATCGGTGAATTTCGGCGCCGAATCGGTGTAATCTACAATCTTCACGCCATTGAGCTGCGTCACAATGTGGTTGCCCTCGACGGCCACTTCAAGGTCATTCCACTCGCCGGCTTTCAGCGCCAGCTCACCTTCCGCCGTCGGCATCTTCACCCAGCCGCGCCCTCCGCTTTCATACAGTCCGGCAGTATGCTTGCCCACGCTGGGGTCCACCTCCACTTGCATCCCTTCAATGTCCGGTCCGTGTTCGGGATCAATGCCGGTAATCCGCGCGTGGAAAAATACGCCGCTGTTGCCCGCCGCTTCACCCTTGAACTTCAGGCGCAAGTTGAAGTCGCGATAGGTCTTTTCGGTCGTCAGGTAGCCATATTTGTTTGCGGTGCTTTCACACAGGATCGTGCCCTGCTCCACGACCCACTTCTCCGCCCCGTTGTTCTTCCATCCTGACAAGTCTTTCCCATTAAATAGCGGAACCCAACCGTCATCTGGCCGTACTTGAGCTATTGAAACGAGCGCAAGGAGTACAACTGCCAGCCGAGCTCCTATTCCTTTCACGTTGATATGTCCTCTCAGTTCTTCGCGCCGGGATTTGATGTGTTCGGTCGGGAAAAAATTTATCACAATACGAGCACCGGGAAAACCGGTTTCGGTGGAATCACTGTCTCTCCCCTCGTAGACAGGGCACTCGCACTATAGCACTTGCGAGGCCTCCCGCCCGGGGCGTGGGATCCTCGGGATTGAACGCGCTACTCAACTTCGGCTTTACGCCCAGCAGGGCAAAATAATCCACGGCGACGGTAAGTGACCGGACGCGGGTAACCGAAAGGTTGAAGGCCTGATGCGTGGACATTCCGACGACGAGAAGCCACACGGCGGCCACGTGGAGCTTCCGCAGGTAGGCAGACTCCATCACCGATATGAACGCCGGGCAGCCTAACCTTCCCGGATCTGTTCTCTCCTACACTTAAACTTGGCGGAGAACTCCGCTTTGTGGTGCCGTGACCAAGGTCCTGGCGCCTGTATCAACCAACATCACCACATACAGGTCGATCTGAATTCTTCGCTTCCCTCTCGCAGCTTTTGACGACTCAGACGGGATTATTGGTAGGGCCGATCGATTTCGCTTGAGGAATGTCCGATGGGAGGGACGCGCGCGCGACTAACCCTGCCGGCTCAAGACGAGGTCAATGTTAGGTGATTTCATCTCCTCGCATACTCAGCTGGCAGGTAAACTAGGGCCGACCGCTTATGCGCACTCTTCCGGGTTCCACCACGGTAAACGCATCTCGCAGCCGCGCGCCCAGCTTCGCTACGGCCTCAACCACGGTGGCTGGCTTAGCGCGACCGGCACGGCTATGAAACCTGACCAGAATCACGCCGGCTGACGACCGACCGGCGCATACACCAATTCGCCAAAGTCCCGATCCTCGGTGATGAGTACGCGCTTCTCATTCACGGCGCGTTCCAGAACCTGCTCGTCCGTCGCGCTTTTCGCGACTTCGGCAATCGCAACCACATCGTGGCCCGCTTCACGCAGCGCCCGGATGACAGGCCCGGCGCAGCTTTCGTCGGCCAAGAAGTTCATGTTTCAGGATTTACCTGAAACCGGAGCGTCGGGCAGCAGCACGACTTCCTCGTGGGCTACACTGGCCGCGCCGTAGGCCACCGCCGCCCGGATGTCCTCTGTTGTGAGGTGCGGATAGTCTTCCAGCAGTTCACCCTCGCTCGCGCCCTCGGCGAGCTTGCGCAGAATTAGCTCTACCGTGATTCGCGTCCCGCGAATCACGGGTTTTCCCATCATGATCGCCGGGTTAATCTCGATTCGCTGGGTTATCATTACAATCCTCTTGTTTCATCATATCGCCCCCACCCCCGTCGCACAATCGCGGCGTTTGTCTGGGTGCTCACTTCAAGTTCACCACTTCACAGTTCTCCTGTGCCCGGTTGTGAATCACCCTTTCGTTCGACACCACTCGCGCTAACCGACAGATGACTGGATATTTTTTCGGCGCACTGTCCCTGACACAAAACCTGTCAGGGCAGGTTCGAGTGCTGCCCGGACATTCCGACGACGAGAAGCCACACAGCGCGCACGACGGCGTTGCCCCAAAGACCTGAGGAGGGCTTTCGGTCCAACGTCAGTCCAATTCGAGAGGGTGGTTGCACCGCGCGTTTCCGTGTAAGCGACACCAGATGCGGCACTTATGTGATTTAACCTGCTTACTTGCAAAGCAAGCGTAAATTCAATCTAAGTCGTTGCTTCGGTTGCGTTTATCAGTTTCATGCCCTTCTTAGATTGCTCCGAAGATTGCTCCAAAACTTTGTGGTTGAGATAACGAGTGATCATTCCGGTAAGAAAAGTTGTTGCGGTCTCCTGTATCTCGGTGTATGGTGACTGTATGGCGCGAATGATCTCGACTACGATTCGTTTGAACGAAGAGGACGTGCGCGCCTTGAAGCGCGCACGAGCAGCGGGGCACTCCGCCTCGGAACTGGTTCGTAAGGGCCTGCGCGTTGTGGCTTCAAGGTACTACGCCGGCCGCCGGCCGCCGTCGACGTT
>QHZB01000325.1 GCA_003224525.1 Acidobacteriota bacterium | reverse complement strand
GGATGGCTGGGCTATGGTCAAACTCACACCCATTGAACAGGAGATGTTCGTCAAAGCCCAGCCGACCGTCTTCAACCCCTGCACGGGTGTTTGGGGGCGCCGCGGCGCCACCAACGTCCGCCTGAAGGCCGCGCGAAAACCCACCTTGCGTCGTGCTCTCGAAGCCGCCTGGCGTCTCGCCGCTCCCAAGCCACTGACGCGTCAATTGGACGAGGATCGCTAAAGCGGCAGTAGTCCCCCGTGATTAGCCTTCCTCTGTGGAGACCCTGCCCGCAAACCACAACTAACCTAGCGCCACGGGAACTTTTTATTTCCTCAAACGTATTTTATACATCTGACCGTGACGACTCGCCCCGCCGAACGTCTAATCACTCCAACGGGTGGTCGTCAGGCAAGCATGGGAGGAACCAGCATGGCAAATTTCGGGCGCAACGTTCGCTTTGGCTTGCGGTTGCTCGGCAAGAATCTCGGCTTCACGTCCGTTGCTCTGTTGGCGCTCATCC
>QHZB01000324.1 GCA_003224525.1 Acidobacteriota bacterium | reverse complement strand
ACATGGTGGGAACCCCCTTCTTCCTTGGGCGGGATTTTCTGTCCGAGGAAGGCCAGGTCGGTAGAGACCGTGTCGTCATCATGACTCACCGGCTCTGGCGAGAGCGCTTCGGAAGCGACCGCGACATCATCGGCAAGCCCGTCCGCCTGAATGGCGAGCGCTATACGGTCGTTGGCGTATTGGCTGTCGGGCAGCCCGACCGCCTGGAATCGCAATTATTCGTGCCACTCGCCTTCAAACCGGAACAGATCAACCACGATTTTCATTTTGTTCTGGTGATGGGCCGCCTGAAATCGGGAGTCACTCTCCAGCAAGCCAACGCTGACATGGATTCCGTCACTCGCCACATCGCCGAGGTCTATCCAAAGTCGAACAAGGGCTGGGGCGCCACCGTCGAACCCTTGCAGAATGACTTCATCAGCAAAGACACCATCAAGAATCTCTGGCTGCTGATGGGCGCGGTCGGCTTCATCCTGTTGATCGCCTGCGTGAACGTCGCCAATCTTCTCCTCGCCCGCGGCACCGCACGCCAAAGAGAAATTGCCGTCCGCGCCGCACTCGGCGCAACACGCTGGCAACTCTTCGCCCAGTTTCTGACCGAAAGTGTCGCGTTGTCTTTGATTGGCGGCGTTCTGGGCATAAGTCTGGCTTGGGGCTTGCTCAAAGTGATCGTCGCCATGATTCCGCCCTTTACGCTGCCGTCCGAGGCCGACTTTCGGTTGAACCTGCCGGTGCTTTTCTTCAGCCTTGCCGCATCAATCGTCTGTGGAGTGCTGTTCGGCTGCGCGCCGGCGTGGCAAACCGCGCAGCTCAATTTGAGCGACACCTTGAAAGAATCCGGGCGCTCCTCGTCCAGTTCCGCCGGCCGACAAGGTCTGCGCCGAACTTTGGTCGTCGTCGAGTTTGCACTGGCCCTCACGCTCCTTACTGGCGCAGGCCTCGTGATTCACAGTTTCTGGAAGCTGTCCCGCGTGGATCTCGGATTCCGGCAAGACCACATCCTCACGTTTTATCTGCCCGTCACCAACGACCGGTTTGCCAAGCCCGAACTGAACAACGCTTTTTACCGCCAGCTCATCGATAAGATCGGCGCTCTTCCTGGAATCACAGCGGTCTCCGCTTCCACCGGCATGCCCATCATTGGCACAAACTTCGGCATGCCTTTCCATCTCGCGGGACAGGCCGTTGACGACCCCTCCTCGCGTCCTGGCGCCGGCTTCAATATGGTCACTCCCGAATATTTCCGCACGTTTGGCATTCGCATGATTACTGGCCGCACGTTCACCGAACAAGACATTGCGGGCGGCGTGCCCGTCGCCGTCGTGAATGAGACCTTCGTGAAAAAATACCTATCCAAAGTGGATCCCCTCACGCAGCGCGTGGTGGTCGAGCAATTGATTCCGGGTGTCACCAAACTCGGCCCTCCCATCGAATGGCAGATTGTCGGGGTCTATCATGACGTTCACAACGGCGGCGTCCGCCGCGAAGGCTTCCCGGAAATCGACGTTCCCTTCTGGCAATCCCCCTGGCCGCAAGCGGGCTTGGCGGTGCGCACCTTTGGCTATCCCGCCAGCATGACCAAGAGCATCACCGCCGTTGTCCACACCGTGGATCCTGATCTTCCCCTCGACCAGGTAAAAACCATGGACCAACTCGTCCATGAATCGCTGGCCAGTGACCGCTTCTCAACCGTGCTCTTCGCCAGTTTTGCCGGCCTCGCACTCCTTCTCGCGGCCATCGGCATTTATGGTGTGATGTCGTTTGCCGTCGCCCAGCGCACCCACGAAATCGGATTGCGCATTGCTCTCGGCGCCGGTCCACGGCAGGTGCTTCGCCTAGTGATTGGGGAAGGTATGCTGCTCGCGCTGATTGGTTTGGGGGTGGGTCTGGCCGGCACATACTTTGTCGGGCGATTGATGAAAACCGTTTTGTATCAAGTGAATGCGATCGATCCTGCAGCCATTAGCGCCGTCACCGCGGTGCTCCTGCTCTCCGCGTTACTTGCCTGCTACATCCCCGCGCGCCGCGCCACCCAAGTCGATCCCATGGTCGCCCTGCGCGACGAATAAACTTTGCCTGATCGAGAAACTGAAGCCAGTTGCCTGTTTCGTTTGTGCGAACCGCGAGTCGAGATTGTGGCGAGTGGGGCAGTTTCCGATAGCCCGTTTACCAGAAGGCAGTGAGCCACTCTCCGACTATTAAAATCGGCATTCTCATTCTGGTCTGGGTACAATTGGCGATATTAGGAGGTCCATATGAAGAGCGTCTATCTTTCGCTGTTTTGCGGTTTACTTGGAATCCCACTGATGGGAGTAGCTATTCCTCCTCAGGTGAATGGACAAACTGAAATCTCCAATGGAAAACTCGTGAACGCTCTCCGACTCTTAAATACACAGGAATATGAGTATCAGCATGAAAGAGGTCAATTCGCGACTCTACAGGAAATGCTTAGCTTTCTGCGAACGAAAGACATTTTGAGCAAGGCACCCATTGACCTTGAAAATCCGAAGCCGTACGAACTGGTTATCACCACGAGCCCAGATGGAATGCACTACCAGATTACGCTGAAGCCGACAGCCGACCCGAACGGCAAGAACACGGTGTGCAGAACAGCAGCTTTTAGTGACGACAGTGGCTTGATTTATCTTGGTTCAGTTATCGGCTGCGAATCGCCAACTCAATAGACAGGTGTGCATAACTATTAGAGCCAGCGGTTCAGACAGCGTGCCCCCCCCCGACCACGGTTGTCGCAGAGTCGGTAAACTCCCGAGTCGCGTTGCCGGAAATTGACCGGTTCCCAGATTGTCTCTCGGCAGACGGTCTCTCGGCGGCTTGACACCAAACCCGCGTTGCCCTATGGTCTTGCGCAAGGAAAGTGGAAATCGCAAGCTCCCGCCTTGCTCTCAAAGATTTCCGCTTTGGAGGGATCCCATGCCATTGAGCCTTACGACCTTATCTCTGGTGGATTCGCCGGTGACCCTGCAAGAAGGCCTGACGATTCTGGAACGAGACGATCACCGCTGTCAGTACTGCGGGCTGGACGGCCGGGCCAGTTTCGAGAACGCCCTGGTCATGCGCGTAGATTTCGTCGTTCCGCGGGCTCGCAAAGGAAAGAAGGATCCGAAAAATCTCGTAGCCTGTTGCACACCCTGTAACACCATCAAGGGCACGCGCGTTTATGCGAACTTCGATGAGGCCAAGGCCTACGTGCTCAAACAACGCGAAGAGTTACGCAAGAATTGGGAATCCAAGACCGCGCGGCCGCTCGCCAGGTCCACAATAGCATAGAACAACGGCGATTCGATCCGCTGCTTGATGTCCGTGGAGCACATGCAGGAACATCACTCTGCCCGTGCGCCTGCCGAGTCGCCGGCTCCTTGTTGGCGAAGGCCCCGCACTTCCCTGCCCTGGGGTTTCGCTATGTGGAGCGCGCTTTATTTGCCCGCCATTCCTTCACCGAAATAAAGCGCATGCACGGACAGAAGCCTTTGCGGTCGCCCGGGGCCTGGCAGGAATACTTGAGTGCAGCGTGGCTGCCGGCACGGTGCCCGCACGTACATACGTCTCGTGCAAGTTCCGGCGAAGCTCCCGCTGGGCGGCCTCGTACACCGATCAGCGGTTTTGCGTCTTGTAAATTTTTACTGGCCACTGTTCCTCGCTCATTGTGTACCCTGGCGCCCTTCTTGCGCCCCGGGGATTCCGTTCCTCTTAGTTTCGCATCCGCACAGGCGAATGTTCAAGCACCATCGCCCTGGGGGAGGCTCAGATTTCCAGCGCTGCTTTTGAGAGGGATGAATCTATCCCCTAGTTTGCGCCTCTGTTGCTGGAACTACAACCCCGTCCAGCCAAGCGAGCCAAGCGGCCGAATCCGCTCTAGGATGAGGCTGCCTCTTGAAAGCGCAGGCCCATTACCTCATTACCTCGTCTCCTCTCACTTCCTGCATCGTCGATAATAGCTCGGGAATCTCGATGCGGATCACCGTTCCCTCTCCCGAGCGGCTCTGGATGTCCAAATGGAAATCCGCACCGTAGAGCACGCGCAACCGCTCGCGCACGTTGCTCAGCCCGATTCCCTCGACATACACGTGCGGCATCTTCTCTTCCGAGATGCCCACGCCATTGTCTTCGATCTCAATTCTCAGGCGCCCGTCGCGGCTCGTCGTTCTCAACTCGATTTTACCTCCGCCCAGCTTCGGCGCCAGCCCGTGCTTCAGGCAATTCTCGACCATCGGCTGGAGCAGCATGCTGGGCACAAACGCTTCTAGCGCGGCGTCGTCAATGTGCTTCACGATGTCCAGATTATCTTTTCCGAATCGCGCCACCTCGATGTCCAGGTAGTCGTCGATGAATTGCAACTCCTCGCGAAGCGGCACAAACGTTTCATGCTTGCGCAACAGCCGCCGCAGAATGTTGCTCAGCTTCAGCACCACGCCGCGCGCCGAATCCGGATCAAAGCGGATCAGCGCCGACACGGTATTCAGCGTGTTAAACAGAAAATGAGGATTGATCTGGCTGGAGAGCGCATCCATGCGCGCTTTCAATAGCAACTGCTGGTGCCGCTCCAGGTTCATTTCGATGCGCGTGTTGTTCCAGATTTTGAGCGGCGCCGCCACCGACATCAGCGTGGCAATGACCGTCAGCCCCAGCCACCAGTCCCAGTGGGCGTCAATCGCGAAGAGCCAATTCGGCTTGGTAGCCTCGACCAGTGCCACGCGCCCCAGCTCCAGGCCGATGCACGTCGTAAGCGGCGCCATCTCCCACGACAATTCCGCTTTGCGCAACAGTTTCACCGTCGCTTTCGGAATATTCAGAAACGTGAATGGCCCGAAGTTCCAGAGATCTTCTTTGTTGGGAATCGCCTGCCGCATCAATCCGCCGAGCAACCCCGCGGTGGACGCCGCGGGCATCGCCAGCCATTCGTGCGAGATCAGCGCCGGAATCGTGACGATCGCGCCGCCGATCGGCCCCACCACGCGCCCGCCGAGCAGCCCCATCAGAAAAGCGCCTTCCAGCGACAAATCCGCAAATGCGTATGGAGGCCCGCCCACCAGCCGCAGCGTCACGCCTACGATCAGCGCCGGCGTCATGAACAACATCAGTTTCAGTTTCTGGTCGGGATCGCGTTCCTCGGTGAAGAGCACACGCCGAAACGCGTTCCACCGCGCCAGCAACGCGGCAATGGACGACGCCACCCCCACCTTGAGCAGCAGGGTGAAAAGCAAGTCGCCGACGGATGTCGCTCTATCCATTTTTGGCTGCGCGTCTCAAGCTAACGCTAGCCAATCCGCCGCTCGAAGTAAAGCCAGTAGCGCTGGCAGTGGCCGGTACATCTAATGTCCGGTCACGGAATCAACAGTTGGCAGCGCGGACGAAGAAGGGTGCGAAACACGGTCCCTGCTATACTTCTCGTTTCCCAATGAATGCAAAATCACATCAAGGCAAGAAATCGAATCGAAAAGTCACGGGCGTGCAGATGATCGCGCATGCCGCGCTTCCAACGCGTTCCGGGCGCTTCACCATTTATGGATTCAAGGGCCGCGGCCCACAAGAGGAAGCCGTCGCGCTGGTTCGCGGCAAACTCAACGGAAACATCGCTCCACTGGTACGCGTGCACTCGCAGTGCCTGACGGGCGACGTTCTCGCTTCGCTTCGTTGCGACTGCCGCGCGCAGCTCGAATTGTCTCTGAAAAAAATCGGCCAGGCATCCTCGGGAATTCTGCTCTATCTGCCTCAGGAAGGCCGCGGGATCGGCCTGATGAACAAACTGCGGGCCTACGAACTGCAGGACGGCGGCATGGACACGGTGGAGGCAAATGAGACGCTGGGCTTCGCCGTCGATGCGCGCGATTACGAATTTTCCGCGCAAATTCTGAAAAAGCTCGGCGCCACGAAAATTCGTTTGCTTTCCAACAATCCAGAAAAAGTTCGCCAGCTTGAAAGCGCTGGCATTCGCGTCGTCGAGCGCGTGCCATGCCAGCCGCGCATTTCAAGAATTTCTCGCGCCTACCTCGAGACGAAAAAGCGCAAAATGGGGCATCTGCTGAAAGGAGTCTGAATCCGGAAGATAAGTTTCTAACCACCGCCGACGAATTGCACGATCTCGTAGCGGTCTCCGGCTTCGACTTTCGTTTCGGTCCATTTCGGCCGTGGCAAAATTTCCAGGTTGCGTTCGATGGCCACGCGCCCCGCATCCAGTCCCAACTCGCGAAGCAAGTCCGTCACGGTGGCCCCGGACTTCGCCGCGCGCTCTTCTCCATTGACCGCAATTGAAATTGTTGTCTGCATCCGTTAACTCGCCGAAGGCACGCGCGGCTTGGTGCGCAACTGAAAACGCAAATGCCCCCTGGCATTTCCATGCAACGCTTCGATGAGCAGCGCCGGGTCGGCACCCGACAGCTGCGGCATATCGAATTCGAACTGGGCATGTCCGAATGGTCCGGTCTCCGACGCATACTCTGAAATTTCCGCCGCGCCGTCCACCCGCGCGGTAACTCTAGCGCCTTCCACAGCCTGGTTGGTCTGGTTTCGAACGGTGACCTGCAGCAAGGCGCGTTTGCCGGAGAGCCAGGTCTTGGCGTTGATCAATTCCAGCAAGAGAACCTTGTGGGCTGCCGCGGAATCCGGTGCTGCTGTCAGCGCAGAATCCTTTTCGTCTTGTGGCAGCGCGAGATGGAGCGCGCCCGTTCGAAGCTCCTCGACGACAGCACGGTGCTGCTCATCGAGACGTTGTTTCAGCGCTTGTTCACTTTCCGCGTTCAGCGGAAGCAGGTCGAAGTAATTATTCGTTCGCCGGTGCAGTACGCGCCCACGGAAATATACGGTGGTATCGATGAGCGCGTTGGTGGCGCCGCGATCTTCCGTTTGGACGTGATACGTCGTGTCGCCTGCTTTCACGTTCGAATTGTGACCGAAGAGCATTCGTCTATTCGCCCTGACCTGCGCGTGGGAATAAGCTCGCTTCGCAGGAAGCTTTCGGCCGCATTTGACCGACTGGCTGCTGAATCGTTATTATAGCAAGTCGCCCATGAATGGTTCTGGCTTACATACTTACGCTCCGCTTCTCTTACACCTGCTGATCGCCGCGGCGCTTGCCGGTGCGATGACGGCTGTTTCCGTTCTGGTAGGGTGGCGGCGACCGAGCCGGGCCAAGCAGCAGCCGTATGAGTGCGGCATGGAACCCATCGGAGACGCGCGCGAGCCCTTCTCGGTCAAGTTCTACCTCGTGGCGATGGTTTTCATTCTATTCGACGTCGAAGCCATCTTCCTTTATCCCTGGGCCTACATCTTCCGCAGTTTGCGGTGGTATGGCTTTGTGGAAATGATGATGTACATCGCCATCCTGTTGGTCGGTTATCTGTATCTCTGGAAAAAAGGCGCGCTGGACTGGCACAAATAGCCGGCGCATTTGGGATTCGAAATCGTGACGGAGTCTTCCAGCCAAAACGCTAATGTTGTAGCCGAATGCCTGCGTTCGTGGAACCCGCAAGCGGTCGTGGAAGTGATTGAATTCCGGGGCGAAACCACGATCGTGGTGCCTCGCGAACTCCTCCGAGCCACGGCAGAGCGCTGTTGCAAGGACGCGAAGCTGCAGTACAACCTCCTGACCGACGCCACTTGCGTGGACCGCACCCCTGCTGAGCCGCGATTCGAATTGAACTATCACCTGGTTTCCATACCGCGACGGGAAAAAGTGCGATTGCGGGTGTGGCTGGACGGTAACGATCCGGTTGTCGATTCGCTGGTTCCGGTCTGGCCGGGCGCGAACTGGCTGGAGCGGGAAATTTTCGATCTCTTCGGGATTCGGTTTACGGGGCATCCCGAACTGCGGCGCATTCTGCTTCCCGATGATTGGGAAGGTCACCCCTTGCGCAGAGATTATCCCGTGGAGGGCTACCGAGACGTACCGAACACCGGAGAACTTTTCAGGAAGAGCAGCACACCTTGACAACCGTTGAAACTGCAGTCGGAACAGCAAAAACGATGGTTCTCAACATGGGACCGCAGCACCCGTCAACGCACGGCGTGCTGCGCATTTTGCTGGAGCTGGACGGTGAAACAGTGGTGAAGGCGATCCCGGATCTGGGATATCTCCATACCGGAATCGAAAAATCGTGCGAGGACAAGACCTATTCGCAGGCCATCACGCTGACGGACCGGATGGACTATCTGAATCCGCTGGGGAACAACCTGGTGTACTGCCTTGCGGTGGAAAAGCTGCTGGGGCTGGAAGTGCCGAAGCGGGCGCAATACATCCGGGTGATGATGGTCGAGCTGCAGCGCATTTCTTCGCATCTGGTGTGGCTTGGGACGCATGCTATCGACCTGGGGGCCATGACCGTTTTTCTCTACTGCTTCCGGGAGCGCGAAGAGATATTGAAGATTTTCGAATTGTTCACCGGCCAGCGGATGATGACCAGTTACATTCGAATCGGGGGCCTCGCGCTGGATCCGCCCGCCGGATGGCGACAGGCAGTTGAACGCTTCCTGAAGATGATGCCCAGCCGCGTGGACGAATACGAAACGCTGCTCACGGAAAACCGCATCTGGATCGGGCGCACGAAAGGCGTCGGGTACATTTCCGCGGAAGACGCCGTTGCACTGAGCATGACGGGGCCGACGCTGCGCGCGGCTGGCGTGGCGTACGACAATCGCAAGGTCTTTCCGTACTCCAGCTACGAAGAATTCAAATTTGACGTGCCGACGCGGACGGAATCGGACTGCTACGCGCGGTACCTGGTTCGCGTAGCGGAGATGCGCGAAAGCCTGAAGATCATCCGCCAGGCGATGGGGAAGATTTCGAATGAAGGGCCGATCAAGGCCGAAGCACCGGGCATCATCCCGCCGCAACGCGAAAAAATGAAGACGGAGATGGAAGCGCTGATTTATCATTTCAAGATTTTCACGGAAGGATTTTCGCCTGCTTTGGGCGAAGTGTTTGTTACCGTTGAATCGCCGCGAGGAGAGCTGGGCTGTTTCATCGCCAGCGACGGTTCGCCGAAGCCCCTCCGCGTTCACTTCCGTGGCCCTTCCTACATCAATTTGCAGGCGCTGCCGAAGCTGATTGAAGGGCAGTTGATTTCGGATGTGATTGCCTGCATCGGAACTATTGATATCGTTCTCGGAGAAGTCGACAGGTAATCATGGAACTCTCCCCAACTCTTTCAGCGAAGTTTGAAAAGTTACAGAACAGCTACCCGGTTAAGCGGAGCGCGCTGATTCCGATGCTGATGTACGCGCAGGACGAGTACGGCTGCGTCAGCGATGAGATGATCGCGGAGCTTGGCGGGCGGCTGGACCTCAACAACGTGCAGATCGAAGAGACGCTGGCGTATTACTCGATGCTGCGCCGAAAACCGATGGGCAAGCACCACGTACAGATTTGCACGAACGTGGCCTGCATGTTGAAGGGCGGGTACACACTGCTCGACCGCGCAAAGAAGCGGCTGGAGATCGGCCACAAAGAAACGACGAAGGACGGCGTTTTCTCCCTCGAGGAAGTGGAATGCATCGGCGCCTGCACGGGCGCGCCGGCCATGCAGGTCAACTACGACTTCTACGAAAAGCTTACGCTGCTCAAGTTCGATCGCATCATCGAGGATCTGGATGCCGGCAGACACCCCACGCCGGAGCCAGTGATTTCCGGCGCGCTCCACGAACGTCATCCGGCCGAAACACCGCTGATCAGCCGTCGATGGGGCATGAAAGACTCACACAAGATTGACATTTACCTGATGCAGGGCGGCTATCAAGCGCTGGAAAAAGCGCTGAAGGAGATGACTCCCGAAGGAATCATCGAGGAAGTGAAGAAGTCGAATCTGCGCGGACGCGGCGGCGCGGGCTTCCCCACGGGCATGAAATGGTCGTTCGTGCCGAAGGATTCGCCGAAACCGAAGTATGTGATTTGCAATGCGGATGAATCCGAACCGGGCACTTGCAAGGACCGGCCGCTGATGGAGATGGACCCGCACCAACTCATCGAAGGCATGGTGATTGCGGGGCGCGCCATCCACTCGCACCGAGGCTTCATTTATATTCGCGGTGAATACCGGTACGTGCTGGATATTGTGGATGCGGCCATCGCCGAAGCTTATGCGCGCGGCTACCTGGGGAAGAATATTTTCGCGTCGGGATTTGATTTCGATTTGCTGGCGCACACCGGAGCAGGCGCTTATGAATGCGGCGAAGAGTCCGCACTGATGGAGTCGCTGGAAGGCAAACGCGGCTACCCGCGGATCAAACCGCCCTTCCCTGCCGTGGTGGGATTGTACGGATGCCCGACCATCATCAATAACGTGGAAACGCTGAGCGCGGTGCCGTCGATCATCAGGGAGGGTGGCGACGCGTATGCGAATCGCGGCACGCCGAAAAATGGCGGCACGCGCATGCTGTGTATCGCGGGGCACATCAACAAGCCCGGGATCTACGAAGTGCCTCTGGGCATGAACATGAAAAAGTTTATCTACGAAGTGGCGGGCGGAATCCCGGGAGGAAAAAAGCTGAAGGCCGTGATTCCCGGAGGGAGTTCCTGCCCGTTGATGACCGCCGACGAGATCGATATTCCGATGGACTACGATTCGGTGGCGAAAGCGGGCTCGATGCTGGGTTCCGGCGGCATGGTGATCATGGACGAAGACACCTGCATGGTGGACATGGCACGCCGGATCATGCACTTTTACGCGCACGAATCCTGCGGCTGGTGCATCCCCTGCCGGGAAGGAACGTCCTGGCTGCGCAAGACGCTGGAGCGATTTCATGCCGGGATGGGCCGTCCGGAAGACATCGACTTGATCGCGGACCTGGCGAAAAACATGCTGGGCCGCACGTTCTGCCCACTGGGAGACGCAGCGGCGATGCCGACGATCAGCATCATGAAGAAGTGGCGCGGTGAGTTTGAAGAACATTTGAAGGGACGTTGCGCGTCCAAATCCGCGGAAGCACTGGTTGGATCACGATAGGAATCCATGGCCGAACAGAAACTGATCAAGCTGAAAATTAACGAACGCGAAGTGCAGGTGCCGCAGGGCACCCTGGTGATTGAGGCGACCCGGCGTATCGGGACGGAAGTTCCGTCTTTCTGTTACTACCCCGGGCTTTCGCTGCAGGCGGCATGCCGCATGTGCATGGTGGAAGTGGAGAAAGCGCCGAAACTGCAGACCGCGTGCACGCTGGTGGCGACGGAAGGCATGATCGTTCGAACGGATACCGAGCAGGTACGGCAGGCGCGGAAGTACATGCTGGAATTCCTGCTGACGAACCACCCGCTGGATTGTCCGGTGTGCGACAAGGGCGGCGAGTGCGAATTGCAGGATATGGTATTCCGCTACGGCGCGGATTCGAGCCGCTTCGTCGAAGAAAAGATTCACCGGCCAGAAGAAAAATGGTCGGAGCTCGTTTATTACGATGCGCCGCGCTGCATCCTGTGCTTCCGGTGCGTGCGCGTGTGCGATGAAGGCATGGACGTTAAAGCGCTGGGCGTAGGGATGCGCGGTGCGAACAGCGTGATCATTCCGAATCGCGGCGATCACCTGGAGTGCGAAGAGTGCGGGATGTGCATCGATATCTGCCCGGTGGGAGCGCTGACGAGCGGGACTTACCGATATAAAACGCGGCCGTGGGAGATGAATTATGTTTCGACGGTGTGCGCGCACTGTTCGAATGGATGCAAGACCACGCTGAGCGTGCGCAATCACGAGATTCTGCGTTCGAACAACCGGGACCTGAGCGGGATCAACAAGGATTTTCTGTGCGTGAAGGGGCGGTTTGGATTTGACTTCACGAAGCACGCCGAGCGCATCCGTCAACCGATGGTTCGCAAGGGCGGCAAGCTTTATCCCGTGTCGTGGGAAGAGGCCGCGCAAGCCGCGGCGACGAGGCTGAAAGCGGCCTACGACACCAGCGGCAAGGATGCGATTGGCTTCATCGGTTCGAATCGCACTTCGAATGAAGAAAATTATTTGCTACAGAAGCTGGCGCGGACGACGTTTGGAACGAACAACATCGATCATCACCGCACGGCGGATTACACGGGATTGATCACCGCGCTGGGCGAGCGCGCAGCCGATTCCCTGCTCACCATGGAACAGTTGTACCAATCGATGGCGGTCTTGCTGGTGGGGAATGATCCGACGAATCAGAATCCCCTGGCCGGATGGCAGATCCGCAGCGGCATCCGCCACTTTGCCACGAAGCTATTCATCATCAATGCGAACGAGATCAAACTGAAGCGCAAGGCCGCGCAGTTTGTGAAAGTGGAAGCGGGCCAGGAGGCGGCCGCGCTGCGGTGGCTGGCGCACCAGGAAGGACAACTCTCTCCCGAACTCGTCGAACAACTGGTGCAATTGAAGGCCGGGCTTGAGGCGGAGAGCGATGTTGCGGTTGTATTTGGCGCGGAAGTTTCCGGCGCAGCGATCGCCCAGCTCGTGGCTTTTGGTTCGAAACTTCCGGGCAAGACCCAGTACATGGTGCTGGGCGATTACGCCAATTCACGCGGGGCCGCGGATATGGGCGTGTTGCCGGACCGCTTGCCGGGTTACGCGTACGTAGGCAATCCGCACGCGCACGAGTCTTTTGAGAGGTTGTGGGGCTGCGGGCCGATTCCGACGAAACCAGGGCTGACCACGCCGCAAATGCTCGAAGCGGCGCAAGCCGGCAAGCTGAAGGCGCTATATGTGGTGGGCGCGAATCCGCTGGCGCATTTCGGCACGCCTGGTTTGGGCCGCGGCACACTCGATCTGCTGATCGTGCAGGAGATGTTCCTCACGGAAACGGCGAAGGTGGCGGACATCGTTTTTCCCGCTGCTTCGGCGTACGAGAAGGACGGCACAGTCACGAATACTTCGGGCCAAATTCAAATGCTGCACAAGGGCGCGGAAGTGATGGGGCCGCGGAGCGATTTCGATCTGCTGAGGATCCTGTCGCATCAACTGGAAAAGCTGGGGTTGGGGAAGGCGTTTCATTACAAGACGCCGGCCGCGGTGTTTGAAGAAATTCGCAAAGCGGTGAGTGGCTATAACGTGCAGCCGGCGGGGCTGCTGATTGGCGGCGCGGAGCCGACGCGCGTTCAGTTTGCAAGCAACGGCCACGCGCCATACGAGGTGCCGGTGGGGTTGATTCGATCCGCGAAGGACACGCTCTTCACCAGCGGGACCCTGGGGCGCTTCTGCACGATGATGGAATCCCTGCCGGAGGCCAAGAGCGAGCCGTGAATTCCTTCTTAAGCGCGAACGCGGAGCTGATGATCACGCTCGTCAAGATCGCGTTGCTGCTGTTCATCGTTCTGACGGTGAATGCGTATCTGACGTGGTTCGAACGGAAGGTCGTGGCGCACATTCAGTCGCGCTGGGGACCGCACCGCGTGGGCCCGCACGGATTGCTGCAGCCGCTGGCGGACGGCTTGAAATTCCTTTTCAAAGAGGACCCGACTCCGGCCGGCGTGGATAAATTTGTTTATTATCTTGCGCCGCTGCTGGCGCTGGCGCTGGCGCTGACCTCCATCGCGCTCATCCCGTTTGGGCCCGATCCGATCCGCTTGTTCGGGCGCGACATCTACCTGGGGATCACGCCTCCCGACCTGAATATCGGGATCCTGGCGCTATTTGCGGTTACGGCGCTCGGAGTTTATGGCGTGGCGCTCGCGGGATGGTCTTCCAACAGCAAGTATCCGCTGCTCGGCGGGCTGCGCAGCTCGGCGCAGATGATCAGTTACGAGTTGGCGCTGACGATGTCCGCGGTCGGCGTGCTGCTGATGGCCGGCAGTTTTAATTTGAAAAAAATCATCGAGGCGCAGGCGCATCATCCGGAGTGGGGACTTTTTGGCTGGAACGTCTGGCCGCAGATTCTGGGCTTTTTTTGTTTTTTCATTGCGGCCGTGGCGGAAACGAACCGCGTCCCGTTCGATCTGCCCGAAGCCGAGTCGGAGCTGGTCGCGGGCTTCCATACGGAATACTCCAGCTTCAAGTTCGCGATGTTTTTCATCGCGGAGTATACCAGCATGATCACCGTTTCGTGCCTGTGCTCGATACTGTTTTTCGGTGGATGGCTGTCTCCCTTCCCTGCTTCGTGGACCTATGCGCATTATTTGCCGTCGGCGATCCTGATTCCGTTCGGACTGTGGGTCATCTGGGACGGGATCCGCTATGAAACACTTTTTGGCCGAATCGTACTGCCGGGCGTGGGAACGGCAATTACGGCGCTGGGCGCGCTTTTTGTTTTGCTGCCCGAGGTGAACGCATTTATTCAGGCGCCGTTCTGGCTGCTGTCCAAGATATTTGTTTTTCTGTTTGTGTACGTGTGGATGCGCGGGACGCTGCCGCGATTCCGCTACGACCAACTGATGGCGTTCGGATGGAAATTGCTCCTGCCGCTGTCGATCGTGAATGTGATTCTCACCAGCTTTGCGATCCTGGCGAAGATGCAGTGGTGGGGTGCGAAATGACGGCGCAACTCGCTGTTTTCTTGGTGCTGGCGGCCATGGCGGTCACTGGCGCGGTCAGCTTGATCCTGCAAAAGCATCCGATTCATAGCGCGCTATCGCTGATCGTGGTGATGATTTCGCTGGCGGGCCTGTATCTGCTGCTGGGCGCGGAGTTCGTGGCGGCCGTGCAGATCATTGTTTATGGCGGCGCGATCATGGTGCTGTTCGTGTTCGTGATCATGCTCTTGAATGCAGGCATCGAGGAGCACACCAGCATTTCAAAGATGGCGGGAGCGCCGGGTTTGCTGTTGGTTGTGGCGCTGGCGGGATTTGTTGCGGCCACGATTGCGCGGTCGACGGAGAACATACAAGCCACTTCGCAAACCGGAGAATTGGCATCGACGCTCGGAATTTCAAACATGCTCTTCAAGGACTTCGTCTATCCGTTCGAGCTGACGTCGTTCCTGATTCTCGTGGCGGTCCTGGGAGCCACAGTGCTGGCCCAGCGGGAGAAGAGTTGAGATGGTGCCGACGAACTATTACGTGATTCTGAGTGCGATCCTGTTCGGGCTGGGCATGTTCGCATTTATTTTCAAGCGCAATATCATCACGATTTTCATGTCCATCGAGCTGATGCTGAATGCGGTCAATCTGGCGTTCGTGGCGTTCAGCCAGGCGCTGGGCAAACTGGATGGGCAGGTTTTTGTGTTGTTCGTGATTGTGGTGGCGGCGGCGGAAGCGGCCGTGGGACTGGGAATTATCATTTTGATTGCTCGCAGCCGGCAAACGCTGAACGTCGAGCGCGTGAACCTGCTCAAACTCTAATGCCGACAGACCCGATGCTTGAATACCTGTGGATCATTCCGTTGCTGCCGCTGCTGGGCTCGGCGGTGAACGGACTTTTTGGCGCGAAGTGGCCGAATAAGATTGTTAACGGCGTGGCGATCGGCTCGACGGGACTATCGTTTCTCTGCACTCTAGAAGCGGTGCGCGAGTTTTTCGAGTCCGGCCAGGTTCTCTTCCACAAGGAATTCTTCACTTGGATTGCGGCGGGGAATTTCCGCGCGGGCTTCGATCTGCAGATGGACCAGCTCACGGTGGTGATGGTGCTGGTGGTGACCGGAGTGGGCTGGCTCATCCACATTTACGCGACCGGATACATGGCCCATGAGGGCGGCTATTACAGGTTCTTTTCGTATCTCAACCTGTTCATGTTTTTCATGCTGATCCTGGTGCTGGCCGCGAATTACGTCCTGCTCTTCGTCGGTTGGGAAGGCGTGGGGCTCGCGAGTTATTTGCTCATCGGATTTTACTTCCTGAAAAAATCGGCTTCGGACGCGGGGAAGAAAGCGTTCATCGTCAACCGCATCGGCGACTTTGGATTCATGCTGGGCATGTTTCTTCTGTTCCGCGCCTTCCATACGTTGGATTTTCAAGCCATCTTCACTAGTTCTACGCTGCAGGGCTGGCCTGTTGAATTGAGTGGCCATCTTGGCACTTTGACGTTTGCGGGCTTACTGCTTTTCATGGGCGCGTGCGGTAAGTCCGCGCAGTTGCCCCTGTACGTTTGGCTTCCTGATGCGATGGAAGGTCCGACGCCCGTCAGCGCGTTGATTCATGCGGCGACGATGGTGACGGCGGGCGTTTATGTCGTTGCGCGTTCGCACGTTTTGTTTGCGCATGCGCCGACGGCGATGCTGGTCGTGGCGATTGTGGGTTGCGCGACGGCTTTCTTTGCGGCGACCATCGGCCTGGTGCAGACGGACATCAAGAAAGTTCTGGCCTACTCGACGGTCAGCCAGCTCGGCTACATGTTCCTGGCTTGCGGCGTTGGCGCGTTCTCCGCTGGCATTTTTCATTTGATGACGCATGCATTCTTCAAGGCACTTCTCTTCCTCGCGGCGGGCAGCGTGATTCACGCCATGGGCGGCGAGCAGGACATGAACCGCATGGGCGGGCTCAGCAAAAAGACTCGGTGGACCTACGTGACAATGCTGACGGCCACTCTGGCAATCGCGGGGATTCCACCGTTTGCAGGGTTTTTCAGTAAGGACTCCATCCTGCTGAGTGCTTTTGAAAGCGAAATCGGTGGCCACACCACGGGGTACGCTCTCTATGGATTCGGCCTACTGACGGCACTCCTGACGTCGTTCTATATGTTCCGGCTCATCTTTTTGACTTTTCAAGGAAAGCCACGATTCGACGAACATAAGGTTCATGTGCACGAATCTCCGAATAGCATGCTCGTTCCGCTCATCACCCTAGCGGTGCTTTCCCTCATCGGTGGGTGGCTGGCTTCGCCGACGTTTTGGGGCGGCACAGATTATTTTGCGCGTTTCTTGTTTCCGGTCTTTGGAACTGGGCATCACCCTGTGATTGGCGCAGCCAGTCAAATAGCGACCTTTTCGACAACATCCACTCCCGAGGAACAATACACGGAGTGGGTGTTTGCGACGATCGCCGTGTGCACGGTACTCATCGGCATTGCGGTGGCGTACTGGCTGTGCCTGAAGAGACCGGAAAAAGCGGACGGGCTTGCCAAGTCCTTAAAGCCCGCTTACACCACTTTGCTGAACAAATATTACCTGGATGAATTCTACGCAGCGATGATCGTCAAGCCTCTGCTTTGGATTTCGACAAATGTGCTCTGGAAGGCGGCCGATGTGACCGGCATCGACGGAGCGGTGAATGGAATCGCAGCAGGAACTACGGCTATCGGCGACGGCGTGCGCCACACGCAATCCGGGAACACGCGCAGCTACGCGGTGTGGGTGGTGATTGGAGCGATGGTGGTCATCGCGGTCATCTTCTTCTGGCCGAGCGGCGGAAAACCGGTTCTCGGGATGTTGCCCTGATGCTGCCCGGCGAACATTTGCTTTCCGTGCTGATCTTCTTCCCTGCCATGGGAGCGCTGGCGCTCTTGCTGCTGCGCGGTGACGATCACAAATTCATCCGGATTATCGCGCTGATCGTTTCCCTGGCCGAATTTCTTTTCTCGCTCTTGGTGATTCCGAAGGTGCCGATCGGCGTCCCCGGATATCACCTCGAAGAATTCGCCAAATGGATCAGCCAGCCGCCGATCAATTACCACCTGGGCGTTGATGGAATCAGCCTCTTTCTCGTGATATTGACGACGTTCCTGACGCCCATATCCGTCCTGGCATCGTGGAAAAGCATCGAGCACCGCGTCAAAGAATTTTTCGTGATGCTGCTGATGCTGGAAGTCGGCGTCGTGGGCGTGTTCCTCTCACTGGATCTTTTCCTCTTCTTTCTCTTCTGGGAAGTGATGCTGATTCCGATGGCCTTGCTGATCGGCATTTGGGGCCACGAGCGCCGCGTCTACGCCGCAGTCAAATTCATCCTCTACACCATGGCGGGCTCGATCTTCATGCTGATCGGCATCATCTGGCTCTACAACGCGACGGGCACATTCGACCTGCCCGCGATCCGAGTGCTGCTTCATACTCCCGCCTCGCAAGGCGGCCTTGAGCTTTCGTCATCGACCGAGATGCTCCTCTTCCTGGCATTCTTTGTCGCGTTTGCGATCAAGGTGCCGCTTTTCCCGCTGCACACCTGGCTACCGGACGCGCACGTGGAAGCGCCGACAGCTGGTTCGGTAATGCTGGCAGGCGTGCTACTGAAGATGGGCACGTACGGCATGATTCGCTTCTGCCTGCCGCTCTTCCCCGGAGCCTCGCACCGCGCCGCGGGCTGGGTGGCCGCGCTGGCGATCATCGGCATCATTTACGGCGCGCTGGTAGCGATGGTGCAGCCGAACCTGAAGAAACTGGTCGCGTATTCGTCGGTCAGCCACTTGGGCTTCGTGGTGCTCGGCATTTTCGCGTTTCATAACATTTCTATGCAGGGCGCGGTTTACCAGATGCTGGCGCACGGTATCTCCACGGGCGCGCTCTTCCTGCTCGTGGGCATGCTCTACGACCGGCGGCACACGTTTGAAATCAGCGAGTATGGCGGTTTGGCCACGCCGATGCCGAAGCTGGCGGCGTTCTTCCTGTTTGTCGCACTCTCATCGCTGGGCCTGCCGATGCTTAATGGCTTCGTCGGTGAATTCCTGGTCCTGCTCGGCACCTACCAGCAGCACTGGCAATGGGCTTCATGGGCCGCACTCGGCGTGATTCTTTCCGCCTGCTACCTGCTATGGTCGTATCAACGGGTGTTCTTCGGCGAAATCACCCGGGAGGAAAACCGC
Organism: Acidobacteriota bacterium; assembly: GCA_003224525.1. Classification (GTDB taxonomy): domain Bacteria; phylum Acidobacteriota; class Terriglobia; order Acidiferrales; family UBA7541; genus Acidiferrum. Next base: position 488 of record QHZB01000324.1, on the reverse strand, counting down.
ACGCTCCCCGATGCTTCAGCGCGCGAGAAGTGGATTCTGGTCACCATGGCGGTCGTCACGCTGTGGATGGGCATTGGCGCGACGTTCATCACCTCCCGGACGGCCGCTGCGGCGCAAAACGTGATTGATCAAGTTGAACCACAGCGGCCATATGAGGCCGCGGCGCCGAACGGGGCCACGCCCCAGGCCAAGCGAGATTCCTCAAGCGCGGCGAAGGCCATCTCAAGTGGAAGGCTGGGAATCCGCTAAATGCTTCCCCGCACCATAGACATTTATCGCGTGCTTCCGGAGCTGATGTGGTGCGGCTTCGGCCTGCTGGCGATGCTGATGCAGCCGTTCGTGCGCAGCCGCCACTTTTTTACGTTTCTTGCGCTGATCGGCACGCTGGCAGGGACGGCTGCATCCGTCACTGCGGCAATGCATGCGGGGCCGGGCTTCGGCGGGCTGGTGCAGTCCGATTCCTTCAGTTTCTTCTTCCGGCTGCTCGT
>QHZB01000288.1 GCA_003224525.1 Acidobacteriota bacterium | reverse complement strand
ATCGATCGCGTGACGATATCCCCGCTGCGCATCCTGAGAAGTGAGGCTGTTTAAGACTGCGGTTTTGGAGTGTTCGAGATCAAGCAGGCGCAAGACGGACCTGGTGCTGCTGCGTCTTCTTCTGGAAGTTGGTCTGTGCTTCATGCTCGGTGGCCTCCATGCCATCGATCAATGATTGATTAGAGTGGTTTCGTAGCGGGTAAGTTCAGGTTTCCCCGTGATTGCTCAGATTCGCCGGACATAAGCTAATTTGACCGTAGGAATCGCCCAGCAGGCATTGTAAACGTTTCGCTGTCCAGCTCCGAACGACACAATGTGCAAAAACGACAAAGATCGGGGGAACGCTCAGAGTCGGGCGGCTTGGTCTAGGAGCGTTCGACCTTGGGCGTCGACTGAGCTCCTAGCGGTTCGCGGAAAGGATCCATCGGAATCAGCGCGTACTCGACCTCGATGATCTCGAGATGCTCCGTCTTCGCTGGCGCGCGCAGTTCCACGCGGTCGCCGGGGCTCGCCTTCATCAGCGCATTAGCGAGAGGCGAGCGCCAGCTGATGTAGCCGCGGTCGAGGTCCACCTCGTCGATGCCTACGATCGAGACGACGTGTTCGAGGCCGGCAGCGTCCTTGTAGGTCACGGTTGCGCCGAAGAAGATGCGCGTCGCGGCTGACCCCTGCCGCGCAGCGGCGGGATCGGTGACCACGGCAGCGTCGATGCGTTTCGTGAGTAAGCGAATCCGCGAATCAATCTGGCCTAACCGTCGCTTGCCGTAGAGGTAGTCGGCGTTTTCACTTCGGTCCCCATTACTAGCAGCCCACGCTACGACCTCTACCACCGCGGGCCGCTCGCACCTCAGTAGGAACACATGCTCGTCTTTCAACCGCTGCAATCCGGCGGGCGTGATGTAGTTCTTGAGCGTCGGCCCCGCTGGATCCGGCCGAGGTCCTCGGAGTGGCCGCTTTTCTCGCATTTGCCAATCTGCCATGGGATTTCGTGTACTTGCGGATGACCCAATCTCGGAAGTTCCGCGCCTCGGTCCCGATAATTCTTCGCACCGTGAGCGTGACGCACGCGGGCTAGATATCGAATGATACATCGGTCTTTCCTGTAGCACTCTTAGAAAATGCGGCGACCCGTCCGATTGCAGATCAAGCAGAAGAAGTATCGTTCACCTAAGCGAGGAGCGGATGAGTTGCCATTTCCAATGAATTGTTTGTGTTCGACCTGTAGGCTCACGCTGATTCCGGGCGGATTGTCGGAAACACTTTCGCATAGCCCGTCAACCGTGCACAATCGGGGTACCATTTACCTCGTTGAACGTCTATATTCCTCGTCAGGAAAAGGAAATGTTCCACGAACTCCGTCATACTCTGCGCACGCTGAAAAACAACCCTTCATTTACCGCCATCGCCGTGCTGACGCTGGCTCTCGGCATCGGCGCCAACACCACGATGTTCAGCGTTGTGAATGGCGTTCTGTTGCGGCCGCTGGACTACCCCAACGCCTCCCGCATAGTGCAGCTAAACACCTCTTTTCTGCGGGAAGGCCGCTCCATCCCTCGCCTCACCGGACCCGACTTCGTCGACGTCCGCTCCGGTGCATCTGCGCTCGAGCAGATGAGCTTCTATTGGGGGGGCGAGATGGGCGTGCAGCTGGCCGATCACGCCGAATTCGTGGGAACGTATTTCGTGACACCAAACTTTTTCGCGACATTTGGAGTGGCTCCGGCGTTTGGTCGCGGCTTCGAAAGCCAGGGATCACAGGGACACGAAAACGCGCCGCGTGGCGCCGTTGTCGGCCTGTCCTTTGCCCAGCGCAACTTCAGTTCGGGGGCAGCGGCTCTCGGCCAGACGCTGCGCATGGAAGCTGTCGCCTACCAGATCGTCGGCGTGGTTCCCGCAAGCTTTCGCTTCCCCCGAGAAGCGCAGGTCTGGCTGGAGAGCTCCCCGGATCCCGAGAAACCATGGGGTGTAAGCCGCGGCGCCTATAATTATCGCGTGTTCGCGCTACTGCGACCAGGCGCATCGCTCGACGCGGTCAACACGCAGCTGGCAACCATCGGTACGCGGCTGCAAGCGGATTTTCCCGATACCAACAAGAACAAATCCTTCTTGGCCATTCCGCTGCGGGAGCAGCTCGTGGGCTCGGTGCGCACCACACTTTACTTCCTGATGGGCGCGGTCTCGCTGGTGCTGCTGATCGCCTGCGCCAACGTCGCCAACCTGATGCTGGCGCGCGCCACCGCTCGGCAGCGCGAGATGGCTGTCCGTTCTGCGCTGGGCGCTACACGCGCCAAGATCGCCCGGCAGCTCCTGCTGGAGAGCAGTGTCGTGGCCTTCGCCGGAGGCGCGCTGGGGTTGCTGCTGGCCGTCATCGGAACGCGCATGCTCACCCACGCTACGGCCATGCAGGTTGGCCTACCGCGCCTCGCCGATATCCAAGTAAACTGGAGTGTCTTCATTTTCGTCATCGGAGTTTCGCTGCTCTCCAGTTTCCTCTTCGGCATGAGCCCTGCATGGCAGGCATCGAAAGTAGATCTGAGTGACGCCCTGAAGCAGGCAGGGCGCGGGCTGGCAGGATCGTCGAACCGCTTGCGCAACTCTCTGGTAGTAGTGCAGGTGGCGCTGTCGTTTGCGCTGGCCATCGGGGCAGGATTGCTGTTCCGCAGTTTTCTGATGCTCAGCAGCGTGGAGCTTGGCTACCGAACGCAAAGCATGCTGGTGATGTCAGCGCATGATCCGGCGCGCACGCTCGACGACTCTCTGCGGGCTGTGCGGTTCTTGGAAAATGCGGTCGAGGAGATGAAACGTATTCCTGGTGTAATCTCCGCGGCAGCCGCTATGGGCGTACCTAGCGGTGAGATCGGCTCAAACGGGGCGTATTCCGCAGACGGCCAGGAGTTGAAAGAGGACCTTTCCAACGCTGCGCAGGCCAACTTCACTCTCTCCGGTTCTGGATACTTCTCAACCATGGGCATCCCATTACTGCACGGCCGCGACTTTGACTCCGGGGACAACTACGATCATCCGTTTGTCGCCATCATCAGTGACTCGCTGGCGCGGCAGAGTTTCGCCGGCAAGGATCCAATTGGCCATAGCATTGTGTGCGGCCTCGATTCGCCGAAGTGGATGACCGTGGTCGGCGTGGTGGCCGACGTGCGGCAAGACTCTCCCGGCGACTCGCCGAGACCAACCATCTACATGCCGCTGCAGCAGCACCCGTATTTTGCCAACCAATTGCAAATGGTGATGCGCAGCGCGGTCTCACCCGATTCGCTGATCGACCTGGTCCGCAGCAAGATGCGGGCCCTCAATCCCGAGGTCGCCACCAAATTCACCACCATGGAAGCGATGGTCTCGGACTCCATCGCCACGCCGCGCTTGCGCGTGATGCTGGCTGGTCTCTTCGCCGGTGTGGCCCTTCTGCTGGCCGTGGCAGGCATGTACGGCGTGATGAACTACGTGACCACACAGCGCATCGCCGAATTCGGCGTACGGATGGCACTTGGAGCCTCGCCACGCAGCGTGTTGGCTCTGGTTATGCGGCGCGCGGCGCGACTGACGGTGCTGGGCGTCACCCTTGGCCTGGCTTTCGCGTTTTCCGTAGCACGAGTGCTAAACACCCAGCTGTTTGGCTTGAAAGCCACCGATGCGATTACTTACGCCGCGGCGCTGCTGGCAGTGACGCCCATCGTGGTGCTGGCAGCGGCCATTCCAGCCTGGCGAGCGGCCCGCGTGGACCCGATGGTGGCGCTCCGCAACGAGTAGTCCGTCGGGCTGACCTATTTGGCGGCTCGCTGCACGCTGTCTTCGCCCCGCGATTCATCCAAACATTCTCATACCTTCTCCAATGCCCGGCGGTTTAGGAGTGCGTTAGGCAGGTTGGATTTTCGCAAACGAGAAGTTCCGGATGGTTGGTCGGCAAACCGGAAGGGATCGCTCCTCCAAAATCTGTAAAGGGAGCGAGGGGACTCGAAGACGCGACCTCTTGCCCGACAAGCAGACTTTCCAACGAGCAAACAAAATGGGTGCTTGCCCGAGAGAATGCGTGCCAAAACTACGTGTGACAGAGCCGCTTCTGTGTACAAAAACTTTTATCCCA
>QHZB01000287.1 GCA_003224525.1 Acidobacteriota bacterium | reverse complement strand
AGAGCACGGCGCAAGGTGGGTTTTCGCGCGGCGTTCAGGCGGACGTTGGTGGCGCCGCGGCGTCCCCAAACACCCGTGCAGGGGTTGAAGACGGTGGGCTGGGCTTTGACGAACATCTCCTGTTCAATGGGTGTGAGTTTGACCATTGCCCAGCCATCCTCAGGATAGCCGAGGGTGGCGAAGATCTTTCCGGCGACGCGAAAATCCGGATGGTCCATGTGGGCGCGTTCCTCGGTTTCAGGAAGCTCAGAGCCAGGTGGCGAAAATCGTTGGGGGTCATAGAGTGGCCTCCGCTGATGGCGACTCTACATAAAAGCACAGATGAAGCATTTGCAACCAGGGGGCTGATTAGAATTCTGTGTTATCGAGTAGGTGAGGAAGACGGCGGAGATTGGGGCGTGTGCCAGGAGATCGATTGGCGTTGCAGAAGAGCGATCGCGTAGCGAATGGGGATGGCGGCGCCTGGAATAGAAGGGGACAGAGAGGAGGACTTGGCGATGGAAACGGCGCTGGAGCGCAGCCAGCGGCCTTCGACCAGACCGACTACCGCGCGTGAGTCGAGGGCGAGGACCGGGGACCCACTCTGGCCGCGAGTTACGGAATGACTGAGGAGGAACACGTCAGCCGAAGGGACGGATTTTTCGAGCTGAGTGGATTCGTAGGAGAGGACTTCGCCGGAAGAGCGGTCTTCTTGGGGAGCCTGGAATGTATGAGCATTTTGGAGCTTTGGAGGATGAAGCGAAAGGGCGATCACGGCTTGGCCGCGGATGGCTGGCTCATGAGCAAGCGGCAGAAAGGCTACTTTGTGCTTGCCCTCGAAAGGATTTGGCGTCGCCCGAAGAATGGCGACGTCGTGTTCTGGGTCCACAGCGATGATGGCCGCCTGAAGAAGGCGGGGCGGGCTATTGCGGCGGCTGACGAGGACGTAGGGCTGGCCGCCGTCGCGAAAGGTTTCTAGGACGTGAGCGACCGTCAGAAGATAACCCTGTTCGTTAATGAAGAAGGCGTTGCCAAAGAAACTGTAATGGTAACCGCGCGAGGATGGGGATTGGTCGAGTTGATAAACGACGGGGCAGACAGCGGCGGCGAGAGAGGCGTCGTCAGCAAGGTCATCGGGCGCGGCACCGGCCGCCAGGCAGCCGAAGAGACAGACAAGAAGGACTGCAGGCCAGGGAGCGGTACTCGCTTTGTTCTGGCGCATTGGTCTGAAGAGCCTTTCCGCGGCCTTTCTGGGACTACGGCTAACAAGGTAGCAGCGCGGCGAGAGGCGGGGAAGGCCAGAAAGAGGACAGGTAAAAAGGACTTGACAGGCAGCGGAAATAACTGTATATTCTGTAACAACAGAAATAACAGACATGACGAAAGCAACAAGAAGGACGCCAGGTTCGGAAGGGCAAAAATGAGGGAACCGACAAAAAACAGCTTAACGCCGGTGGCGCAGAAGTTCATTTTGCACTGGGGCGAGATGGGCACCCGGTGGGGGATTAATCGCACCGTAGCGCAGGTGCATGCTCTGTTGTTCCTGTCGCCGCAGCCGCTCCCGGCGGATGAGATCTCCGCGACGCTGGCGGTGGCGCGCTCGAACGTGAGCACCAGCTTGCGCGAGCTGCAAGGGTGGCGGATCGTGCGCGTGGTACACGCGCTGGGCGACCGGCGCGACCATTTTGAATCGATCAAGGACGTTTGGGAAATTTTCCGGATCGTTTCGGAGGAGCGGAAGCGGCGGGAGATCGATCCGACGCTGAATGTGCTGGCAGAGTGCGTTCGCGAGGTCAAGTCCAACCCGCAGGGCGATGCGTACACGCGGGAGCGGCTGGAGAGCATGCTGGAGTTTTTGACGGCGATGACGGGGCTGTTCGAGGAAATTATCCGCATGCCAACGGGGGCGCTGAAGGGCGTGGTGAAGCTGCGGGGGAAGGTGATCACGCTGCTGGGGAAAAAGGCGGTTAATAGTTGAAAATTGAAAGTTTAAAGTTGAAAGTTTCGGAAAAAGCCGGAAGAGATCTAACACAGAGATCACTGAGGACACGGAGAGCACAGAGAAGAGAAGAAGATAATGCAGCGGCGCTGAGAGCGCAGGGGCACGCAGAGAAGTAAGGAAGAGAAGAAACATGATTTCGCTCGTGAGTGAATACACGGACGGGAAGGGGCGGCACGCGCGGGGGTGGCTGTTTTTTGACGCGGAGTGCCAGTTCTGTACGCGAACCGCAAGGTGGATTGCGCCGATTCTGGAAAAGCGCGGAATGGCTTTGGCGCCGCTGCAGGATCCGCGCGTTGGGGCGCTTCTCGGAATGCCGCGCGAAGAGTTGATGTTTGAAATGAGATTTTTGTTGAGCGACGGAAGCCAGTACGGCGGGGCGGATGCGGCGGTGGCACTGGCGCGTGAGATTTGGTGGGCCAGGCCGCTGATATGGATATCGAAGATTCCAGGGATGATGGAAATTTTGCGCAAAGGATACCGGTGGATTGCGGGGAAGCGGAGTTGCGCGGCGGTTTCGTGCTCAGTGGGACGGTGAGGAGGACTTGTGGCGAACCGTTTTGTTGAGATGTGGCGGTGGCAGGGGACGATCGATCGCAAGAAGCATGCAGTCACTGGTTGCACGGCGTTTGTCCTGAAATATTTCCTCGACAAGTTTGTGGCGTTCGCGGTCTTTGGTCGGTCGTGGTTTTTGTGGAGCTACTGGCAGCCGCTGGAACCGAATGCGCGTGCGAATACGATTCATCCGGATACGCGGGCGTTTGTGGTGACGCTGTTGGTTTTGGCGCTGCCTTTTATTTGGCTGGGTGCAACGTTGACGGTCCAGCGATTGCGTGATGCCGGGAAACCGCTCTGGCTGGTGGTGCTCTTTTTTGTTCCGGTGATCAATCTTTTGTTTTTCCTGCTGCTTTGCACGATGGGATCGCATTCGGCCGGGGCGCGGCGCGAAGCGATGCCATGGCCTGAGACGCGCATGCTGGATCGCTGGATCCCACGTGGCGCGATCGGGGCGGCAGCCGTTTCAATCGTGTTGACGATTGCGATTGGCTTCATGTTCACCGTATTGGGTGCCGAGGTACTCCGATCTTACGGATGGGAGCTGTACGTAGCATTGCCGTTTTGCCTGGGACTGTTTTCGGTGCTGGTGTACGGCTACCACGAG
>QHZB01000286.1 GCA_003224525.1 Acidobacteriota bacterium | reverse complement strand
TCGCCTTAGTTGTTCCTACTTCACGATGCCACACGGAGCGATTGACGGCGATATGCTTCTCCATACGATCCCACTCTTCCCAGCGCAAGCCTCTTGCTTCGCCGGGACGCACGCCACAAAATGCCATGATGCCAACAGCAGCCCGCGCCAGCGGCTTCCCTTTCAAAACGCCACCAAGATAGCTTGCACCTCTTCCCTATAATAGTGCTGGCTATGGTGGCCTCTGGCTCTGTGGCCGACTTCGGCATGATTACGCGGTCCACGGGGTTCTCGCCAGGGAATTCCCCGGTGCATATCGCCAGATTGAATATCCCGTACAAGATTGCCCGGATCTTCGATACCGTCGAAGTGTTGAGTTTGTAGTCCTTCGCGCACTATTCCAGCAATTGATAGACAATGGCCTTGGTAAAATCACGAAGCGCGCAATCAGGAACCCTCGGCTTGATGTATCGCTTCCAATAGGTTTTCCGTCCCGCATACGTGGGTGGCTTGATCGGCTTAACTCCGCTTTGTATGTGCAGGAAGTAGGTTTCCTCAACATATTTCGTGAACATTCGGCCAGACTGAGGACACTTGGCAGCCTGGCGGACGCCGGCCATTTTTTCCGCTACCAGCTCATCAAGATCCGACGCGCATCTGTAGCGGTCGCAATAGTCAGCGAGCTTGACGCATTTTTGTTTCTTGGAAATTACCCCGTCCACTTCATCGTTATGTCAATATCTGAGGTGCCCTGACTTGCCTTGCTGGAACAAACATCCGTTGCCCCGGCTTCTCTTGCGGCGATTGTTTCTTGATAGACCATTCCCTGCATCCCTAGGCTAGTCTTTTGAAAGGCTTTCTGTTTCGCCCTGTCCAATCCTTCCTGGGCTTCGTCCGTCGCCTTTTGGATACTGCCTACCAGAACATCCTTTATCGCCTTCTCTTGGGTGTCCATGTCAGCTCTCCATCTTTTCGTATTCGCTCAATACTTCTATCTCGCGGGCCAGTTCTTCCACCTCAACGTGTCTGCCGCTTTCATAGATGGAACTGTTTTTCACAACATACGTAGAAGCGATTCTCAGCCACCGCAAGCCGTGGAACCCGCCAGCGTGGGAATAATCCCCGGACTTTCAGTGCGAAGACGATACCCCCACTAGTACCCTCACTTGGAGTTCCTACCCTTACTCGTCACGGTGCGCCAACGCGCGGCAGGCCCTTTGCCACGGCAAGTCACCTCGCCAGAGCTTCTCTGATCGACCAAGAGCTTCCGAATCCATTCCCGGCCAACACCGGGACACGCACGCTCTATATCCGCCAGCCGAAATTCCCCGAGTTGGGCGCGAATGGCTCCCAAGACCATTTCTGCCTTCGCCCCTTTCGGCGAACCTAGTTGACCAACACGTTCCTCAAATTCTTGATATGCACGCTTCAGAATGAAGAGGATGTAGTTGATGTACGGCCAGGGATCGTGAGTACCTTCATGCCATCGCTGGGAACTTTGCTCCAGAGTCTCATAGTAGCGATCCTTGTTCTCCTCAATCACACGCTCCAAGCTGACATAGCGTCCGACTTCTAAACCGATGTGATAACTCTGCAAGACAAGTAGCAATCTTGAGATTCGACCATTTCCGTCTCTGAATGGGTGGATACATAGAAAATCCAAATTCATGCCACCTAAGAGAATCAAGGGATGGATTCGGCGCTGTTCAAGGCATTCCTTCCACAGCGAAAACAATTCATGCATCTGTGTTGCAGTTTCGCTCGCTGGAACAGTTCGGAAACGGACTCTTTGCCTTCCATCAGGCGACTTCTCAATGATATCGGAGTCTTTTTCTTTATATTGCCCCGCGTCCCCAACTCCGCCCCGAGTCAATCTGTGAAGTTCTCGAATCGTGTCCTCAGATACGGGTAGTTGTTTGCCCTGTTCGTGAATCTGTTTCAGTGCATCTCGATACCCGCGAATTTCCTCTTCATCTCTGTCGCGCAGTTGCTTGTGGCCGAATACGATTGTTCCAACGCGTGCCTGATCGGCAACCACTCCCTCAATCCGGTTTGACGAAACCGCGCTTTCAATCAAAGCGTGTTCTCGCAGAGCTTTGAGTGTCTGAGGAGATTGGTTTGTAGAAAGCTCTTGTTTTCCTCGCGCCTCTCCCAAGTCTGCCAAGTACCACGAGGTGTTCGCCGGAATCGCCTCGATTCCGGTCACGAATTGTCGCAGCGTTCTCACGAATTCTTCCTTTCAGCAATACCCTTTGTCTAACCAGGTGCTGTCACAGCAACGGCTGGTAGTATTTGGTGGGGTCAGTAGGAACGCCTTCTTGTAGTTGAGGAGCTCTTGCGCATCATCCGGTCTAGCCCCTCGGACCTTTTGACCTGCGAGAATGCGCTCCGATTGTTCAAGCGTAAGTTGAGTGCCTTCGATATGCGTCGTATAGTGCGCCTCAAGCACGAGGGAGCGCTTTTGCATACCGGCAATCCAGTCCTCGGAAAGTTTGGCCGCGTCCAGAAATCCACGCGCCCGTTCAATCCTTGTCAACTCCGCTGTGATCGAATTCGTTATCTCAAATTGAGGTGCAAAGCTCATCTTTTGGGACACATCCGTACTCAATTGTAGTCCAGTAGTGCCCATCCGACCGCAAGACATAATCCAGAGCTAGGCCAAGCCTAACCGCCGAAGCAGATTCACGAGCCATTGCGCGTAAAGACAGCTATAGAAGCGGAGGTTGCGGATAGTTATACACTGTAGCAAGGAGCACGATGGAGATGAAAACGAAAATCGGTATTGTAGGGCAGCAACGCGGGTGTGCATTGTGTTCAACGGAAGAGGTGGCTCACTCTCGGAATGAGGACGGAGATAAACATGGAGAAGCTCTACTGGCGGATTCGAGGATATGACAGTTTGACAGAAATCTTCGGCATGACTGTCGAATGTGGTCAGTTCACCACCACCAAGGCTTCCGCCTCGCCGCACTCCCAGCAGAAGCTACCCACGGTGTCGCGGCCGAGACGGCGCAGGGAACGCACTTGCTTGTAGCCATCGATCACTACAAAGTGTTCATCACCATCCTGCTTCACCACCACAATCGGAACCTGTTGGCCGACTTCGGCGAGCGAGCTCAACAGTCGTCGCTCGTGATCCGGGCGTGCGATCCGCAGCCGGTCGTAACGCAGTTCCAATTGATGAAATTCCAGCTCCATCCCTTCCGCCTTCGACAGAATCAGAACACAACGCGCATCTCGTCTTGCGCGAGGTCCCAGGGAAGTCGCGACAGCGGTGGCCGTAACCTTAATGGTTCCGATGGCTGTTCTGACAGACTCCGAGCCTGGATCCGTCGAGCAATGAAGTAGTCGGGATTCCGTGCGCACCATTTGGCTTGGGCTTGTTGGTGACGGGCCTTCTGGCAGGAGGAATTACGACAAACCCGCTGACGAGCACCTACCCGCGGGTCAGGTCGGAACCAATGTCGACAAATACGGCAAGGTCTCTTCGCAAGGTTTCCCATGGCGACCTATTGTCGCCATCCTTATATTCAACTGCATGCGCCATCCTCTGTCAGCCTGCGGTCTGGTGGGTCAATTCTGCAAAGCAAAGCCGGTCCATTTTTGGCGAGCGGCGAAGTCTTGGCGAGCCACAGCTTGTACGGCAAGTCCAACGCTCAAATTAGGGGTGTGATACGGGACCCGCAGGGTGCCGTCATAGTAGGCGCCACAGTGAACCTTCTATCGCTGGAAAGAGCGCGAAAGACAAAAACAGACGAAAACGTGAATTCGAGTTTTTGGACTTACGCTTAAGCACTTATTACTCCGAGCACTAAATGAGT
>QHZB01000285.1 GCA_003224525.1 Acidobacteriota bacterium | reverse complement strand
CGAGTTGGATGACCGGCCAGATCTTCTACGTGGATGGAGGCGCTTCGATTATGGACACCGTATTCCCGTTGGAAATACAGGGAGCCGCATGAATACCCGGCGCGCGTGTGCAGGAAGGCCTCGAAATTAAAGGCATGGCACCAGGCGAAATGATTTATGAAGGGCCTCCAAGAAAATGAGTCCGACGGACTTGTGCTCCTGGGGCCACTCGTCATGTAGTGGAGTACGCGTAGAAGGACCTCCTTTGCCGCCGACTGACTTCACCTCTCGTGATTTTGCCCGTATCAAGGCGCACTCTGAAATGATTCACTCGGACGTATAACAGCGTTCGCGGAGATGTGAACTCACCCGCGAACGCTGGCTGGTCATGTGGACGTGAACAAATCAAGCGCTGGGCTCGTTGCATAGACCAATTGCTGATTACCATGCCGCTCTAAGCCTCGGTCGCTTATTCTTTCGGGGCGTTGCTGGCTCGAAATGCACTCACGAAGGCCCGACAAAACTTCGGGAATCAGACGACCGACTCCGGTACCCAATAAGTTGCACTAGTCCCCGGATAAACGCCGCCGTAATCGGACCGCGAGATCGTAGCGCAAATAGAGCTCGCCATATCGGGTAGAGCAGTATTCCCGCTATTTTTGTTCGAGCTCTTTCAGTTTGTTCGCTGCGTTCTGGTTTTTAGGATCGAGCTCGAGGGATTTGCGATAGTTGGCAATGGCCTGTTGTTTTTTACCGTCCTTCGCGTAGGCCTCGGCCAAGCTGTCATAGACGTTACCTGACTTGGGATATTCTTCGACATTGAGGTTGAAGATGGCGATGGCGTCGGCATTCCGGTCCTTTTCAAGGAGCATGTAGCCGAGCTGGTTGAGAGCACGTTCGTCAAAATTATAACCATTAGGATTAGTGCGCTTAAGTTCGCGATATTGAGCAACGGCAGCATCCGCACCACGATTCACCAGGATCTCGCCAAGGTCAGGGACGAGTGAGCGTTTCGGCGTGGCCGGCTCTTGGCCATAGAGGATGGCGCGAACGCCTTTGGCCATTTCACCCAGGTCCGCACTCGGCGTGTTGTTGAAGATGACGATGAGGTCGTGATCGCCGATGAGGCGTTGTTCGAGGGTGTTGAAACCATTGATGCCGCCCCCATGGGAGATCATGGTTTGCCCGGCACCCGGTTCATCGGAAGGGATGACGCGAATGTCCCAGCCGTATCCGTAGTGTTCCAGATTCGGAGTGAAGAGCCTCTGCTTGAGATCGTTAGGAACAAGTTTGTCGGTGTACAGAGCCTGGTCCCACTTATAAAGATCTTCGACGGTGGAATACAGGGAACCGGCGGCATAGGGCAGCGCCATGTCTAGATAAGGGGCGTTCACAGCGCCGGCCAATTCCTGTTGGTAGCCCGAGGCGCGCTTGGGAAGGATATCGGCATAATGGTCGTAGCCCGAGTCCTTCATTCCGAGTGGGACGAGAATTTCTTCCTTCAAGAGTGCCTCGTAGGTTTTCCCTGTAACATGCTCGAGAATCGCTCCGAGAAGGAAAAATCCGGAATTGTCGTAATGGAACTTCGTGCCGGGCTCGAACTGCAAGTCGCCGCTGCAGAATTTCTTTACGAAATCGTCGACGGCGTAATAGTTGCGCGAAACGTCGCCAAAGAATTTGGGATCGTCGGTGTAGCTGGGGATACCGGACGTGTGGCTGAGCAACTGGCTGATGGTAACTTCTGAACCGGTGTCCTGGCGGTAGTACGGGAGATAATCGGCGATATGGCCGTCGAGTTTGATGGAGCCCTTGGCCACCTGCTGCATGATCAGCATGGAAGTGAATTGCTTGGTGATGGAGCCAAGTCGAAACTTCACGTCCGGCGTGTTGGGGATGTTCCACTCGCGATTGGCCAGGCCATAACCCTTCTTGAAAATAACCTTGTCGTGGTCCGAGACCAGGACCGTGCCCGTAAATGAGCAGCAGTCTGCATACTGCGCCACGAACTTATCAATCTTTGCGGCCTTGTCAGGTGTGTCTGCGGCGTAAGCAGACGGAATTTGCCAGAGGAGGGTCAAAAGAAGGACGCGAAAGATCAATTTTTTCATGGTGGTCCTCACATTTAGAGGTGACCTTGCATCTCGATGCAGGAGAGATTGTACATCCGGGACGTCGGCAGTCCAGCGGGCCATCGTTTAAGGGAGCCCGATCTGTGGCGAATTCGCTGGCCACGGTCCAAAGAGCCCTCATTCGATCCTGATTGGGGGCAAGTGGACGTATAACGCCGTACTCGTCAATGTGAATCAGGCGAAACGAACCAGACGTCCGGATGCGGGAAGTTGCCGTAATGTCGCTTTCAGCCGACTCCGGGCCGAGCACTGGTAACGCTTCCCATATGGATTGTGGAAGAGTGGTGGTTAAGCGGACGCGAACCCGCCGCGTCGCGAAGTTTTGTCTGAGACGAACACCGCCAATCAAGATTGAGAGGACATGTGTGTTAAACAGAACGGGGCAGCAGGGCAACGTGTACCAGGCTCATCAGCGGGGCAAGTGGAATCCACGATCGTCCGCGTACGGCCGCTTTTGGGTTGACGTCCCCAGTGGGGAGAGGAAGCGTAGAACGGTTTCGCTCGGCCTATGTGCGACAGAAAGGGTAGCGCGCCTGCGATTGCGTGAATACATCGAGCGAGCAGGTGTCTGTTCCAAGCGCAGGTTTCACCAGATCCCAGCTCCCGGTACTACATTTCGGCAGCAGGCCGAATGGTGGATCGAGTCTCTCTCTACGCGTAGACGGAGGCCGCTGAAACCCGCCACGATCTATGGATGGCAGCATTGCCTGGATCGATGGATTCTCCCGAACCTTGGCAACAAGCTAGTGTCGGAAGTGGGGAACGGTGCCTTGCGCCAATTCGTTGAGATTCTGTCCGCAGCAGGACTTGCACCGAAAACGATCGTCAACGTAGTTACTGTAGTGAAGTTCGTTGTCACTTCAGCGGTCGACGAGGAGGGCGATCAAATCCATCCCCGAGTTTGGAACTACGAATTCATGCAGCTGCCCTTGGTCGTCAAGGAGAACTAGGCCATTCACAAAACTTGATGGACCTCTACGCAGCGCAATTACGGTACGACGTGGCCTATCGTCGCGATTGGTGTGAGAAGGCTGGCTTGGGATTTGAGTTGGGCGAATTGGGATATAAATTGGAGCTTCCAATTCGCCCGTCACTCGTTGCGTAAGCCTGTCTTGAGACAGGCTTTAGAAATGGTTGCGGGGGTCAGATTTGAACTGACGACCTTCGGGTTATGAGCTCGACGATCAGACTCTAAGTCCCATTGATTCGGTTGCCCTTACACCAATGAGACACCCGAAAGACCCGCAAAATGGCCAAGTTTTGGACCCCAGTTGGAGTGCGCCGGGATAAACCGGCGTGAAGTCGCGAATGCAAGAGTCGTACAGGTAAGGCGTAGCGAGCCAACCTGGCCCCGAGTCATGCGTGGGCAGTCGCAAGGTTGCACGCGAAGCGTTGACAGGGGGACATGCAGGCAGGGTATTGAGCCGTGAAAGTGGTCGGAAATCAGAGCGCCGACGCTGTTCCAATGTGCGGAAGGCGAAACCGATGAATGCGAAATCGCGAGCATTGATCGGGCTCTGCGCGGTCGAAGACCCCTGGCATGCATGGAAACTTCATGCGCGAGAACCGGGAGGTCCCGTCAACGCCCGACACGCAGTCGTGCGCGGGCCGGTTGGAGAAGGACGTGATCCAGAAGTCCAACATGCACGTTGATGGGAAGTCGGACGGTCGTGCAGT
>QHZB01000303.1 GCA_003224525.1 Acidobacteriota bacterium | reverse complement strand
CTGTCACGTACTATAGCGTGAAGCGCCATAGTTTGCAAGCCCTTCTAAAGACGGCTGCCAACATGTCAATTCACGATACTCCTGTGATTCGCGGTATGTCCGCCGATTCGGCGGCAGCCAATGCGAACCTTGCGGCCGGGGCCATCTTGACTTAGAATGCGGTGCGTCGCAGACTCGAACCATGGCGCACAGTTACATTAAGTTGGATTTTGGCACGGACGAGGAAAAGGCGCAGCAGGCGCGACACAAGCTCGACGGCTGGAAGCAGGCATTTCGCCTGGACAAGAGGCTGCTTTACAAACTTGACCGTCCGGAGAGCGACGCGGGGGAAGCCGGTTCGAAGCCCGAGCCGGTCGAGAAGCCTGCGCCTGCCGCCAAATCCCAGGCAAAGACGGCAGCAAATCCCAAGGCAAAAACGGCGGCCAAAGCTAGCAAGCCGGCTGCGGAGAAATCAGCGTCAGCGACCAACGGGAAAGTAGCCTTGCTGGTCAGGCTTTATTTTTCATCGCACGAGAAGCTTTCCGAGCAGCGCTGGCTCGAGCGCATCCCGTCGGAAGAACCTTTCAAGAGCGCTTCGCCGAAAGTCGTCCATCACAGTGATCCGGAATTCGAATCGACGGACCAGAAATTCGAGGCTCTTGAGTGATTTGAGCGAGGGAAGGATTATCTGGAATTGGGTTTCGAGTCCAAATTGGCTGCAAAATTCGGGACACAAGATGTTGGTCGGAAGCGCCAATTTGGAGTGATACTACGAGAAATTCGGTATAATTGACTTCGGCGGAGCTGTCATTCCAGACTCCAGCACGAGGGCAGACCGAATGGCGTTACAAACGCGCGTCAAACTGGCAAAGCTTGACGCCCCCAAGGTTCACGGCCTCGATCACGACACCCTGATTCGCATTTACCGCACGATGTTCCTCTCGCGGAGGCTTGACGACCGCGAGATTCAACTGAAACGCCAGAACAAAATCTACTTCCAGATTTCCAGCGCCGGGCACGAAGCGGTTTGCGCCGCGATGGGATTTTTCCTTCGCCCAGGGGTCGACTGGATTTATCCGTATTATCGCGACCGCGCACTTTGCCTTATGCTCGGCGTAACCCCCCTGGAAATGCTTCTTGCGGCTGTGGGAGCGAAGGACGACCCCAGCTCCGGCGGCCGGCAGATGCCGTCGCATTGGGGCCAGCCCAAGTTGAACATCGTCAGCAAGTCCTCGTGTACCGGCACGCAATTCGTGCAAGCCGTGGGCGCCGCCGAAGCCACGCTTTATTACGAGGGACGGCCAAAGGCCCTGACCCAAGCGAAGAAAGCGCTGCTCGGCGAACACGTCAATCACGAGCGCGAGGAAATCGTTTACGTTTCGAGCGGAGAGGGGGCGACCAGCGAGGGCGAGTTCTGGGAATCCTTGAACGTCGCGTGCGCCAAGAAACTTCCTCTGCTATACCTGGTGGAAGACAACGGCTATGCCATTTCCGTGCCGGTGGAAGTTCAGACGGCTGGCGGGAGCATTTCGAAACTCGTGCGGGATTTTCCTGGGCTGCACGTGGGGGAATGCGATGGCACCGATCCGATCGAAAGCTACTCCGTCTGCAAGGAAGCGGTGCAGTACTGCCGCGACCGCCGCGGCCCGGCACTTATTCATGCGCACGTCACGCGCCCCTATTCGCACTCGCTTTCCGATGACGAAAAACTTTATAAGTCCGCCGAGGAACGCGAAGAAGAGGCGCGCCGCGATCCGATTTCAAAGTTTGCGCTTTTTCTGGTGCGGGAAGGCGTTCTCGATCAGAAGCGGATTGAGAGCCTGGAAGCGGAAATCGACCATGAAGTCCGCGAGGCCGCCGACCTGGCGCTGGCCGCCGAAGAGCCGTCCATCGATTCGATTCGAATGAATGTGTATTCGCCGGACGTGGATCCGACGTCCGCTGCATTTGAAGCGGAACCCCAGTTGCACGGCGCGCCAAAGACCATGGTTGAAATGGTGGCGTTGACACTGGCCGACGAGATGGCGCGCGACGAGCGCATCACCGTTTTCGGCGAAGACGTCGCTGACGCCAGCCGCGAAGACAACCTCAGGCACGTGAAGGGGAAGGGCGGCGTCTTCAAAGCCACCGCGGGATTGCAGCGCAAATACGGCAACGACCGGGTTTTCAATACCCCGCTCGCGGAAGCCAGCATCGTCGGGCGTGCCTTGGGGATGGCTATACGCGGATTGAAGCCCGTCGCGGAAGTCCAGTTCTTCGACTACATCTGGCCGGCCATGATGCAGATTCGCGATGAGTTGTGCGTGATGCGCTGGCGTTCGAATGGGGCGTTCAAAGCGCCGGTGGTCATTCGCGTGGCCATCGGCGGCTACCTCACCGGCGGCGGTGTGTATCACAGCCAGAGCGGAGAATCGATTTTTACCCACTGTCCAGGCCTGCGAGTGGTGATGCCTTCCACGGCGCTGGACGTCGCGGGTCTTTTGCGCACGGCCATCCGCTGCGACGATCCGGTGATGTTCCTCGAGCACAAGCATCTCTACCGCCAGCCGTACAACCGTTCGGAGCATCCCGGGCCCGATTTTACGATTCCGTTCGGCAAGGCTCGCACGGTAAAAGAGGGCAGTGACCTCAGCATCATCACCTACGGCGCGGTGGTGCATCGCGCGGAAGTCGCGGCGGCGCAATTGGAGCGCGAGGGCATTTCCGTAGAAATCATCGACTTGCGTTCGCTTTCGCCTTACGACTGGGAGGCCATTGCGGCCACCGTTCGGAAGACGCACCGGGTCGTTGTGGCTTACGAAGACATGTTGAGCTGGGGATATGGAGCGGAGATCGCGGCGCGCATTGCGGACGAACTCTTCGAGGAACTGGATGCTCCCGTCCGGCGCGTTGCGGCCATGGATACCTTCTGCGCATACCAGCCGAAGCTCGAGGACGTGATCCTCCCCCAGACGAGCCACATTACAACGGCCGTGAAGCAGCTTCTGGAGTATTGAGCCGATAAGCTTTAGACTTCCCCGGGTAAGAAACTTTTTCAGGTGCATTTGCGTACTTATGAGTAGGGACGTCGGGGAAAATCGCTCTGTGGGGGTAATCCAATGACTTGCGTAAACTGCCAAAAAGACATCGCAGTGGGTTCGCGGTTTTGCTACAACTGTGGCGCCAAGCAGCCGGAAACTCCCGCGCCAGGCCTCTCACCGCAGACGGGCGGCAAGCGGAAGCTAATGCGTTCAAGCACCGACAAAAAGATTGCGGGCGTGTGCGCCGGGTTGGCCGACTATTTTGACCTTGATCCCACAATCGTCCGCGTCGTCTGGCTGCTGGCCATACTCTTTGCCGGGACCGGCGTGCTTGCTTACCTCGTGCTTTGGATTGTGCTCCCCGTGGCACCGGCTGGCGTGATACCGACCTCGGCGACTGTGGTTTCTTAAAGTTCCAGCAAAAACCAAGCGCACGGATCATTGAGTTATGATTCAGTTTCCGACCTGCGCGTGAATCGCGAGTTGGGCCAGATTGTGCGTGTTCCTAAGGGAATATCACTCTCACTCACAGGAAAGTTCAATTTTGCTGCGGCATTGGCCTGACAGTCGCTCCATCGCGGCTCTCAGGTTCCGTGCACTAACTGAAACCAAGCCGAGGCGCCGTTCTACGGCTTATTAAAAAACTCCCACATGGCTGGTGCTGTGGCGCCTTTCCGGGCAGCTGCGTCAGGCCTAGCCCTTCGAGCGTCAGGCGAAGAACGCTTTGATGTTGATAGAAAGCGATGGACTTGTAGCCACGCTTTGGCCAGCGGACTGGCGATGACGGCGGCTACGTGGCCGCCCCCGGAAGTGAAGTCGAGGGTGTTGGCTTCGTCAAAGACGATAATGAGCAGGCCGTCGATCTGAAACTGCGGGCTGTGAATAAGGGGATCGATCCTGGTCTTGAGCCACGTATCGGCGGTGCTGAACGGGCAATCGTGCGCGTCATTGCAATG
>QHZB01000109.1 GCA_003224525.1 Acidobacteriota bacterium | reverse complement strand
CAGCGTGCCATGCATCGTGAGCAGCGAGAGATAGTATTCCGGCGTGATGATGCCGCCCGGAGCGCCGGCTTTCGAAATCAGTTCCAAGCCGGGAATTCGCGTCGTTGGCCAGACGAGGTGGAACCGCATCAACCAGGAAAGTGCCATGCCCATGCAGACAGCCAGGAGACCAAGGGCATAGTATTGTTTTCCGATCACTTTGTGATCGAGGCTGAAGACGTATTTCCGGAGGAATCCTTCCGGCGGTGCATGAGCGTGTGCCCGCTGGGCTGACGTCTCTTCCATCTGCTCTCCTCGCTCGGGGAAAGGCGCGGAGCGGGTGCGATGAATCGCACGCCGGTCCGCGGGCTGGGATTACGAGTTCACAGCTCGGACGCCTTCTGTTTCAGCCACTTTTCGAAATCGTCCTGGGCCATCACGTTCAGATACGCCTTCATGTTGTAGTGGCCCAGTCCGCAAAGCTGGGTGCAAACAATTTCAAACCTTCCAGTTTTGGTGGCCGTGAAATGCACGGAGAGATCGAGACCCGGGACAAAGTCCTGCTGGATGCGCAACTCCCTGACGTAGAAAGAGTGGCCCACATCCTTTGCGTGCATCATCATGTGGATTTCGCGGTTGACGGGTATCGCCAACTCCGCCGAGACAATGTCATCGCGCGATTCGATCTCGTTGGCGGGGTCCAGGCCAAAATAATTCTGGTTCCCTTCGTCAATCTTGTCGGGATGGATGGCGCCGAACCTGCCATCAACGCCAGGGTACCGGAAGTAAAAAGCGAATTGGCCCGCCTGGGCCTGGACTTGCAGGGCATCCGGCCTAGGCGGTGTGAAATAGACATTGGCCCACGCTCGTTGGCCAAAAACACCGAGCGCCAGGACCTCCGTGCCCACAAGGATGAACGCGGCCGCCACCATCACCTTGGCGCCGCCTGGAAAATTCTTCAGCTTCACGCCAACTTTGCGTTCCGCAAACGTCCAGACGAAAAACGCCAGGACGAACTGGGCGAGAAGAAAAGAGATCCCCGCTTCAGCCATAGTGTCCGACAACTGCTCGTCAATCTGGTGGCCGTGGGTGGAGATATCCTCCGGCATCACGTACATATGGGTGACGATGGGATAGGCAGACGCCAACGCGATGATCACCAGAACGACTGCAAACAGCTTACCCACGGCACCTCGTTCCTGCTTTCAGTTTATTCGGACGTGATTTCTTCGTTTCGCCAGCAATCTGCATTCTGGGAGGTCTCGGCCCGTGATTGCGAAAAAGGTTCAATAGGGCTTGGCTTTGAATACGAAGTTTACGCTTTTCGTTTCACTGCCGGCGATGGTCACTTCCTGCGACTGGTCACCGTAGGACTCGTGGTAAGCGGTGACCGTGTACTTGCCTGGCGGCAAATCGGGAAGCGAAAAGCCACCGTCCGCACTTGAAATGGAGTAATGGGAGTTCTTGAGCACCGCAAACGTCCCGTGCATCCAGGGATGGACGTTGCATTTCACCGGAATGAATTCCATCTTGTCGTACTTATCCACGATGGGAGGCGTGCCCGGCGGCTGAGACTTGTTCCACTCGCGGTTGATCTTGGCGAGCGGGTGGATGTTATGCGAGGTCTGATCTTCGTTCAAAACCTGGAGTGGCTGGTTCACTTGAAGCGCAAGGACGTGCGGTATGTAACGGCAGCCCTTCTGGGTGAATACCGCAGGTTGTGAGGGCGGCGGCTCATCCGGGGCTCCCGTCGAGATGTACACCACCACATTTTCCAGGGCGTTGTTCGGACCGGTTACCACGGTTTCGGTCGGCGGCGGCGTGGCGTACTGTTTCGCGCAACTAGGCTCCTTGGACATGTCGATCGGTTTCTGCTTCGCCGGCGTCCCTTCGTAAGTCACCTTGCCGCTCACCGTGCCGCCACCCGGTACCGCGGACGTCATAGTGATCGCGGCGAGAATGGCGACTCCCGTTATAAATGCCTGCTTGGTTCGCATCCTCTTACCCCTCCTGAAATTCTTTTTATTCTGAGATTATTGTTCGATACCGGACCCCTTTGGTGCCCCGACGGTCTTCTGCGCGTTGACGATTTCGACGCCTCCTTTGGAAGTCAGCCAAACGGCAAGCTCCGGACTCTTGTGCATTACCTGCAGCGTGCGCATGTAACGCACGAGGTCCCAAGCGTCTTCCGGTTTGATGATGCAGGCGGACAAAAAGATAGGCTTTGTTCGCATCCCTCGTTCCAACGGAATCGCGTTTCCCCCACCCCCAAGCTATTATTGCTTGATGCCGGAACCGGTCGGGGTCCCGCCGACTTTCTGTGCTTTGACGAATTCAGCTCCCTCTTTGGTACTCATCCAAAGAGTGAGTTCCGGACTCTTGTGAGTGACCTGTAAGGTGCGCAGGTAATGCACCAGGTCCCAGGCGTCTTCCGGCTTGATGACGTCGGCAAACGAAGGCATCGGCGTTCCGTCGAGGCCGGTCATGAAAATCTTGTAGAGGTCGTGGTTTGTGGCGCCGCACTTGAAGCGGGAGCCCTCGGCAAAATTGTAGGGCCGAATCGGTTGCTCGTTGCTGTCCGTAAGCGTGGAAGCGGAGGGACCATCGCCGCGGCCTTCGGGGCCATGGCACTTCCAGCATTCCAGCTTGGTGAACAGCTCTTTGCCATGCTGGATGCTCTGGAGCGAAAGTGCGGGCTCCGTAGGAACGGCGATCGGGTCTCCCGGTTTATCGCTCTTCCACCGCGGTGAGAAGGTTTTGATGAAAGCGACCATGTCCGCCCGCTGCTGTTTGGTGAGGGAAATCCATCCCGGCATGTTTGAATTGTTGAATCCGCGCCCCAAGGAGTTGTAGAGATCTTCGTCCGTGGGCAGAGTGCCTGTAGGCGTGGATCGGCACTTGAACGTCGCCGCGACGAAATTCCGCGGCAAAATATTCAGGTATGGCCCGTTTTCTCCGTTGCCGTCGCCGCGGAAGCCGTGGCAACCCCAGCAAAAGCGATAATACAGTTGCTTCCCCGCACCGGAGTGTCCCGTGACCTTCCCGACGTGAACCTCGCCTTGTTGAGCTATCGCCAAAGACGGCAGGGCAAGTAGTGCTGCCGCAAGAAACATCCATTGCATTGATTTATTTGCGCGCATCGTTGTCCACCATCCTCAGAAGATAAAATCAAAGCCGATAAACAGGCTGTTGTTGGTTAAGTCCTTACCCGAACCCCCCGGGAGGAGCCAAGTTCCTCCTCGCTGCCGGACGGTTGAAAATTCATTGTGGATGGCAAAACCGACGCGGCTGGACATAAATGGGTAGTAGCGATATCCAAAAACCAGCGCGTCGATATCCCCAAAGTCTGAAGAAGGAACGCTCACTCCCGGTTCAAATACGCCCGGGGTGACTGGAAGAGCTTGCCGTGACATGCGAATCAGCTCGTAGCGATTGACAAGGATAAATTGCGGATTCACCGTCAAGTGGGTCTCAATAAAGCCGGCGTTCCAAATCGGGCCTTGTGCGCCCGCCGGCAAAGGAGAGAAGGACGGCGTGCCGGTGCCTAAGAAAACATTGTCTGCCCCGCGCGTGTACATAGTCATGAAGTCCAGCTTCTTGAGGTACCAGAAACCGAAAAAACCAGCACGATAGAAGGACTTCTGACCGAACCCGTCGGCCAACAACGAGCTCGTGGCTAGGTAGGTCGGAGCGCGTCCAATATAGGCGAAAGCACCGACGCGTTGCAGTCCAAGGCTTCCGGCCTCAAACGCCTGGCTCAACGTGAGGTAGGTGTCATATCCATGGCCATTGGGCACACCAACGCTGCCATCATTGCTGCTTAACAAAGCCGCCGAATAGCGCGTGTAGTCGTTCTTCGAATGACCCGACAACTCCGCACCGATTTGGTTGTCCCCCATACCAAAGGTATAAAAGGGAGTAAAACTACCGTCTGACGAGAATTCCGTTGCAGGCTGGAAGTGATAAACCTGGTAACCGCCAAAGTCCGAAAGCGTCATGATGCGCTTTTCGGAGATCATATTGTCGAGCTCGAACTTGCCCACCTTAATGTTGAGCCAGCTCGATTTTAAAAGATTGCTGAATCGGACGTTTGCAGCTTCAAAGCCGAAGACGGCGTCACTTTCTGCCGCGGGCACCAGCAAAAAGCTGATGTTCTTGGCCAGCGTACCGGCCGTGAGGATGTCCATACCGGAAAGATCGAACCCGTGGGTTGTAAGCCGCCCTTCGGTCGTGCTATCGGTCGCGGGATTGAAGATGTCCGCACGGTCCACACTCACACGATGCCAATGTGGCGTCATGCGAAAAGACACAGGCCAATAAGCCGGCTGCTGAAAGATGGGAGCGTCGCGGTCGTTCCCCATCTGGTAGCCGTTGTCCTTGAACAACTGGCCAAAGTTATTCAGCTTAGGCCAGGCTTCGTGACAGGCCGAACACGGCATGCCGTACTTCCGCGCGAAAGCCGGGATGGCGTAAACCTTGCCTGCCGGAATGGGTAGTGCGGAAGCGGAACGGCTGTCAACCAACAGGAATGCGAGAACCAGGAAACCACAGACCAGCAAGGATGCAAGCCACGGCATCCTCCTCTTCATCGACGCTGAAGCCCAGTGGAACATACCGCCTCCTCTGCATGACCATTTTTTCTTGTTGTAGTCGGGAAGATGCCAATTCGAACAGCTCGGAAGGGATAAGGAACAGACACACTCGTGCGCGCTTCTAACGCTCCGATGGCGTTCGACAAACGGAAGACAATTCTTAAACCATGCGCCCATAGAGAACTGCTCCCTTTTCTCCGTCAAGAAAAGAGTGCCTAATCCTCGAGTCCCTGAACCGGGCCGGATGCTACCCCGTCAAAAATTCGAATGCAAGAGTTTTCTTATCCTAATGCCAACAATATGCCAACAATTTCTCAAATTTATTGCTCTGGTGCAAACTCCCTGTTTAAAATAGGCACTTTCTAGTCACCCTTACACGGGGGATCAATTCCGGAACTTGGGGGGGCCGTGGATGACGGAATTATCCGAATTCATTCTTTAGAATTGCTCGTCAGCAATGTGAAAACTGTGTGAGGCGTTGGATTTGACAGTCATGTGCAGATAGAAGTAAGAAAAAGTGCTACTCTCGCGGAGCGGAGCAGCAACAAAGCTTGCTCCGCCGCAAAGTTTGCTCCGCCACAAAGCCAGAGAAGAATCCCAAGAGAGGATTCCAAGGGAGTGGGTTTGAAACGGCCTGTGATTAAGTTGCAAAGCGGGAACCGCAACGACGGACATCGGCTGATTTTCACATGTTATTTTGTATTTGCATGCCTAGTGGCAGTTTCCTCCCGTGCCAACCGCCCGCCCCACGATCAAAATCCAGGTCCTGGTTTCTCGGCTGAACTTTCAGGCTCTTCCACTGAGGTTATTCAAGCACTCAATGAAGTCCTAGAGGACCAGATGATTCACGGAACTCATGTCTTTGACAAGGAACCAACGCTCACCGGCGCCACGGCGGTGGCGTCGACTCCCATGTTCGCGCCGTGGAACGGGCAGGGCCGGGTATTCTATAAGATTCGCAAGGATGTGGTTGCGCCTCGACATTTTCGCGAGAGCGAAGATTTGGGAACTATAGCCGTTCGCTATGTCGTGACTAGTGAGGGTGAGGTTCACACTCGAATCCGCATCGATGCGATTTTTGCCGAGACCGCCCATCGCAGACTGCATCTGTCGGACGGCACGGTGGAATCCAGCGAGTTCAAAGCAATTCAAGAACATCTTCAGGCCATCCAATTTGCCGCAGAGGAGGCCGCCGACGCGAAGCGCCGACGGGATAGTGCGGAACTGGTGCGGCAAACGGTGATCCGTCAGCGGGAAGACGAAACCACGCGACTGGCCGCGGCGCGATCTTCCGTGCAAGATCTGGAGCAGCGCATCAATGCGATGCGGCATGAAGTGGAGCGCAGAGTGAAGCCGCCGGGCGCGGACCTCAAGTCCGCACCCTTCCGCACGGCGGCCAAGGTGAAAACCCTCGCGGCGTATACGGAAGTTGTGATCGTGATCGTTACGCCTCCCTGGTACGGCGTGGAAACACCGGACGGCCAGCGCGGATGGATGCCCGTGGATCAACTGGAATCTCTTCCGTGAAAAGACCAGGACGGAAATTTCTCATTTCAATTATTCGAAAGGGAGGACTTGGTGGAGTCCTCAGCCTACTGTTGACGGCGGCGGTTCTTCCTCAAGCTGTGCCTTATGCTCGCGCGTTTGCGAAGTCCGCCGAAGAAGTCGAGGGCGCGCTGAAGGACCTGCAGGCGTATTCGGGCCAAAAACTCCCGATCGTTGACGGCTTCGTGGCGACCGGAGACAAGCCGCTCAATCAATACGAGCGCGCGTTTTATCAGTTCTCGCTCGACTTGCTGCCGGGAACAGCCGGCGGCACGATCGTGCGTGTTACTGCCAAAATCACAGCGTGGTACGCGGACAAAGATCCCGCAAAATCCGGTTATCAGGTGCTGCCGTCCAACGGGCGCCTGGAGCTTGATCTCTTGGACCGGTTGGAAGAAAAATTTGGCGGCAAGCCGGCGTCCTCCATGGCGCGCGCGCTTTTGAATTCAACGATCTCCGCTCCGAAACCGAAGCTCGATCTTAGCGGCGTGCCGGGCGTTCAAATTCCATCGGCAGCGACCGCTGCGGCAAAATCCGGAGGCCCGACCGACGAATTGGGCTCACTGCGCTCCATTCGTGAAGCCGAAGAAAAACACATGAGGGAATTGAACGCGGAACTTCAGAGCTTCGAGGAAATCAAGAAAAATCAGGCGCACCCGCTGAACCTGGTGGTCGTGAAAAAAGCGGGTGCGCCGGTGCTCGCGAAGCCTGCGGAAGGGGCACGCGTGCTCTTCAACGCCGCCGCCGAGGATGAGTTCGAATTCATCGGCGCGGAAGGCGAGTGGATTCACGTGCAGATCTCCGGACCTTCTCGCGGATATATCCGCCGAAACAATCTCGAGTTGCCGGAATTCGTCGCCGCGCGGCTCAATTCGCAGGGCGTTACGGCTCCGCTAGAAAAAGCATCGGCGTTCCGCATCGTGCGCGAAGAAAATAATCCTTTTCCCGGAGATTGGGAGCCCCTGAAGGGAAAGGCAGTGAAAATTTTCACCGCACAGCCCGTTTCGCAGGATCCCAAGGAGACGGGTGCGCGCGCGAAACTCGCCTTCGCTAGCTCCCTTTTTCAGAAATACACGACGGAGAACGCCGCATCGCCTTCGGCAGTTGAGGGCGTCATTGTAATCTTTGATTCGGCGGACGGCGGCATCGTGGGAACCACGCTCGCGACCTTGAAACAACTTTCTGCCGGCGCACTTTCTTTCGAAAACTTCTGGAAGCAGTGCTACCGCGATCCGCTGGAGGCCTTCCAGGAATCCGGCAAGCCTTAGCGCAGGACACCTGGCCGTTCAGCGGCAGGATTCTTCGTGCTCATTTCCATTCGAAACTTTGCTGGAGCCCGCCGATTCTCACATCGAAGACACCGGGCTCGACGACGCGCTTATTATCGGCGCCGATAAAGGACAAGTCGACGGACGTCAATTCGAAAGAGACTTGGCGGCTCTCGCGCGGCTGGAGCAAAACTTTCGCGAATCGCTTTAGCCGCTTCAATGGCGGCGTTACGCTCGCAAAGCGTTCGTTCAGGTACAGTTGAACGACTTCCTTGCCGGCGCGGCCGCCACTGTTCTTCACCGTTACGTCCACGCGCACCGTCCGGCCCGCCGAAGCCGCGGCAGGAGCAACGTGCAAATCGGAATACGAGAAACTCGTATAGCTCAACCCCGATCCAAATTCGAATTGCGGCGTGCCCAGCATTTTCCCTTCTCCTGAATCTTCCCCTTCGAGTACTTTGTGGTCGTAGGTGAAGAGATGGTTCGTCGAGCGGGGATACGTAATAGGCAGCTTGCCGCTGGGATTCACATCGCCGAAAAGAATGTCGGCAATGGCCTGCCCGCCCTCATTGCTGGGGTTATAGGCCATCACGATCGCTCCGGCCGGATCCGCGATTCGGCTGATAATGCGCGGGCGTCCTTCGGTGAGCACCAGGATGACGGGTTTTTTCGTTTCCATGATTTTCCGAGCGAGATAGAGCTGCGCGTCGGGTAGGGTCAGATCAGGAATGTTGCCCGGGGTTTCTGCGTAAGCCCATTCGCCAATGCAAATCACGACGGCATCTGCCTTGGACGCCGCATCCGCGGCCTTGGCAATATCAATTTCCTTGTTGTAAGTGGCGCCGGGAACGTAGGTCACGTTGGCGCCGCCGATTTTCTCTTGGATGGCTTTGAGGATCGTTGCGCGGTCCTTGGGATACGCACTCGCGCGGTCACCTTGCCACGTATAACTCCAGCCGTTATTCAGCGGAATCAGCGAGTCGGCGTCCGGGCCGGTCACGAGAACGTGCGCTGTCTTGGCAAGTGGCAGTGTTTGGTTTTCGTTTTTCAGAAGAGTGATGGATTCGCGCGCGGCTTCCAGGCTGACCTGCCGCGATTCCGGTGAGCCGATTACCGTTTTCGAATCGATCCCGCGAAGCGGATCCTCGAAAAGCCCGAGTTGGTACTTCACCGTGAGAATTCTCCGCACCGCTTCATCGATGCGGCTCGTGGGCACCTTCCCTTCCTGCGCCAGCTCGAGCAACAGATTGCTGAAGCTGTAGTCGCTCGGCACCATGCTCATGTCGATCCCCGCAAGCACGGCGATGCGCGTGGCTTCCTTCTCATTTGCCGCAATGTGGTGCACACCAACAAGTTTCTTGATGTCCAGCCAGTCGGAAACAACGAATCCCCGCAAGCCGAGTTCGCCTCGCAAAACATCTTTGAGCAAATAGCCGTTGGCATGGCCGGGGATTCCATTCACTTCGCTCGAATTCACCATCACCGTGTGGGCGCCCGCTTTCAAAGCCGCGGCAAAGGTCGGCAGAAAATATTCGCGCAAAGTATTCTCCGGAATGAGCGCGGGGCTGCGGTCACCGCCCGTTGTGGGATAGCTGTAGCCCACATAATGTTTCAGCGAAGCAGAAACGCTGGCGGGACTCGAAAGATCGCTGCCTTCATAACCACGAACAGTGGCCACACCCATCACCGTCGCGAGGTAGGTATCCTCTCCGAGCGTCTCCCACAAACGTGACCACAGTGGCTGCCGCCCGGCGTCGAGCACGGGTGAAAAGGACCAAGGAATTCCGGCCTTGCGCGTTTCGGCGGCGGCGATCTGGCTGCCGCGCAGCATCAGCTCCGGATTCCACGTCGCGGCCATCGCGAGTGGCTGGGGGAAAAGAGTGCTCCCTACAATGTAGTTCGGCCCGTGGATGGTATCGATGCCGTAAAGCACGGGAATCTGCAAGCGGGATTTCTTTGCTTCTTCCTGGATGGCGCGGATAATCTCGTGCCATTTCTCTGCGGACAAGGCTTCGTCATTCACGTTGAGGATGGAACCCACTCCGTATTCGCCAACGGCTTTGTGTAATTTATCGGGATTGATTCGAATGGACTGGCCCTGTCCATCGGTGACCATGCCGATTTCCAGTTGTGTCATCTGGCCGATTTTTTCCTTGAGCCTCATCTGGCCAAGAAGTTTTTCGACCGCGGCGGCGGAAGCGCTGGCAGGCGGGCCAGCGGGAGTCATATTTTTCTTCAAAAATGTCTGGCTGTCCACGATGCTTGAAGCAGCGTCATCCGCGCCGGACGGAATTGCCGCGATGGTGCAAACAGCCAGTACAATAACGATATGCCATAGCTTCCTTTTCGGGGTGGACACGGGTATCTCCTTGCCGAGCATCCTACCTCTGGTGGCCGGATATATCCAATTTTTGGTTTCTTTAAATTCCAGTTGTGGACCCCCGAAAGCTGGTACCTAGCAACCGGCGTTCCCGCGGACATTTGCAAATGGGACCACGAGTTGCTGCTCTGCGAAGCGATCGCAAAGAGTGCGCGGAAGCGCGCGTGAGTGGCGGTGCCGTGGGACGAAACGCGCCGCCTCAGTGCGGCGAAGAATACTGATAGCGCAGGCTCGGCGGCATGCGTTCCGAGCGCGACCGCGTATTGTACTCGAGCTGATAACCCAGATGTTCCGCATCGGCCGGATAATCTCGACCCTCGGAATACGGATACGGGAGCAGCGAATGCCGCGGTAGCGGCTCGACGGTAAACGCGTGCGCCGCGTAGAAATCGAGATCCTTTTCGAAGCCGTCGGCATAAAAGAAATAATCGCGGACCCATCCGGTTGGCAGCGCGGTAAGCTGCTTGGGATCAAAATCGAGCTTCAGTCCCTCGCCGGAGCCGAAAACGACAAAGCGATCATCGGAGGCGCGCAGCAAATCGAACACATCGCCGTAGCGCGTGTAATTTCCTGCGGCGCGCGCGTAGGGACCGGTCATGCTGCGGTGCGAATACGAATAGGTGGTGTCGCTTGCCGGCTTTAGCCGGATCTCGCGCGGATAGCCGACGAAATCAAGCGCCGCTTTTGCGAGCGGCACTTGCGCCACGCGCAAATCCTGTTCGTCCCGTGTCTGGTCGATTCGAATCGCGTCCCAATAAATTTTCAGATTGTTGACGATGCGAATCCGCTGCGTTCCCGCGGGCAGCTTGCCGGTCAAGTCCGCAATCATGGTCCGTTCGAGCCCTGCCGGAAAACCCATATCTTCCACAACCCGCACCCACTTGCCTTGCCCATCGAGGGCTTCCACATATGGCGGAATCACTCTGACTCCCGCCTGATCCGCAGCGTACATCGAAGTCGCAGTGAAGTAATCCGTGTACCCATCGATGATCAATCGCAATGGTTTTTGCGCATCCCATTCACCGAGGTCGAGCTCGATCCAGTGCAGCTTCGCGAATCCCGAGAACGGCAACCCTTCGAAATTCGTGACGTAGTTGCGGTCGCGCTTGGAGACCAGCGGTAGCACATCATTTCCGCGGTCGTCCCACGCACCGGCCGGTGCATGCGCGTCGCGGCTGGCGATCACCCGGAACTCCGGAAAGGGCGGCCCGCTGACGAATCGCTCATTCGGATAAACTTCGTACGCCGCTGGATGATCGATGGCCACCAGCCGCACCTGGTCGAGATACACCGTTTCTTCCATCGGCTCCATGAAGCGGAAGCTGAGCAGGCCGCTCCGGGCCTTCACGCTGCGCGCAGGCACCTTCAGGTACTCGTCCGGATCAGGAACGTCCCTTTCGCCGGGCGCGATCCAGTGGCCGACCACGCCGGGCCCGATCATGTCCGCGATGAATTCATACTCGTGTCCATTCCACGAAAACAAAACGGGGCACGAGCTCCCGCGCCGATCGAGTTCTGTGATGCTTTGTAGTTTCTTCGCGGCCAGGTTTATTTCGTCCTGTGGCACGCCCGTCGGCCACAGCAGCCGAACGACTTCAGCTTTGCGCTCCGAGCCGAGACCAGCAAGAATCGGCGCGGCGCTCTGCCCCAGATAGCCCGACGCACCGGGCACTTCCCACTTTTGATAAAGCGTGCCCGCGTAGAGTTCGACCTTCGTGCCGATCGCGCTCTTATTATCGTTGAGCGCCTTGAGGTCAATGCTCATCCAGTTATGCTGATTACCGCCCTCATTGCGCAGAACAAGCGGCGCGCCGCCGAGTTGCGTCACGACCAGGTCAGCGTCGCCGTTTCCATCGATATCCGCAACCGCAATCGCGCGCGGTTGATTCAGCTTGACCGAATCGAGGTGCACGTCTTTCGTAACGTCACCCCAACCTTTGCTGCCGAGATTTCTCAATAGACGCAGTTCCCCTCCGCTGCTCGATTCTCCCGCCGCGACCAAATCGAGCCAGCCGTCATTGTCGTAATCGAGCGCGGCAATTCCCCAGCCGCTCTGCCAGCCGAAATCGGGGAGCCGAACGCGTTCCAGCCGTTTCCCTTCTACATTCCGCCACAGGCTGATACCCGGCGCGCCCGCATGCGTGAACGCCAGATCCATCCATCCGTCCTTATCAAAATCAAACGCCACCACACCCACCGCCGGCGGCAGCTTTTCTTTATTGAAATCGCTGCCGCCCAGCGGTGTGAATTTTCCTTCGCGCGGATTGAGATAGATCGAAGCTCCCACCTGCCCGCCCGCGATGACGAAGTCAATTGCCCTGTCGTTGTTAAAATCCGTGCTGACAACTCCAGCGCCCGTGGCCGCAACTCCAAGCGCCGTTTCCGCGGACACATCCGTGAATGTGCTATTGCCATTGTTGCGCCAGAGAACATTGTGAGGCGGCGCGCCCGCCGCAGCCGCTTCCGGCGCCGTTGTGATGTACAGATCGAGGTCGCCATCATGGTCGTAATCCACAAACGTCAAGCCCACGCAGCCTTTTTCTCTGCGGATTCCCACCGCTTGGGTCACGTCCTCGAACTTGCCTTCACCTTTGTTATGGAAAAGCTTCACCCCATCGCTCAAGCAAACTGCCAAATCGGTCTTGCCGTCATTGTCGAAATCGCCGGCCGCACATCCGAAGCCGCTCCCAGTGAGATGGATACCTGCTTCCTTGGTCACATCGTCGAATCGTCCATTGCCCATGCCGCGCAGCAACCGGCTCGTGCCGTCCGCCGCACCGCTTACGAGGAAAAGATCGGGCTTGCCATCGCCATCATAGTCGAAGAAGCAAGCGCCAGCGCTCGGTCCAATCTCGATGCGGCTTCCCCCCGTACTTTTTGGCACGAACGCATTCGCCTCCGCCGTAAATCGCACCGGAATTGCAGCAGGCACATCGACAACCGCACTCAGCGGCAACTCCGCGAGAGAGTAACGCCCCTGATCGCCGTAGCCCGCGCCGAACGGCGCT
>QHZB01000302.1 GCA_003224525.1 Acidobacteriota bacterium | reverse complement strand
TCATTCTTCCGTTTCGGATTGCTTCAGCGGCGCGCTGCTGGCTTCTCAGAGCGAATAGATCCTGATCCCTGCGAGAGATGTGAAATTCTTCGGCGACGTTCTCGCCGGTTTCCGGCATGGAATCAACGCCGTACTTTGCTTTCAGACAAGGATTTATGAATCGCCAGCCGAGCGTTGTGTCTTCCATTCTCATCGAACGCGAATACGCACCATCCGCCTTGCCGATCACAAAGGGCGCCCGCGACATGCTCTCGACGCCCCCGGCAATCACTAGATCGGCCTCGTTGCATTTAATCGCTCGCGCGGCCGTCGCGACGGCGTCCAGGCTCGAGCCGCATAGCCGGTTAACCGTTGTGCCCGGCACTTCCTTCGGCAAACCCGCCAGCAAGAGCGCCATCCGAGCAACATTTCGATTGTCTTCGCCCGCTTGATTGGCACAGCCATAGACGACATCGTCCACAGCGCTCCAGTCGACTCCTGCGTTACGACCGACGAGGGCCCTGATGGGGACCGCCGCGAGATCATCGGTGCGAAGCGAGGCTAGCGTTCCGCCGTAACGTCCGAACGGCGTTCGAATGGCGTCGCAGATGTATGCAGGCTCCATGGTTATCCTTGGAATTTCTTCATACCTCTAGTTTATACGGAACGGCTGCCGCACGCGCTACCGCGACATTTATCTTGCCGAATTGGACCACGTGACGAGTTCTGAGCGGCGGCGACTTCGCCGGCCGAGAGCTCCGTCGGCCTTCCTTGTGACGGAGTATTACCGGCACTCACTCGTAGCGGAGAGCTTCAACAGGATTGAGGCGTGCCGCGCGCGCTGCGGGGTAGAGCCCGGCGAGGAGGCTGACCGCGATCGCGAATACAATGGCACCAACCGCCAGCCACCAGGGAATATGGGAAATCTTCACGCCAGGCAAATTCTGCCTGTGGAGATAAATGGTTGTGCCCCAGGTCAGCGCCGACCCGATCAGCCAACCGAGCGCGACACCGAAAAAGCCGCCGAAAAGACCCATTGCCCCAGCTTCCGCAAAGAAAAGGCTGCGCACGTCGCGGTCGGTCGCGCCCAGCGCTTTCAAGATGCCAATCTCGCGGCGGCGTTCGAGGATGGCCATCACCAGCGTGTTGATGATACCCAGAGAAGCGACGGTGAGCGCGAGGCTTCCGAACAGGCCCAGGAAGAGATCAAAAACAGTGAACACGAGCCGGAGACTCTTGGTGGCGTCCAGGAGAGAAAACGTCGCAAAGCCCATTTGCTTGATCGCCGCTTCGACTTGCAGCACGTCCTTGGGCGAATGAACGCGTACGGTCAATGCCATGTAAGAAGGTTTCGCGGGATTGCCGGACAGAAAGGCTTGCAAATCATCCGGCTGTGCAACATGGAGCTGCTCGGCAGTCTTGAGCGGGAGGTAAACGCGCGCGCCTCCAAACCCGCCAATCCCTGCTGAGGGGTCCGACTCAATCACTCCAACGATGCGCAGAGTCTTCTCGCGTGGGACGATCGAAATGCCGCCCGGCGCGGCCGAGCCCATCATGCTCTCAGGGAAGAAAGAGTCTCCCCCATCGTCTTTCGAAAGGGCTGCGCGTTCCGCATAACGCAGAGTCAAATCTTTGCCTACGAGCGATGGTGGCTGATC
The DNA here is from genome assembly GCA_003224525.1 of Acidobacteriota bacterium. Classification (GTDB taxonomy): domain Bacteria; phylum Acidobacteriota; class Terriglobia; order Acidiferrales; family UBA7541; genus Acidiferrum. Next base: position 2,402 of record QHZB01000302.1, on the reverse strand, counting down.
CGCGAGCACCTTTGCGAATTCAATTTGCAGAATTGCCTCATCCGCGGTCGGCAACGAAAAGTAGGCGCCCGTTATGCCCTCAAAAGCGCCGCTTGAGCGCGAAGAATCAGGCAGGCCGAGAACGGAAGTCGTTTCAGACTTGCCCGCATACCGGACCTCCGTGACGAACCGGATTTGCGGATAGACTTCCGTAAAATTGGAGAGCTTGCTTAGTTGCTGGCGTGCGTCCTCGTCCAGGGAACGCGATTCCTTTTTGGCCGCCGAATCCGCGGGTGCAGGGGGCCGCGGGCCGCGAAAATTGCGTTGCGAGGTAACGAACACGGCATCGAACAAGCCCGACCGCGTAAGGCGCTGCGAGGCAAGTGTCTGCAACCCGACGCCCAGCGAAAGCATGGCCACGAGGGAAGCAACACCGACGGCAACGCCCAAGGTCGTGAGCGAGTTGCGAAGCACAGCTTCGCGCAAATTGCGTACCGCCAGTTCGCTCAGGTCCCGCGATTTCAACGCGGCGCTCCGTCACTGACGAGCCGTCCATCGGAGAGGAGCGCGATACGATTCGCGAACTTCTGGGCGAGGGGCCGCTCGTGCGTGACCATGATGATGGTCATTCCGAGGGAATCCTGGAACTCCCGCAAGAGAAGAAGAATCTGTTCGCCGTTGACGCTATCGAGATTTCCCGTCGGCTCGTCCGCAAACAAAATAGCCGGGCGATTTACCAGAGCACGTGCCAGCGCGCCGCGCTGCTGCTCACCGCCAGAGAGCTCGCTCGGCCGGTGCCGCCTGCGTGCGCCAAGCCGCACTCGATCAAGCGCCGCGCCTACGCGGGATTCCCGGTCATGGCGATCGACTTCTGCCAGCCGCAACGGCAACTCGACATTTTCTTCGAGCGTCATGCGCGGCAGCAGGTTAAACGACTGGAAAACCATCCCCACCGTCTCGCGGCGATACCGCGCGAGTTCGTCCGGTTCCAATTCAGCCAGGTTTCGTTCCCGCACGCGGATCGCGCCAGAGGTGGGGCGGTCAAGCCCGGCCATCATGCTCAACAGCGTTGACTTGCCTGATCCGGAGCTTCCCAAAAGGGCCAGAAATTCGCCTTTTTCAACGGAGAGGGAGACGTCGTCGACGGCGCGAATGACAGTTTCGCCCAGCCGATATTCCCGAAATACACTCTCAGCCTGAATAAGCGTGGGGGCAGCGGGCATAGTTGGGTTGCTCAATTTGTATTACGGATGGAAGACCGAGAAGTTACGCGGTTTTCTTGGCCCCGAAGCGATCCGCCAAGCCTGAATCGAGCGAGCAAATGTGTGCGGGCAGGCATTTCCCATCAAAAAAATACTCTGCGGACCGGGAAAGCCACCTGCTACTTTTGTCGGATATGAACGGGCTCAAGCAGTTTGAAATCGAGCGCCGTCTCCGCAGCGAGGGTGATGTCGCGATTGCCGGTGAATCCTGCACCGCCGGTACCCGCCGCCGCACCGATCAACGCACCGATCGCAGCACCCTTGCCGCCGCCAGCGATCGCCCCGATACCAGCTCCTCCGGCAGCGCCACCGCCCACCATGACCGCCGTGCGCTTGCCTTTTCCCTTGCTGGATGTCATGGCAGCAGAAGTCTGAATTTCATGATCCTTCCGGTTGACAGTGACGCTCGTGAGCTTGAGGACCAGCAGGGCACCGCCTTTGAATCGGCCCGCAGCTTTCGCCTCCTTTACGACTCCCTCAGCGCGAGCATCCTTCGGGATGGCGACCTTCCCATCGACTTCGACGGGAGATTCGACGGTCGCTGAGAACCTGTCCCCAGGCTTGCTGGTTTTCGAACTTATGGTTTGGTCCAAAACTACAGCGATAACGGTGTCCGCAGGAACGACCAGCGGTTTCGGCTCGATGGCGTTTTTCACAGCGGACTTTGCCGCTTCTGCTAGGGACGGAGAAGAGTTAGCGTCCGGGCCGGATTGCTGGTCAGCCGGCTTTTGGCACCCAGCGACCAGCCCACCTATAGAAAAAGCAGACAGCGAGATCGCAGCGAAACGGCGATTCATCAATCCTCCCATGGGCTGGAGATCTTTATTCTATAAACATACGCTCATCTGTTGTGAAGTCAATTTGACTTACACAAATTCAAAACGACGGTTTCGTTCCGATCTGGCATCTCTGGCAAATTCTGCGCCGTCAGAATTACGCCGTTTCGGATTTGATTAGAATCCAATCTTGTTGGGCGCGATTCGAAGATGTTTAACGCGCTAGTCGGAGAAATGAAGACAGTGGTGTAAGCTTGCGCGCAGATCTAGCGAATGCAGCAATGGAGGTTCCTTGGAGAAAAACGCAAACGCTATGCTTGCAGTGCTATGGGCCGGCTTTGCGTGCGGCGTCCTGGACATTACTGCCGCGTTCGTCGTCTACGGC
>QHZB01000301.1 GCA_003224525.1 Acidobacteriota bacterium | reverse complement strand
CCCACCGGCCGCTCATTTTTTTGGTGCACAGTCCACAGTTGACCGTTCTTAGGCAGAGAGGCGGAAGCTGGGGCCGGTACGGTTCCGTTCGAAGGCTGGACCTTTGGTTTGAGTACTGTCTGATTTATTCCGGCGTAGGAACCTCGGCCGTCGAGGACCACCAGGGGGTGGCCTTTGGGGAAGTTAAACACGACCCCGAATCGAAGACAACGGGAGAGCTATAGAAATGAAAAAGGGGGCCGGTGCAAGCCCCCTTTTCGTAATTGACGCCCCAAACCGGCAACCGAGTCGAGGTTCGGTTCCGGCCACCCCGGGAAGCCAATCTTGTAAGTGACCAATCAGAGAGCAAATCGTGTGCCAGCGATGGGTGTTCCGCGGGAGACCACGGACTTGATTGAAACTACGGCGGTTAGATTCAGGACCGGCAAAAAAGCCCAATGTTACGTCGTGCCGGTCTACCAAATCCCACAGAATGGCGCTGGAACTCTCCATTCTTTGGGAGCGTTCCTCTTCGTTTTCTTCTTGTTGGAACTGCGGTCGACCGCATTGGCGATCACGAAATAAGCGTCTGTGATTGGGGCAAAAACAGAATATCGTTATTGTGGATTTCTCGTGAAAACTATCATCTTAAGCCGATGCAAGCGGTTGCGAAGAAGCGCGAGAATTTGTCTCAAACTCCCGAGGCTGAACCCACCGCGAGGGAGCGCTGATAACGCCGCCATAGCAGCCAGGCTGGGAACGACAGGATGATCAGCCAGAGCAACAGTGTGGGACCGGATTCGGCGAGAAACAAGACGAGCGCGAGGAGGCTATCGAAGGCACTGCGGAAGCCATCGACGCACGCGTTGCGAAGCTGCATCGCAACGGAGGGAGCGGGCGTGGTGAGCTGCGCCTTGTATTCTTCAGCAAGTTTCAAGTCGATCGTAGCAAAGTTGACGCGGTGCTCCAGCGTTTGCTGCTCGGCTTCCATCTGCTCGATTTCGCCGCGAACGCGGGCGATTTCCTCTTCGACCTCGAGGACGTCCTTCACTTTGCCGGTGCGGGTGCGAAGAACGTCCTGAAGGCGCTGCTCGGTTTCGCGGGAGTTCTTGAGGCGAGCGACCAGGTCGGCATGCTTCTGCGTAACTTCTTCGCCGCCTTGGTTTTCGTTTTCAACACGGCCGAGTGCTTTGAGTTCAGCAACCGCGGCAACGGTTTGAGGCGCAGGGATTCGCAACGACGCTTGAAGCATGCGCGCGGCGCCCTGCGGCGTAGCGACATTCAGCCCTGCGGCGTAGCCATTGTGTCGGGCTAGGATGGCGTCTAGCGAGACACGCGCTGCGTCGAACTCCTTCACCACGATGGAAAGCGAGACTGTGCGCGCGATCATAGGGGCTGCTAATGTTAGACCGGATCGAGGCGAGTAAATTAGCTCTTCCTTTTCCTCGTCGCTTTCGCCTTCACCTTTATCCGCTCGTTCTCCGTGACCTGACCTTGGACCTGATCTTGGACCTGCACTAGGCACCTGCGAGTAAAGAGCTGTGAGTTCCGATGTCCCTTCGGCGCGTTGACGAACAATTTGATGGGCCTCGTTGGCGGCCATTTTCGAGCGCAGCAAGTTAGGGATTGCGATGGCGAGCAGAAGCCCAAGAGCCGCAAGACTGGAGGCGACCCCAATGGCATACCTAAACACAGGAGAGCCGCGCCGCTTCAAGACGCCAAGCCTTGAAGCCTCTTCCACTGTGCCAGCCGAGAACCGCTCCGTCAGGCGTGCCGGAGCTAACTCGATCCGCCAGGAGGTCATTTGCTCAGACAATCCTCGGTGATTGGCAGCAACGGTGGCGCACTCGGCGCATTGTCCGAGGTGAGAAGAAACGACCTGCGTTTGCTCGGCGGAGAGCTCCCCGTCGACGAAAGCCATGATTTCTTCGGGTGTAAAGGGATGTGTTGTGGCACTCATGAGCGCTCTCCTTTCTTTGAGATAGGCTGCTCGGCATGGTTCGTCGCAGGTTCGGCAGACGGCTCGAGCAAATTGCGGAGTGCTGTGCGGGCGCGGAAAAGCCGAGAGCGAACGGTGTTCAGCGGAAGCTGCAAGAGGTTGGCGATTTCGGCGTAACTCAACTGTTCGAATTCGCGCAGGAGCAAGATTTCGCGGTCGATTGCTTCGAGCTTTCCGACCGCGCGACGGACCCACAGACCGGACTCGGTGGCATCCCGTCGGGAAGGATCGGGGGCGGAGTTTTGTTGGCCGAAAAAAGTGGCGCGAAAAGCGGCTTTGCGACGATGTGCGCGGAGAATCTTGAAACCAATCGCGTAGAGATACGTGCGGAAGAGCGCCCGGGGTTCGTAGCGGGCACCGGCGCGGAGCACGGCAAGGAAAGTCTCCTGCGTCAACTCCTCGGCCTGAGCGGACTCGGTGACGCGCCGTCGAAAGAAACCAAAAATCGGCTGTTTGTAACGCGAGAACAGTTCCTCGAAAGCGTGGGAGGAACCCTTTGAAAACGCCAACATAAGTTGCTCGTCGCTCGTGGATGGGGCAGCCCCGGAATTGCCCACGGAGCTCGCTTGGTTTGTGGGCGTCTCGTTCATGACGGTCCGGGAAACCGCCTTCGAGTCTAGAACAAGCGCGGGCAGTGCCTCATGCATGGTAAGCCGCCTGGCTCCTTCACTAAGTGTAATGTCGCGAGACGGCTAAAAGTTCCCGGACCAGGTTGATTTTCTGTCTTTCAGCCCATATTGGTTATGGATTCTTGGGAACTTCGGCTTCGCTAGAAAGCCAACGGGGAGCGGCGGCGCCAGAAGAATCGCGCCGGAAAGTAGAGCAGTGCCGCCCAGAAAGCAAGCAGCGGGCCCCGACTGGCCAAAAACAGCAGGATGGTGGAGACACTCTCAAAAGCGTCCGACAGTCCGGCGACGGCGGCATTGCGGAGCTTGGCTCCGATGGTCTCGGCTGGCGAGTTGCGTTCTTCCCGCAGAGAGAAGAAAACGTTGGCCAAGGAGACACGGCTTCCGGAAGCAGAACGTTCGGTTTCGATTCGCTCGATTTCGCTGCGGAGCAGGGCAACCTGACGCGCCAGAGAAGCGGAATCGTAAGATTTGTCCGGCCGATTCTGGAGCAATTTCTGGAGACGCTGCTCTTCGTTCTGCGCGTTCACCAGGCGCGCTTCGAGTTCGCTGTGCTGCTCGGTAATTTCGTCGGCGGCTTCTTCTTCGTGTTCAACGAGACCGACGGCCTTTAATTCCGAGAGCGCGGAACGATATTCCGAGGAAGGGACTCGCAACGTGGCGGACATAACGCTCCCCGACGGCTGGCCGACCATGCGGAGTTTTGCCACATAGCCGCGGTGACGATCGAGGATTTCTTCCAGGCTGGAGCGTGAATGAGCAAACTCCCTTGTTACGACAGAAAGTTCCGCGGAATAGGCAATCCGCGGCTCCCGGAATGCATTCGCTGAGTCCACGGGCGCCGCGCTATAGCGTTCGTTGAGCATGCGCAGAGGCGCCAGCGCACCCACTTCCTTTGCGTCACCACCCGTTGATCGAACGCCGTCTGGGGGCAGGACTTCGCCAGTCAGGCTGCCACCGTTTGGCGACAAGGGAGATGCATGTTGTCCAGGCCGGACGACGCGATTGGCCGCCGTGAAGAAAAGAAGAAAGACAACCGCCAATAGACATCCCGGAAATACCAAGCGGCGCTGGGCCGGAGAGATTGCGCGGAAACGAACGACGATGGATTTCAGATAGTTTTCCATGGGAATGCCTCCTGTTACGTCACGGTTAGAACGGGGAGGGCGCGAATTCTTGCAATGCATCGCATCAAGAAAACGTGTTAGTTAGGTATGCCTGGCTGAAGGGAACCGCTTGGGGGAGGCGAAATTAAGCGCCGATGG
>QHZB01000108.1:21725-23544 GCA_003224525.1 Acidobacteriota bacterium | reverse complement strand
AAGAAAAGAAAAAGAAGACCGACCCTCCCCCCTCGGCGGACAGCTCCAAAATGCTGATTCCTTTGAGTGACGAACAGCAAATCGACTACACGCTCTCGGAAATGCTGGGCGCATGGCAGCTCGGGGATATCGAAAAACTGCACAAGGACTACGCCGACGATGTTGCGATCGTGAACGGGTCGTGGGCCCCGCCGATTCTCGGCTGGACTAATTATCTAGCCGTTTATCAGCAGCAGCGCGCGCGCATGCAGCAGGTGCGCATGGATCGCACGAATACCTACATCAAGGTGAGTGGCACGGTGGGTTGGGCGTGCTACCAGTGGGATTTCGCGGCAGTTGTCGACGGCCAGCCGACGGAATCCCAAGGCCAGGCTACCGTGGTTTTGGAAAAGCGCAACAACCACTGGGTGATCGTGCTCAATCACACTTCGCTCGCTCCGAGGGTCCCGCAGAACATTCCTGCAAACGCACCTTCAGTGCAGCAGCAACCTGCAAAGCCGGCACCGCGCTGAAGCTTGCCGGCAAACTATCGAGAGCTGAAGACCTAGAAGAGGCCCTTCAGCCCTTCCTTGAGCCACATTCCGGCAATCACCAGCAGCAATGCACCTGCCAGGATGCCGGTCCCCATGATGGGCCGCGAGAGCGCGTTGATCTTGGCCACAATCTCCCGCTGCTCTCTGGCCATATGTTCTTGAGCCGCATCGAGAAAGATTTGATCGTCTTCGTGGCTCGCGAGGAGGCTCCGCCGAAGCAACAGAACCAGGAATACGGCGGTAACAACTCCCCAGGCGACCAGCAGGTAAAGCAATGGCCCCGTCAGCGTTTGTGGATCCATGGTTGACCTCCCGTTGGAACCGATCCGCGGTGCCGGCATGGCCGGCAAGGGGTAAATTGGGTATGATAAGCTGGAGTATAGCACTTTGCATTAAAAATTCTAGTGCATAGTATTATCAATATGGATGCTGCATCGTGAGTTTGCCTGCCTAAGGGCCTGGGCCGGAATGCGACTGAATCTAAGGCAAGATGAATAAACTAAAGCAGTTTTTTCGGCCAGGCCCTCGGCGTCAAGCGTGCGTGGACCGGCGATTGCCGATCCGGATCGCTGTGCCTCCGGTGACGCCGGGCGTTCGGGAAGCGCCTGCACTGACTGCACTCTGGTCGCGTTGACAAAGGGGGCACCGGCGGGCAGAATGAAAATGCTTTGTTGCATGTGTGACTCCGGCTGGGCCGTGGTTAACAATCTCAAGCGTGACCCCGACCCGGTCGGTGTGAACCTGCACTCGTGCCCGAGTGGCGGAACTGGCAGACGCGCTAGCTTCAGGAGCTAGTGATCGCAAGGTCGTGGAGGTTCGAGTCCTCTCTCGGGCACCAATTTCTCTCAAACATTTCTTCGTCGGCGGATTGACGGTTCGCGCCTCAATCGGCTACGGTGTTTCCTCGAGACCGATCCAGAACACCACCGAGGTGCCCCAATGATTTTCTATCTCCTGGCGATTTCGTTTCCTGAGTGGCGGCCGCACTTTTCCTTCCTTGATACGCCGCATGCCCACGAAATGATGGCACTGCGCTGGCTGCATCTTGTCTTCGGCATTATCTGGATGGGGTTGCTATACTTTTTCAATCTGGTGCTGACGCCGGCGATGAAAAAATGTGATCCCAAGCTGCGAATCAAAATCTATCCCGAGCTGATGCCGGGCGCGATGGGTTGGTTCCGCTGGTCCGCGCTGGTGACGGTGATCGTGGGATTGCGCTATTTCACGATTCATCTGGCTGCGGATGCGAGACTTGCGGATGATCGCTCGTTGATTGGCAAGTGGTT
>QHZB01000108.1:5045-21698 GCA_003224525.1 Acidobacteriota bacterium | reverse complement strand
CGATAGCCCCTGGGTGCGTGTGATTGGAGTTTCCGCCGTGGTGATCGCAGCGTCGTGGTTGGTGCTCGCGTTGAATGGTGGGCCCAACGTTTCAAACGCCCACCTGGCCATCAGCGTGGGCGGCGGTCTCGGATCGGTGATGCTGCTAAATACCTGGGGAGTTATCTGGCGCGTCCAGAAGCGTCTCATCGCCTGGGCGCGCACCAGCGCGGAGCAGGGCGTAGCGATGCCGCCGGAAGCGGAGCGCTTGATGCGCTGGAACTACCTGACAGCGCGCACGTCGTTCTGGCTGTCCTTTCCGATGCTGTTCTTCATGGGTGCCGCGAGCCACTACCCGTTCCTGAGCACCGTCGCGCGATAGTGGATGCTGGATACTCCCATGTCTGACGAGAAGAACTATAACGTTTTGACAACTGAAAGCGGCTTGCCCATCAAAGCGTGGACCAAGGGAGTTCAGCTCGAAGATCAAGCGCGCAAGCAGCTCCTGAACGTGGCCCAGCTTCCTTTTATTTTCAAGTGGGTGGCAGCCATGCCGGACGTGCACTGGGGCATGGGCGTGGACATCGGCTGCGGCATGATGGCGGTCGAGACGGACCTGAACGCGCGCGATCTTCCGGACAATCTGAAAGGCATTCGAAGCGCGATCGAAAAGGCGGTTCCGCATGGCCGCACGAATCACGGTGGGCACGGCGATGCGGGCGCCTGGCGGGAAATTCCTGCGCGCAACAATGAAGTATGGCAGACGCTCAAGCCACGTTACGACGCGATTCTGGAAAAACATCCGAAGCTGGATCGCGGCAATCATTCGAATCACCTCGGCACCCTGGGCACCGGCAACCACTTCATCGAAGTGTGCCTGGATGAAGCGGAAAACGTGTGGTTCATGCTGCACAGCGGCTCGCGCGGCGTCGGCAACCGCATGGGGAGCTATTTCATGGAGGTCGCGCGTAAGGACATGCAGAAGTTTTTCATCAACCTGCCGGACAAGGATCTGGCGTATCTCTCCGAGGGCACCGAGCACTTCGACGACTATGTGGAAGCCGTCGAATGGGCGCAGGACTTCGCGCGCTGGAACCGGCACCTGATGATGGAGCAGATCGTGGGCGCGGTCCGCGATTCCGGCGAGGTACGGCCGTTCGCCGCCGAGCTGAAAGCCATCAACTGCCACCACAACTACGTCGCGCGCGAACGGCACTACGGCCAGAACATCCTGGTCACGCGCAAGGGCGCGGTGCGCGCCCGAGAAGGCGACATGGGAATCATTCCCGGAAGCATGGGAGCGCGTTCCTACATCGTTCGCGGCAAGGGAAATATGGAAAGCTTCACGAGCTGCAGCCACGGAGCCGGGCGCGCGATGTCCCGCACGGAAGCCAAGCGGCGCTTCAGTGTAGAAGACCACAAGCGGATGACGGCGGGCGTGGAGTGCCGTAAGGATGCCGCGGTCATCGACGAAACACCGGCGGCATACAAGCCGATCGAGGCGGTGATGGCGGCGCAGAGCGATCTGGTGGAAATCGTCCACACCTTGCGCCAAGTCGTGTGTGTAAAAGGCTGAGCAGGGAACAAGAATGAAAAGGGAGGCGGGCCAGGTCGTCCCGCCTCCCTTCTTTCCCCTCTCGGGGAACCCGGCCAGTCAGACGGAGGGCGACTAGCCGGTCGTGTGTTGGCCTGCCTATATAATCCCGGAATCCAGAAAAAAGTTCCTGAGAAACCGAAAAAAGTGAATAGAATTACGATGGAAATCCGGCGCCGGCCGTTTGGCGCAAGCCCTCATGCCACCATCTTCACACCTCAGCCCTGACAACATATTGCGTTTTCTGCAAGTTAGAAGCGAGCCCGCGTCCGCGAGCGAGATCGTGGAGGGCCTCCACCTGAAAAAGACCGACAATCGCCCGCTATTCAAGATGCTTTCAAAGCTCAGGAAGCGCGGCGCCATTGAAGAATTGCCGGGCGGACGATACCGGCTCCCGAGCCGCAAGTCTGGACGGGAGGGACCCCGTCAGCAACACCCGCAGGACGCTATGCGGCCTCGGCAACGCTCGGGGCTCGCGGATCACGGTGAAATAAAAGGACGGCTGGTGCTTCACCACGACGGCTATGGGTTCGTGGTACCGGATTCACCGATGCCGCAACTCGACGGCGATGTATTCATCCCGCGCGACGGGATCCAAGACGCCATGCACGGCGACCACGTACTGGCAAAGATTCAGCGTTTGGGCGGCGTCACCGGCGCGCAGCGTGCGGAAGGCCGCATCACGCGAATCCTTGGCCGTGCACATCCGACGGTGGTGGGTTTGTTTCGCTACGGCCCGCAACAAAATGTGGTGCTGCCTTACGATGTTCGCATCCAACACGAGGTGGTGATTCCGCGCGGCAACGAATTGACGCCGGGGCTGTGGAAGAAGCTGGGCTTCAGCGGCGCGGATGAAGCCAGCCTTCGATTGAGACGCATACCGCGGCTGGATGAACTGGACGGAGCCGTGGTAGACGTGGCGTTGCTGCGTTATCCGCAAGGAGGCGCATCGGCGACCGGACGGGTTATCGAAATTCTCGGACGTCCCGGCGATCTCGGGGTCGACACCGAAATCATCATCCGCAAGCATCATCTCCCGCATGTATTCTCCGGCGAAGTTCTGGATGAAGCGGAGCATGGCGCGAAGCCCGTGAGTGAAACTCAGCGTGCGGGCCGCGAAGATTTCCGCCACTTGCCGATCGTCACCATCGATGGAGAGACCGCGCGCGATTTCGACGACGCCGTCCACGTAGAGCATCGCGCCGATGGCGGCTGGCACCTGCAAGTTCACATCGCCGATGTAGCGCATTACGTTCGAACGGAGAGCGCTCTCGACCGGGAGGCGCGTCTCCGCGGCACCTCCGTTTACTTCCCGGATCGCGCCGTCCCGATGCTTCCGGAAGCCCTTTCGAATGGCATGTGCTCGCTCAAGCCGCACGAGGATCGCCTGGTCATGAGCGCGCTCATGGAATTCGACCCGGCCGGCCGCATGAAAGCCTCGCGCATGACATCCGGCGTGATCCGCTCCGCCGAGCGCATGACCTACACGAACGTCAACAAGGTCCTTGAAGGCGACGCTGAAATGACGAAGCGCTACGCCGCGCTGGTCGAACGCTTCCGCGAAATGAAGGAACTAGCGCTGCTCCTCAATGCCCGCCGCACCGAGCACGGTTCCATCGATTTCGATCTGCCCGAACCGGTCATCGAATTTGACGAAGAGCAGCGCATGACCAACATCACGCGCAGCGTGCGAAACATCGCGCATCGGCTCATTGAAGAGTTCATGCTGGCCGCGAATCGTGCGGTCGACAGCTATCTCCTGCGGCGCGGCATCGAATCGCTGCATCGCGTTCACGAGAAGCCTGACGCGCGCAAAGTCCTTGAGTTCGAGGAGCTGGCCCGCGCCTTCGGTTACTCACTCGGCGTCGAAGATCTGCACCAGCGCGAGGTCGCCGTACGGCACGGCCGCGTCCCGGCGCCTGCGAAAGCCGGGCGGCCCGACTCCTACGGCCACGGCCGTGAACGCGGCCTGAAGGTAGCGCTCCCGGGCGGCGAGCTGCGCATCACGCCGCAGGGCAAGCCGGAAGAACGCATCGTCTCCTACCTCATGCTGCGTTCCCTGAAGCAAGCGCGCTACGCCGCCGAGTCCCTCGGGCATTTCGCCCTCGGCTTCGACGAATACACGCATTTCACTTCGCCCATTCGGCGATATCCGGACCTTATCGTTCATCGCATCTTGAAGTGGGCTCTGGATCATCCGAAAGATGTTCCAGTCTCTTCGAAGACGCATGTGGCCGCTTCGCCGGGGTCGCAGTCCACGCTCTACTCGCACAGGAACCTCGAAGAAATCGCTTCAGAAACATCCGAAGCGGAGCGCCGCGCCAATGGCGCCGAGCGCGAACTGATGGATTGGAAAACCGCTCAGTTCATGGAGGAGCACCTCGGCGAGGAATACGACGGGCTGATCATTTCCGTACAGAAATATGGCTGTTTTGTCGAGCTTTTCGAAGTCTTCGTGGAGGGTCTTCTTCCGGTCGGCGCACTCGAGGAATTTGCCGGCACGCGATGCGTGCTTCGCGAGCGCGATCACGCCATCGTAGCCTTGCCGGGTGGAGGTGGCCGCGGAGCCCCCGGCGCCCGGCGTAGCCGCGGCGCAAAGCCCCGCCAGCTCGAATGGCACCTCGGCGATAAGGTCCGCGTGCGCGCTGAACGGATCGATCCGATGCGCAAACGCGTCGAGTTTGCGCTCGTCGCGCAACCCTGAAACCTCCCCGCTCTTGCCACCCATGTGGGGCTGGCCTTCTGTTTACAGAGCACATGCGGTCCTCGCTCCCCGCTCAGACAGGCCTCCTTGTCGGCGTGCATGTAGGATTCGTATGACGTATACTATATGTCATACAAACTGCTCTCCAGGGAGAATAGAGATGCTCTCCATCCGCTTGAAACCCGCGCTCGAGCGGCGCCTCTCGCGCCTTGCACGGCAAACCGGCCGCACCAAGACCTTTTACGCCACCAAGCTCATCGAGGAAAACATCGAAGACCTCGAGGACCGCTACCTCGCGGAAGCTCGCCTCGAAAATCGCGGCAAGCGCTACTCCGCCACCCAGGTCCGGAGGCGGCTTGGCTTGGACGATTGAGTACGACGAGGGTGCCGTCAAAGACCTCAAGAAACTCGATCATCAGGTACAGCGCGAAATTCTCGATTTTATGGAAAAGCGCATCGGCCAGGCGGAGGACCCGCGCTCCTTTGGCAAGCCGCTTCGCCACAGCAAGTTCGGTCTGTGGCGCTATCGCCTGCGCGACTATCGCATTATCTGCCAGCTTCAACAGGCCAAGCTCGTCGTCCTCGCCGTGGCCATCGGTCACCGCAGCATCATCTTCGACGACTGATCAGGCCGCCCCTACCGGCTCATGTGAACAGAAATTAGGAGTCGTAGGATAATTCAGCGAACCGGTGCGTTGGAGATGTGCAGTGCGTTCATCACCCGCCGCACCGGCCGCGTCACAATGGTGGCTAATTTTGCCAGCGGATACCAAAACCGGCTGTGCAGCGAGAGCTGTGAGATGAACAGTCCCAAAGCAAGCTGGCGCGGGGCATCAAGATCAATGCGCCTGCCATTCCGGTAAATTCGCATGACGCGGCCCAATAATTCCTGTTCTTGAACGACGCCATCGGACGTCGGATGCGCATCGCCTTTGGAAAGAAGCTGCGCGGCATTCAGCGAGCCCCGCTTCTCGACAATGCGGTGCACGAAGAGGTGATTTTCGCGCCGGAACAAGACCACGTCCCCGCAGCGCACATTCTCAATGGAGATCCGCCGGATCAGGGCGATATCCTTCGACCGCACCCATGGCTGCATGCTGGCGCCGTGAACGCGCAGGGAAATCCGGCCACGCCGCTTAAGCGCGTCGGCAATTCGCCGAGCATCGTCCGCGCGGCGTTCCCCGGCGACGCGATTCGTTTTCTTCTCCTGGTCTTTTCGAATCTCCATCAAACCTCACTGCTGAAATTCCACCGGATTCGTCAGAATGTTCCGACGGTGCAGCGAGATGCAGCAATACCCTCGCGAATTGAAGCATCGGCATGCAAAATTTTGGCCTGTTCCGAACTGGAGCAAATCAGCAGAAGTCGTTCGGAAGCGCATCTGATGTAACTTCTGATATCAGAGTGGTCTCTTAGCGGGGAACGGTCAATGGACAGGAAGTACTTGGATGCCCAAAGCTACAGTACTCAATCGGAATATTTTATCGGATGTTACGCGCCCCGAAGAGTGCGCGAGGTTCCTCCTACGACCGGCGCGGAGCTGCGTTACAAAAGCCACCCTGGCCCGGCAGTTTCCCGCATGCCAGCGCTAACGTTTCATAGATCGGCTCCGACGCAACGCTCGGTTTTGTATACGGCTTCTTTTCGCCGGGCGCCGGGGAAGAGCTCTTGTTATCTTCAGGCATTCCGCGTTTCCTTAGTCTGAACTAGAATCCGCAGCAAGAGAAGCGAATTCGGCCTGAGGGGCTGGCTGAAATGAGGCTATCTCTCGTCCGCTATGAAGTGCGCTGATGGGAACCGCAACACCGGCCAGTCTCGCTTTCTCTTCTGCGAGTGCGCAAGCGCGCTCGTAGGCTCCCAGCATATCCCCGCCCTCCATCAGCGCCAGGCCCGGGCAGCGCTCGCAGTAGTTCCGAATCTCGCATCGCGAACAGATCGGAAGCTGGCTCTCGCGTATGGCGCGTAACCGTTCGAGCTGCGGCGCGTGATACCAGATCTCATCGAATTTCTCGCGCCGCAGATTCCCCGCCGCCTGGGGCAACTGCACGCATGGAAAGACATCTCCATACGGCGAAATGTAACAACTATTGTGGCCCGCACTGCAAGGCAAGTCTTCGTAAGCCAGATTTTCGATGCCGCTCGAAACGGCGCCCCCAAATGCCGGCGGCGAGGCATTCACGGCGCTGGCTGCTGGCGCGCCCGGCTGCGGCTTGCAGGCATGCATCAGGGGATCCTGCAGCACCGGCAGGAGCGAGGAAACCGATGCACGGTGCGCTAGCGGTCCGCCCGAGCCGTTCATCATCGGCGTGATGGTCAAATCCAGAATGTAGGGAATGCCCAACTTTTCCGCGAGTGCCATTACGCCACGGTAGGCCATCAAGTTTTCCTGCATCAGCGGGCAGGCCAGCTTCACCTGCAATCCGTGCTCGAGCAGAATGGGAATCGCCGCCAGCGTCCGCAGCAGCGATCCGGGAACCTTGGTGATGGCGTCATGCACCGCGGGGATATCGCTGTAAACGCTGATCTGCACGCGCCGTACGTCAAACTCGCGCAACCGCGCCGCACGTTCGGGCGTGACCAGCAGCGCGTTGGTCTTCAAGCTGATGTCGAAATGCAGGCCTCTTGCGGCGGCCAGAATTTCGTAAAGATCCGGGCGCAGGAAAATTTCACCGCCGCTGAACGTCAAAAACAGCGCCCCCGAGCGCGCCAGATCGTGCAGCACCTTCAGGCACTCCGCGGTGGTCAGCTCTCCATGGTCGTCATGATCCAGATAGCAGTGCACGCAGCGCTCGTTGCAGCGGTACGTCAAGTCGAAATGCACGCTGAGCGGCCGGTGCTTTTCGACCGTGCGCGCGATCAGACGATCCATTATGGGCGTAAGACCCACTGATAAAGTTGCCGTCAAGGTGATACACCAAGCGTCGCCGGGACGGTCACCAACAATTTCCGCGAAGCCATCTCTTCCAAAAGCGCTTGGGTGTCGGATAACGCGATGTCCGGCGTGACTTCGTAATTTTCAACCAGAAGTTCCGCAAGCTCCGCCGCCGACTTCCTTCCATCAATGTTTTTCCAGAGGAAACTTCCCGTGTCGTTGAGCTCATGCATCACGCTGTCATTCGGCGAAATGATGATTGTCTCGCCGTCAATTTCTCTCCACGCCAGAGCCGGGTTCTTCTGCCAAAAAACAGGGGCCGGAGCGCTCATGCGGGAAGAACCTCCCAAAAGGCCGAGTTCTTGCGGAACGCCAGGTTGTAGCCAGATATTTCCGTCGCAGCCTGACTTAGAATTTCAAGAAGCCGCCGGTTGGCTTCCGCTTCGGCGGAGAAGAAAAGCACGTTCGGCAGAAGAGCGCGAAGAATCGCCATGGGGCGGAGCGCTTCCAGCCGGTTTTCCGCAGCCTGCAGCAAACGGAAAATTCCTGCGACGGGAGCGCTCGTATTCGATCCAGCTGCCCGGAATTCGCCCCAAAAGGGAGTTCCGTACGCGCGCCACACTCCATTTTCCCGGCGAAGCAGGGAAATTTCATCAGTGAGGACACTTCCTTGCGGTGACAACGATGCCACCGTGCTCTTCCCCGCGCCCGACCTGCCCGTAAATAGGTAAGCTTTTCCGTTGCGAATGACGGTGGCGGCGTGAAGCAGAAATCCGTGGTGGCCAAGAAGTTGCCAAGTGAGGAGAACACGCAGCAGGGAATCGAGCGCATATTGGTGCCTGACGCCATCAAAACGAATTCCACTGGAAAAAACGCGGAGCGCTGCGCCCTCGAATTCGTAGTCAAAGTCGGCTGGCGGACCTTCAGGAGCCGCACCCTCGTTCAGGGCGATCGTGACCGGCTGTGCGGCAGCTGCCCCGGCGAACGCGGCGTACCGCGCCGATGCCGCGCCAAAAAGCTGCGCGTCAGTCATTTCAAGGCGGAGGGACACGCAGCCGATGGATAGCTCGAACTGCTGCCGGGGACTGCGCCCTAAATTGGCGAGCGGTGCGCTCAATATGCTCCTTAAAAAGTTCCAGCGAGCGCGCCCGTGCGGGGAAGCAGGCGCGTTTCCGCTTTTTCAAGCCCCTTGGGAAAGGAAGCTCTACTAGTTTTGCTTCGAGAGACCCCACTAAGTCAAGAGGACTTTGCTCCCTTTCGCAACCCAAAACAAGCGTGTGAGATCTCCGCTGTTTTCTGTTACTTGCCGCCTTAGCTATCCGGGGTCAGCAGCCAGGCGGTTCTAAACGAAGACCAAATCGCACTGCGGAGGCTCCGGTGATTTCTGTTATTCTGGATTGTTAAGTTCGCAGTGTTTCTCGGCCCCTGCAGCGCTGCGAATCTGGATGAGAGAGGATTGCCCGTTGTGACTTCGTCCACGCTTCCCGCACAAGCTACCAAGCGCGCTTTCAATTTCAACGCCGGTCCGGGGGCGCTTCCCCTTCCTGTCCTCGAACGAATCCGCGAGGAACTCCTCGACTGGCGCGGCAGTGGCATGTCCGTCATGGAGATGAGCCACCGCTCACCGGAATTTGAGAGCATCAACGCTAGCGCGGAACAGAAGCTCCGGAATCTCCTTGGAATCTCAGACGATTATGCGGTCATTTTTATGCAAGGGGGCGGCAGCATGCAGTTCACCATGGCCCCGATGAACCTCTGCCTCCCTGGAAAGCCCGTTGACGTTCTCCATACCGGCACTTGGACCGCCAAGGCCATTGCTGAATTGAAAAAAGGTATCCCCCACCATATCGCGGCCTCCACCGGATCGGAAAAGTTCGCGCGGCTTCCCCGCCGCGACGAAATGAAATTCTCCCCAGATGCCTCCTACGTCCACCTCTGCACCAACAACACCATCGAAGGCACGCAGTGGACAGCCCTGCCGGAAACCGGCAACGTGCCGCTGGTCGCCGACATGTCTTCTGACATCGCTTCGCGCCCCATCGACGTGAAGAGGTACGGCGTCATCTTCGCCGGCGCCCAGAAAAATCTTGGCCCCTCCGGCGTCACGGTGGTTATCATCCGCAAAGACCTCGCCGAGCGCGCCGACAAGAATCTCCCCACGCTTCTGCAGTACCGCACGCATATCAAGGAGAAATCGCTCTATCACACGCCCCCGACATTCGCGGTCTACATCGTCGGCCTGGTATTGGAATGGATGGAATCCGAAGGCGGAATTCCGGTTATCGAAAAGCGCAATGAGGCCAAAGCCAAGCGGCTCTACGACACCATCGAATCGAGCGGCGGATTCTATTCCTGCCCCGTCGAAAAAGGCTCGCGCTCAAAAATGAACGTGGTTTTTCGTGTAGTAGGGGGAGACGACGCCATCGAAAAGAAGTTCGCCGCCGAAGCAGCCGCGGCCAGACTGGTCGGCACGCCCGGCCACCGCTCCGTCGGCGGGATGCGCGTGTCGCTCTATAACGCCGTCAACACTGAAGCCGTGGAAGCCCTCATCACCTTCATGCGCGAATTCTCCCATACCCACGGCTAGACAGGCCGCTGAAGCGACTTGAGAGTTCAATGGTGTTCCCGGAACCCTCGGCCTACCTCTATTCGAGTGCGGCGCTCCAGATTGCGAAAAAGCAAAGAAGTATAATTAACCTGCCGCGTCGGCTAACTTGCGCCAATCGTTAAGCGAGGTCGAAAAGCAGCACCTCGGCGTCTTTTACGCCAGTGAGCTCGACGGCCTTTTCGGCGGAAATGGCGGCGCCGTCGCCCGTTTCAAGCGGCGTGCCGTTGAGGGTAACGCTGCCCCGCGCTACCTGAACGTAGGCATGTCGATCTTTCTTCAGTTCGTGCTTCACGGTTTCGCCTGCGCCCAGAACCGTTGCGTACAGCTCGTTGGCTTGACGGATCTTGACCGAGCCATCCCGCCCATCCGGTGAAGCAACCAGCCGCAGCTTTCCTCGCTTTTCCGCTTCGCTGAAGTTTCTCTGGTCGTAGGCCGGCTTCAGACCTTGTTTTTCCGGGAGCATCCATATTTGATACAGGTGCACCGGGTCTGTCTTAGACGCGTTGAACTCGCTGTGCGCCACGCCGGTACCCGCGCTCATGTACTGCACGTCGCCCGGCTTGATGACCGAGCCGTTGCCCATGCTGTCCTTGTGCTCGAGCGCGCCTTCCAGCACGTACGTCACGATCTCCATGTCGCGGTGCGGGTGTTTCGGAAAACCGCCGCCGCCCGCAACCCGGTCGTCGTTCATCACCCGCAGAGTGCGGAACTGCACGTGCTCGGGATCGAAGTAATCGGCGAAGGAAAAGGTGAAATGCGAATCCAGCCAGCCGTGGTTCGCGTGCCCGCGTTCGCCGCTCTTGCGTATGTCCATCATGGCCCACCTCCTGGGTCTTGCAAATTCATAATACTCGTGATAACGACAATTGTCAAGAGGTATATTTACTTCTCTCCGCGCTCCCGCTTCCCTGCACCTCTGCACTTACACCAACTCTTTGAATTTGCGCACTTTCTACCGCCCCTTCGGCCAGTTTCCGACGGCGCCCCCTTTGGTGTACAGTGATAACGAAAGCGCCGCACCGCCCCGCGGCCTCCGAGGATTTTTCAATGAACTCCCCACTGTCCGCAACGACGACGAGAAAGCCAGAGGGCTCCCCCGCGCCCCGCGAAACCCTCACCATCACCGACAATCGCACCGGCAAATCCTACGAGGTCCCCATCACCCACGACACCATCCGCGCCGCCGACCTCCGCCAGATTAAGGTGGATCCCCAAGATTTTGGCTTGATGAGCTACGACCCGGCCTTCAACAACACGGCCTCCTGCATCAGCAAAATCACATTCATCGATGGAGACGCCGGGATCCTGCGTTATCGCGGTTATCCCATTGAGGACCTCGCGGAAAAAAGCACCTACCTGGAAACCGCGTACCTGCTCTTGCATGGCGAACTGCCCACGGCGTCGCAGTTGAAGGATTGGACCTACAACGTCACGCATCACACTTTCATCCATGAGAGCATCAAGAAATTTCTGGACGGCTTTCACTACGACGCCCATCCCATGGGCATGATGATCTCCACGATCGCGGCCCTTTCCACCTTCTATCACGACGCGAAAGACATCTTTAGCGCCGAGTCGCGCAAGAAGCAGACCTATCGTCTGGTCGGAAAGATTCCGACGATTGCGGCATTCTCTTATCGCCACACCCTGGGCATGCCGTTCATTTATCCGGACAATGACCTCAGCTATCCGGGCAACTTTCTCAACATGCTCTTTCGCACCACCGAACCTAAGTACCGGCCTAACCCGACCCTGGAACGCGCGCTCGACGTTCTCTTCATCCTGCATGCCGACCACGAGCAGAACTGCTCGACAAACACCATCCGCGGTGTGGGCAGCTCCCGCGTCGATCCCTACTGCGCCACCGCCGCGGCCATCGCTGCGCTCTACGGCCCTCTCCATGGCGGCGCCAATGAAGAAGTTCTGCACATGCTCATGGAAATCGGCTCGATACAGAAAGTTCCCGAGTTCATCAAGCGCGTCAAAACCGGTGAAGTCAAGCTCATGGGATTCGGCCATCGCGTCTACAAGAATTACGATCCGCGCGCCCGCATCATCAAGCACATCGCTTACGAAGTCTTCGAGCTCATGGGCAAAAACCCCCTCCTCGAAATCGCTCTGGAGTGCGAGCGCATCGCTCTCGAGGACGAATACTTCGTCAAGCGCAAGCTCTATCCCAACGTGGATTTCTACACCGGCCTCATCTATCAATCGATGGGTTTCCCGATGACCATGTTTCCCGTTCTGTTCGCGATTCCGCGCACCTCCGGCTGGATTGCGCAGTGGGAAGAGATGCTCCTGGACCCCGAGCAGAAAATTGCGCGCCCGCGGCAGATCTATCTCGGGCACGACACGCGTCATTACGTTCCGATCGATCAACGGAATTAATAAACACCGAGGCCACTTTGCATACGCTCTCCGGGATGCTCTCGACAATCCCATCCCGTGGCGTATAGTTATTTTGTAGAGAGGTTGTATGACGCAAGTCCCGAATACACCGATGCATGCGGGCGCGCGGCGCCGCAGTCAGCGCGTGCTAATGCAAGTCGGCATCCGCATACGCGGGAAGGACACTCAGGGTAAGGACTTCGAGGAATTCACCGAAACTCTTGCCATTAACGCCCACGGCGCCTTGGTTCTGCTTGCCGCTCGCGTCACCAGCGGCGGTGCGGTTCACGTGCGGCACAACAAAACGGAAGAGGAACAGGAGTGCCATGTGGCGTTCCTCGGCCCGGTGCGTGGTGGCAAGGCAGAGATCGGTCTGGAGTTTACCGCGCCGCGCCCAACCTTCTGGCGTGTGGCCTTTCCTCCTGAAGACTGGACCCCGAAGAGTCCCGAAGCCCGCGCGATTTCCACCAATCGCGCCTTAAAATAGCTCGCTCCCCCTAGGCCCTAGGGTGCGCCGCTTCTTTCCGCTTTGGGTCCTCTCCTGCTCTTTTGTGAACTCTGTGCAGAATATTTTTCCGGCGGTCCAAACATCACTGGCGATTCACAGGAAACGGCACTAAGAGGTGTGATCGAGGATATTCCGCGTCGGAAAATATTCAGCTCGGAGGCCCCTTTTTCCCCATCATCGCCGCCAGCAGCCATTTCCTCAGCACCATGAGGTAATAGGGTTTGGTTTCTCGAAACATCAGCCCCATGCCTTGATCTGCCTGAGAATAGATGACGCTTGCCTGCGCTTCAAAAAACTCGGTCTCGGTGAAAAGCTTTATGGCCAGGGACGCCCCCAGCGGATAAGGACTCTGCGTATCCACGTAGCAGCCGTTCAAGCTGAGTTCTTTGACACGGGCCGTCCTTTTGTCTTCGGACGTGCCTTCGCGCATCTCGATGGACCCCACGAAAGGATACCGGGGGTTTCGGCGCCGATCTTGTTCCATGGTACTCCTGGGAGAGAACCACGACGATTCTACTCGGCACTCGCAAGTCTACTCAATTAATTTCTTTTGCGCTGTTCGAATGGCTAGAAGTTGCGGAGGTGAAGAGTTGCCGCTAGCGTTTCACACTTTACTTAATCTCCGCAGGCGCACTCCGCAAACGCCGCGAGTGGAACTCTCGGTTCGCGTTTGCGTTTCTCGCCGCGCCGCGCAATCTCGACCACCGCTGCCCCGCGCGTTTGCCTCTGCTTTCCCGGCTCGAGCGTCACGCTCAGCTTTTCCCGGAGTCTCCGGTGCGCTCGGAAGAGCCTGAGCCGTACCGCCATCGCCGAAATCCCCAGCCGCGCGGCAACTTCCTGCGTCGAATACTGCAAAACGTCGCGCAAGAGGCACACCTGCCGCATATCCGGAGCCAGTTGCTTGATCGCGTCGGCCATCAACTTGCGCATTTCGCGCCGCGCGAAGCGTTCTTCGGGATTGTCTTGGCACGCCGCCGCGTTGTTTCCCAGCGTTTCCTCGCCCGCCCCGCTCGGCTCTTCAAGCGAGAAGAGTTTCCCGTCGCGCCGCTTGCGGATCACGTCGATCGACGCATTTGCCGCGATGCGCGAAACCCACGCGTGCAGGTCGTCCCGGTTTTCGCCCGGTGTGCCGGCAAACTGCTCAAGGTGCGTCATGGCCTTCAGGAAGGCAGCCTGGCGCACGTCTTCCGCGTCCGCGGGATTGCGCGTCAGCCGCAGTGCCCCAAGATATAGGCTAGGTGCGTATGGCAGGATCAGCTTGGCCAGCGATTCGCGGTCGCCCTTTCGCGCCTGCAAGAGCAACTCGGTGCGGCTCGCGGCATCCAGAAATAGGGAGGTGCTGCACATGGTGCGGTAAAGATTGGCAGGACAATCGCCACCGAGACACGCGCTATAAGTACTTGTAAATAAATATGTTAGCGCCGTTCTGTAATCAGGGGCCCGTAGCAGGAGTGACCGTTTTTGGGACACGAGGTGGCGATTTCGGTCACTGGCTCAGCCATTTAGTTCTCTCTCCGATTCTCAACCTGCTGAAATGCCTCAGTTTTCTAACCCGCGATCTGAAGTTTGTCGCCGTTCATTTCCCACTCGATGCGGACTAGAAAATCGAAATGCATGCCTTCGGTTTTCAGCCAGGCTTCCAGATTCTCGCGGGAATCGGCACGGAATTCGACGAACATTTTTCCTTCGAGCATGTTGACGAGGACGCGTTCCGCATGCGCGAGCCCTCCGGCCTGCATGCGCTGCGCAAGAGCTTCGGCGCCCTGGCGCGTGAGGCAGGCGAGCGTGTGTTGGGTGAGGTAGCGTGGCATCGGAACTCCTCCTCCAGAGCAGCTTGGAGTTCAAGTATTTCATAGAAGCGGATTCGTGTGCACGATCAAGAGAATCATAGTGACTGGCAATGGCACGGTTTCGCAAAGAAAGATCTGCAGAACCGGACAACGCTAGTGAAGTCTCGCGCATCTCGATTGACAAGTGCGTCATTCGTTTGGGACGGAGGTGGTTCATGAGGCGGGTCCTACCGATACTGTATCTCTTCGTGTGTTGCCATTCGATTTCAGCACAAGAAAAAGCAACTCCAGCAGCCAAACCACAAAATGCGGAAGCGGCGAATGAAGCGCGCGAATACGCAAATCCGGCAGCGGCAAAGCTGCCCGTGCGGCGCGTGGTCCTCTACAAGAACGGGGTCGGCTACTTCGAGCATCTGGGGCATGTGCGCGGCAGCCAGGGTGTGCACATCGATTTCACAAGCGCGCAGCTAAATGACGTGCTGAAGTCGCTCACCGTCCTGGATCTCTCCGGCGGCCGGATCACCGGCGTGGACTACAACTCGGAAGCCCCGCTGGCGCGCAGGCTGGCCACCCTGCGGTTGTCACTGGGCGAACGGCCGACGACGGCAGAGTTCCTTGGCGCACTACGTGGGGCGAGATTGGAAGTTCGCAGCGGAAACGGGCCGCAACTGACAGGCAAACTCTTGAGCGTGGAGCGCAAAACGCGCACGGGTGCAGGTCCCGGCTGGACGGTGGAGACGGATGAGATTTCGCTGATCACCGAGAGCGGCGAAGTTCGCAGCGTGGACTTGAATTCGTCAACAAGCGTGCGGATCGCAGAGAAAGACTTGCAGCTCGAAGTAGGCCGATATCTGGGCCTCGTCGCGTCGTCGCGCGACCAGGATGTGCGTCGCATGACGATTTCGACGACTGGCATAGGCGAGCGCAATTTGTATGTGAGCTACATCAGCGAAGTGCCCATCTGGAAGACCACCTACCGCATCGTCCTGCCTTCGAAAGCAGACAAGAAGCCCCTGCTTCAAGGCTGGGCCATCGTGGACAACACGGTGGGTGAGGATTGGGACGGTGTGGAACTCTCGCTCGTGGCGGGAGCGCCGCACTCGTTTATTCAGCAACTCTCGGAGCCGTTCTACGGGCGGCGGCCGGTAGTGGCATTGCCGGAGAGCGTGCAACTCTCGCCGCAAACACATGCGGCAACGCTCATGCGCGGAAACGGGCGACTTAGCGGCATGGTGACGGATCCATCGGGCGCAGCTTTAGCTGGAGCAAATGTACGGCTCCTGGATGAAAACAACGGAGTGATCGCGCAGACCACCACGGAGAGCAGCGGGCAATACACGTTCTCAGGAGTGTCTCCGGGAAACTACCGAGTCGAAGTAGAACGACAGGGTTTTCAGAAAAATGTGATTGCCGGGCTCAATGTCTCACCGGGCCAAGAAAACCAGTTCAATACTCAATTGCGTTTGGGGTCGAGTGCAGAAACTGTGGAAGTAAGCGCGGATACCACTACCGTAAACACAGAAACAGCAATGCTTGCTGGGACGAAGAAGCTGAGTGCTGTCGCAAACCGGCCGCATGTGGGAAGCGGCTCTGGATCGGGGAGCGGAGCATTCATGTTTGCGATGCCACCGCCACCGCTGCCTTCGCCAGTAAGTCTCGAGGAGGCTCGTGCGAGGGGCCAGGCAGCAGCGAGCGGACAGGAACTGGGAGACCTGTTTGAATACAAGCTAAAGGACCGCGTGACGCTGAAGAAGAACCAGTCCGCACTCGTGCCCATTGCACAGACCGAAATCGAAACCGAAAAAGTATCGCTTTGGAGCGGGACGACCGGATCGGGCCGCCCTCTGCGTGGACTATGGTTAAAGAACACAAGCCCGCTGACTTTTGATGGCGGCAGCTTCAGCGTCCTGGAGAATGAAGTGTTCGCGGGCGAAGGATTGACAGATCCGATCAAGCCGGGTGAACGACGGCTGATTTCGTACGCCACGGACCTGGGGCTGCTCGTCGAGGCCTCGAAAAACAGCCAACCGCAACACGTCACTCGGGTGAAGATTTCCAAGGGCGTGCTGACACAGGTGAGCGAGTTGCATGAGCGAACGTTGTATACAGCGCGGAATCAGGACGAAGGCACGCGAACATTGGTGGTCGAGCATCGCGCGCGAGGGGAGTGGCAACTCGCGAAGGCAGCGATGGAGCACGACGAAAAAGCG
>QHZB01000108.1:0-5040 GCA_003224525.1 Acidobacteriota bacterium | reverse complement strand
AAAGCCACCTCTTCTTTGCCGGTGGAGGAAGCGAGGACGCTTTCCACGAGCTATCAGCTTTCGAATCTCAACGAGGATCAGATCGGCGTGTTTGTAAAGCAAGGGACGATCACGCTGGAAATGGCACAGGCCCTCGCCAAGATCCCCGTCCAGAAAGCCGTGGTGGCAAAGCTGGAAGAAGAGATGGAGAACCGCCAGAAAGATATCGACCGGATCGTTGAGGATCAGGGCCGGCTGCGCGAAAACATGAAGGCGCTACGAGGCAGCGCGGAGGAAAAGGCGCTGCTGCAACGCTACACCAGGCAACTGGACGAGCAGGAGACCCAGCTCGACGCGCTGCGAAAAAAAATCCAGGACACCGAAGCGCAACGCGACAAGGCCAACAATGCATTGGAAAAAATGATTGACGAACTGCAAATCGAAGCGACGATGTGAACGGAAAACCTCTCATACAGATTTCATGGCGCGGTATCCCTCGAAGCCCGCGGGGGAGGGGTTGTTTTTTCCCTGCGGATGAACTTTCAGGCGGCCGCAAGTATGGCGAATAGAACAGCGAATGGCTTCGAATGGGCTTACCTGTCCAAGATGGCAGGTTGGCGGTGAAGCACAATACTCTGCGTACCACCGTTCGTCCTGCCAGACACGCTCTACACTCAAGGTGAAAGGGATGGAACGGCTTCGCGTTCGAACTGAGGCGCAATCCTTCCGCGGTGTCCCCTGTGGAGGACACTAGCGAGGTTGAAACGAATGAGACGCACAATCGTATTCCTATCGATTTTTCTGCTTACGCTCCTGGCGGTTCGCGGCGTGTCCGCCGCCCCGCAAAGCAAAGGATCCTCCACGCTGAGCGGCGTGGTTCTGGGCCCGGACGATAGGCCGGTGGCCCACGCAAGCGTGTCCTACCAATTGTCGAGCGGCAGCGCTCCGCACGCGGTGCACACGGACTCGCAAGGGCATTTCTCGATTTCAAAGCTGCGCGCCGACAACTACGATCTCCGGGCGTCTGGAAAAGGTGTTTTTTCTACGTGGGAGAAGAACGTCACGCTGCGGTCCGGGGAAAATAAGAACCTGACGCTGCGTTTGGTTTACGCAAGAGAAATTCCGAAGGCCTACGTAAAGAGCAAGCCGAAGCAGTAAGTCTCTTCCCTCTCGAACCCAGCCGGGAGAGACCCACTACACTCGCGCCTCGAAGCCGCCGAGCCGAACTACGCCGCGAAAATCCAGACTTCCTACTGATAGATGAGCTGGGCAAGCTCGTGCAGATCGGAGGCCGAGACGTCCGAGATGGCGCAGAATTCCATCCCCTGATGACGCCAGTGAACCCACTGATAGCCCTGGCGGGCACCCGGCGGATGAATGGGCGTGTCCGGCTCTTTAGTGGGCAAAACAAAAACGTTAATGAGGTGCTTGCGGCGTGAATAGACCAGAGCGGCGACATTCTGGCCGCCGAGAACATCAAGACGCCCGCCGACCAGCGGAAAACCTTCATCCGCAAAATCCTTCACGGGGGGAACAAAGGCGAGCTTGCCGTTGAACCAGGGCTTGACGGTGTGCTGGTCGGTGGAAGCTACGTCGGTAAGGTGGCCGGGCTGCAGGGAGCGAACGTGAGCGTCGATGATCTCGGCGGCAGTAAAGGGAGCAGAAGCGGCACTATTCTGCACACGCGGCCAGGCATACCAAGAAAATGTTGCGACGATCAGCACCGCAGCGGCAACGCCTAGCCACCGCCAGGCGGGAATCCGCAGCGCGACCGAAACAGCCGTAGCCGCATCAAGATCAGCGCGAATTTTCTTGCGCAGAGAGACAGGCGCGCGCTCGTAAAGACTGGCGCCGTGCAGAGACGAACGCAGAGATTCCTCGGCTCCGAGAGCCGTGGCGCATTCGCGGCAGGATTCGAGGTGACGTTCGAATTCCGCAGCACGCGAGGCGTCAAGCTCGCCATCGAGATAGCCGTGAAGGACCGTGCGCGTGAAATCACAGCTCACGGGAAGCCTCCTGCGGAGAGGCGTGTGTGAGGGCGCGCTGGAGACGCTGGCGGGCGCGGGCCAGAGCGGACATGACGGTGCCGATGGGGATGGCAGTGATGGACGCAATTTCCTTATACGAACAGCCTTCCAGTTCGCGAAGAACGAGAACTTCACGGAAGCGCGGTGGAAGCGTTTCGAGTGCACGCGTCAAACGCTCTCGATTGTCTCCGGCAATGGCCAGAGCTTCCGGAGAGGTGCTGGGCTGAGGATGCAATTCCTCGTCGAATTCCGTCATGAGTTCCACAGGGCGATTCTTCTCCAACCAGGTATAACAAGTATTGCGCACAATCTGCAAAAGCCAGGCGCGCGCGTCCCCCCCGTGAAATCCACGGAAAAAGCGGTAGGCGCGGAGCATGGCCTCCTGTGCAACGTCTTCCGAATCCGCGCGGCTTCTTAGCAGCCACCGCGCCAGATTGAAAGCGGCATCGAGATGCGGCAGCACGAGCTGCTCGAAGCGCGCTCGGTCCTGCGCATCCAACACGTCCGAACCCTTTCCCTGGTCAGAGCCACTCATGGATAGGAACCGCCTGAACGACCATTTTATTCCCAGATCCCCTTTGATGTGACGAATAAGGCAAAAGGTTCGTGAGCGGCTAAACCGGGAATAATTGGCGGCCCCTGGTGGTCTGGACAAACGAAACACGTCCCATATGCGGCGCGGGCTCCCTGGACTCTCTCACCCGCGCCGCCCTCCCAAGAAAATTGGCGGGAACGGGCGGAAATGAATAGTTACGGATAGTGGTGTCTTCAGAAGTCGAGGAGGAAAAAATGGCGGGTACGGTGAAAGACGAAATCATGCACGATCACAACCACGACGGGATCGACCGGCGGGGATTCTTGAAGTGCATGGCTTGGGCAGGTACAGGAGCCCTTTGTGTGATGAGCGGCGGCGTGCTGAAATCGTACAGCCTCAGCCGGCTACCAGGGTTGAGTCCGAAAGAAGCCATGGGCGAACTGAGCTTCGTGCAGATCAGCGATAGCCACATGGGATTCAATAAACCGGCAAATCCCGACGTTGCAGGCACGCTGAAAGCCGCAGTGGACAAGATCAACGCCCTGCCGGGTGCGCCGGATTTCATGCTGCACACGGGCGACATCAGCCACCTTTCGAAGCCAGAAGAGTTTGATACCGTCGACCAGATTCTGAAGAGCGCGAAGCCCAAGGATGTCTTTTATGTGCCGGGCGAACATGATGTGCTGAACGATGATGGGAAACAGTTCCTCGAGCGGTATGGAAAAGGCGGCAAGGGCGCGGGTTGGTACAGTTTTGACAAGAAGGGCGCGCACTTCATCGGGCTGGTCAACGTCATGAATCTGAAAGCCGGCGGGCTCGGAACGCTGGGCCACGAGCAGCTCGAATGGCTGGAAGACGACGTGAAACAATTGAAGCACAGCACGCCCATCGTGGTATTCGCACACATTCCGCTTTGGTCCGTCTATCCGGAGTGGGGTTGGGGCACGGAAGATAGCGCTCAGGCGCTGGCGTACCTGAAGAAGTTCGGCTCGGTGACGGTGCTGAACGGTCATATTCACCAGACCATGCAGAAAGTCGAGGGCAACGTCACGTTTCACACCGCAGCCTCAACCGCATTCCCGCAGCCGCAGCCGGGCAAGGCCGATTCGCCGGGGCCGATGAAGGTGCCGGCGGAGCAACTGAAGAGCGTGCTGGGAATCACCGATGTGAACTTTGTTCAGGGGCAGCACGCGCTGGCCGTCGTGGATTCGACGCTCGCGTGACCGGAACTAGCCCAAATCAAGAAACCAATCTGATCGGAAGTTAAGTTGAATAGGAGAAAAAGAATGAGGAGAAGTGTGTCTATTGCAGTTCTGACAGTGGCGGTGGTAATCGGCGTGGGAACTGTCGCCGTAGGCCGGAAAGACTTACTGGCAAGCGCGCAGCAGAAGCCGGAAACGACGGAGGTAAAGATCGATAACTTCAGCTTCGGCCCGGCGACACTCACGGTGCCCGTGGGAACAAGTGTGACGTGGACCAACCGCGACGATATTCCACACACGGTCGTCAGCACGGAGGGCGCCTTCAAATCCAAAGTGCTCGATACGGATGAGAAGTTCGCTTACACCTTTGGCAAAGCGGGAACTTATCCGTACTTCTGCTCGATCCACCCAAAGATGACCGGCAAGGTCATCGTGCAGTGAGTGAGGAGAGACCTTGCATCCGTTCGACATCAAAGCGGCGCTGCTTGCGAAACACGCGCAACACGTGGTGCTGATTCATTTTCCGATCGCCCTGTTTATCGCGGGGGTGGCCTTTGATTTTCTCGCGCAGTGGACGAAACGGCAATTTCTGGCCGCAGCAGCTTATTGTAATTTGCTGGCTGCGGCGGTTGTCATGGTGCCGGTATTGATTACCGGCGTTCTCGCCTGGCAATGGCAGCTCGAAGGGCAGCGGCTCAAAGGCCTCCTCTTGATGCACCTGTTGCTCGGTTGTGCTTCCAGCCTGCTGATCTGGGGAGTGTGTTTCGTCCACCTGAGAGCCCAGCGCAAACACGGAGGAGTTCTGCCCTCTTACCGCCTGCCCATCGAGGCTACCGGAGTTGCACTTGTGACTCTAACCGGGCACCTCGGCGGATTCCTCAGTGGTGTGAATGTCCCAGGCTAGATCGTCCGGGAAAAGTTCAAATACCGCTTTCGATGATTGAGGAGGAGGTGTGCAAGAAACTGGCTTCCTAGGAACGGCGGCTCCCCGGGCCGCTGATATAACGCTTCTACTCGAGATGGGAGTGGGAGCGGGATTGCTTGCTGGGGCGGTGCTGGCGCGCGCGGGCCGCATCCGGATCCATGCAGCGTGCCAGTCAGCCGTCGTTCTCTTCAATCTAGCCTTGATCGTCTTGACGATGTTTCCGGCTTTTCATCGCCAGGTGCTTCCCAAACTCCCCGGCAGGATTGGAAAGCCCTACTACGCGCTGGCGGCAACGCACGCGGCCCTTGGCGGGGTTGCTGAGTTGGCGGGTTTGTACATCCTGCTGGCGGTAGGTACAAATCTTCTTCCGGA
>QHZB01000516.1 GCA_003224525.1 Acidobacteriota bacterium | reverse complement strand
TGAGGTCCCGCGAAGCAAGTGCGTTACGGGCATCGTTTTCCGAGACACCATGGGCTAGGGCGTAGAGGGCATAAGCGAGGTCGACACGCGTTTGATCGCCGCCATAGATGCTTCGGTGCCGAAAGTCCTCAATGGTCTTAACCGGAGACAGCGGCTGCGCCACGCGTATCGATTGCCTACAGGACATCTCTTTTTGTCGTGCCTGACTGAGTATTTCTCTAACCTGGCAAAGGAATTCCGACGCGCGCTTGTATGTCCGACCTGATGCCTCGTGGAGGAGAACGAAAGGATAGAGCCCGTTCTCTTTGCGGTACTTTTCCTTTCGATTCGTAAAGCCCGCGAGACGCCCATAATGACGCCAATCCGCGGACGCGGGGTCTCCGAGAAACCGGCGCGCAAGAAGACGAGCCGCAATTGTTGACAAGTCCTTAGAAAGGACCACGCCGTGATTGAGCCACACCTGAAAATTACCTGGCGATGTTTCCACGATGGCTGCTGGCTCAAAGCCCTCCTCTTTCAATCGCCCGACCGCGCGCCACCCAATGTCGTCAATTAGTGACAATCGGTGTTCGAGAAGTTGAACGAAGAAGTGTGTTGCGGTCCCATACGCGCGGCAACATTTGGCGAGAGCTGTTGGGATCAAACAGACCAATTTCGAAGACTTCTGCGCGCATCGCGTCAACTTGCTGCTGGACGGCCTCCTCAGTATTTTTCGTGGCCATAACTGTCCCCCTTGACAACCTCTGGAATGAAGCTTGCAAAGCATGCTTCATTCATCATGCTATACATATAGCATGGTCGAGGTCAATATTCTAGGATCAAAACGCGGGGCAGTCCCTCGGCAGGGAATTAACTGGTGGGCGGGTTAGAATCAGTTGTAGTTCGGCACGAGGCGCGGAACGCCGTTATCAACGCCATGCCAGACTGCTCCGATGCTGTTGGTTGACGACTAACGGGATTGGCAATGGAAATCACGCGGAGAAATCCAAGTACTCACGAGGGCTACAGCTTTAATGTGACTGTCAATTGAG
>QHZB01000300.1 GCA_003224525.1 Acidobacteriota bacterium | reverse complement strand
AGCCTGCGGCAAAATACCAAGGCTGTTTGCATCGGCGTCGCCGGCCGAAAGATCTTGGGATTTGTCACGATTCTTAGGAAGCCGGCGAGCACGATCTCCGCGACCGCGAACGGTTCCGGCGCCTCGACCAGGGCTCTAAGCCACGCCGCGTATCGATCGTGCTCGGGCGCGTCCTGCCGGTGCGCGTAGATTAGGACATTGACGTCCGGCAGTTGCATCGGCTAGCGCGGGCTCCCAAAACGCTCGACGTCGTCGGCTTCAAGCAGCGCAGCGGTCTTATCGATATTCAAGGTCGTGAACTGACCTCCCTCGCCGAACGTCACCAAATCGAAACGGTCTCGCCGCTGCGGCGCAGAGGCCTGCAACAGCAGCCGCACCGCACGTTCGATCAGCCCGCTGACGCTCGTGCCGGATTCCGCCGCGCGCTTCTTCAACCGCTCCAGAAGACCATCATCTAACGTAATTGTCGTGCGCATGATGCAGAATCATACTCCACTTACATCACTGCATCAAGCCCTGTAAGTAGGTTAAGTAGGTCATGATTGGGCTGACGCGGAGGCGGCATTGATCCTTGGATCCGTTCGCCGGGCGATGAAGCCAACTACGCGACTGATCGTAGTTGAGCCTGTCATTCCAGAAGGTTGAAATACTGCACCGATTCAACAGTTGGCACACTGGCTGACTGACGCTACCATCTTTTTCCCATGACGATGCAGATTAAAGGCGTACAGATGGCGGGTTTGCCCGCCAAAACTGTGCGCGATATGTTGCGGCGGCTCAACATTTATTCTCTGATGGACACCCTCTTTGTGGCCGCACGATGTAAGGTTTCAACTCACAAGGCGAAAGAAGTGATAAAGACGCTTGCTGACGGCGGATACATTGAGTTTGACCACCGAGGCCGAGAACTGCTTAACAGCTACAGGCCCGGCGTGGAAAAACCGCGCTATCGGGAGGTGGATTATTACAAGCTGACCGACAAAGGAATCGAACTCAGAAACGCCTCAGCCGCCACTAAAATGCCCCGTACTAAAGCGGATCAAATCATCGTGGCCCTGCTGAAGCGGGTAGAGGAAGCCAACGCAATGGATTTTGCGTATCGAATTCCCACAGTTATCGTTTACGGAAGCTACGTTCGAGGTGAACCATTCCTCAGTGATGTGGACATCGCCGTGGGACTTGAAGGGAAATGGGACTCGGATGAGGAGCGCGACCGCCGCGAGAAGGAACGGATCAAATTTGCATTCGCCAGCGGACGTACATTTTCCAAGTTTATAGACCAACTGAGTTGGCCGAAATATGAGGTGCAGCGTTATCTAAAAGCGCGCACGCGGGGCTTGAGTGTTCATGGGCTGGATGATTTTATCAGCATGCAGAAAGACAAGAATTTTGCGTACCGAGTTTTGCGGGGCGATGCGGATAGAGTTGCGGCCCAGCTTGGGGAGGCCGTTCGGTAGTGCTACGGTTAGAGAGTTTTGTGCTACACGTGCTGCTAGAATTCGGCTATAGAGGAGAGAGTTTCAATGCAGGATGCCACGTTGCAAGAGGATGCAGGCGTAACGAGTGAACGGTGCGCCGGACGGCATCCCGGAGGCGAACGGCGACCTCCGGAAGATTTATGGTAACGAGATAATAGCGAAACTGCCGCACGACATCATCGCTGGCAGATTGCCGATACAGAACCTTCACGAACGCGGGCCGGTTTTGTGCTCGGCAAGCATCGCGTCCGTTTGCTTGCCTACCGAACTCCAAAACTCGTCTTCCGCGGGTTGCTTTGACGCCAGACCTTCCGCAAGCAAGGTGTCCAGTTCTTGCTGTGTCCCGGCAAATCCCGGCACGGTGAGCTGTTCAACGGCTGTCAAAGCAGCCTCTACAACTTCCTCGACGGACTCATAGGCACCCCGACTAAGGACGGCCTGAATCCGTCGCTCTTGTTCCGGCGTGAGATTAATCGTCATGGTGTTCTGCTCCCTCTGTTCGTTGTCTTCGGGGTAGGGGAAAACGGGCCTTCAGGCAGTCGGACAAAGTGCTAAAGAGGGAACAGCCGGTGGGTGGCGGATCCAGGCTGCGAGCTGCAAATTCGAGCACAGTCCGGATCTGTTCCGGCGTCACATGGAACTGCTCAACGATTTCCTCGATGCTGGCGCCCGCTCGAGATTCTCGAAGACCGTCGCCACGGGCATCCGTGTACCTCGAAAAACCCATGCGCCGCTGCGCCTGCCCGGCACGCTTTCCACTACCGGACACTGCGACCAGTCAAGTGCTGCCATCGCGAATCTCCTTTTGTTATTTAAGCACATGGCCTGACCGGAGGAAGTGAGGTTCGTGCGTGGGGCAGCGGGCATGACGAGTTTTTTCGCCATAGTGTGCCGCAGAAGCACACGGAGAAGGAGTTCAGTATGAACTAATCAACCGTGTGAATACGTTAAGCTGCGCGAGAGATGAGGGAAGGCCCCTCGGGATCGGCTTTCAGGAGCAGGTCTCAAACCGCCTCCAAGCCGCTGTGGTAAAGAGCCATGGTGGTGAAGCGTTGGAGGAAAAGCGCGAGTACAAGTCGTGCAGGTGAGCATTCGAGAGACGAACGAAAGTGAACCCTTCGAAGACGCCTCGTTAAAAACTCAAGAGTCGTCGAAACCAGGAGCGTATGGTTCACCTGGGACAAGTCCGCTGGGTGCCTGATGATTGAGCGGACGGCGACCGGCGTAGAGGGGGCGTGAAGCGGATGCAGGCTGTCGCGTGGAACTGCAGGAACCAGTCGCTCTGATGTTAAGGGAGAAGCCCAAGCGGCCAAAACCGCGAGGCGAGCGTACCGATGCGGAGCACTGGGGCGGACCGACTCGTAGGAGCGAGGAAGGCTCGTAATAGGGCTGGAGCGAAGGGGTCGGGTCAAGCGGTCGCATGACCGAGGCAGCTGGGAACAGGAGGACTTCGATGCGTGCGACAGACAAGCCGTTCCAGAGGTTGCAGTGACCTCCGTTCCAGCCCGCCGCACCGGAAGCATGCCACGAGGGTCGCCCCAGACCCTAATCACCGCCAGCCCAGAACATCCCGTATTGGTTGTGCAAGTCGCTCCGCTCGGCAAGGTTCCATCAAAGTTCCATCAAATCGCCAAAAATGAGCCTAAACACACCAAAGCCACCAAAACGTAAGTTCTTGACAATGCTTGGGATTACGTTTGGTGCCTTAGGTTCTCTTAGATTAAAAGCGATTCGTAAGCTCTGGAGCGGCGGAGTCGTACGCCCGCGCCGTCTGCGGGTCCAGCGGAATCGTGATCGTGGCCTTCGCCATGGCGCTAACCTTCCTTCATTCTACGGCAAATATCCTCTGCCCGCTACACTTGCGAGGTCGACCCGTCCGCTTGGTTTTGTAGTTCTGAACTTCGCGCCGGTCTAGGAACTTGAGCTCCCATTTAACGTGATTGAAAGTGCGGTGAGGGATCTGATTCCGTGGCTCGGTCGTGACAGTGTAGGATTCTAACCAATCGCGCTGGTTAGTTTACTCAACAAGTGGTAAATTTCAGGTCATGCTAAAACCCTGCAAATAAGGGTTTTGCAAGATTCGCATACAGCGGACTGGCTGCCTGCTACGGCCCCTGACTGCAAACGCTTCTGGATAGCCAATAATCCGCCAACAAAAGTCGGTGCGCTCATGCGAAATGCATACTAACGCAGATACGCCCCTTCGTTATGCTCACCCACGGAATTCTCTTTTTCCAAGCGCCAATGCGCACTTATGGCGAGCAGGGAATCGCTGGGAATTGCTGAAACCAGCTGTGTCCGGCCCGTGATCTGAAGAACCTCCGGCGCCGTTAACTGAAGATCCCGCTGTGGCCGTGTTTGCAGTCAATTTCTCCGAAGACGGCGCGCGCTGCAACCCGCCA
>QHZB01000107.1 GCA_003224525.1 Acidobacteriota bacterium | reverse complement strand
TGTTCCGAAGATAACGATCTCTGCCAGACGTGCAATCTCGCCAAGCAGCTTGCGTCGTTGGGCAGCACAGCATCAAGCGATCTGGCCATGGCCGCCCCTCCTGCGCTCTTGATAGCGAGCGATGGAAAACAGATTCTTGGTAATCACATACCAGCCCACGTAGCGCTGAAATCCAGGATCTCTTTTGTACCTGGCTCGCAACATCGAGAAGGGATGCTTCAGCGTGCTGATGGTAGCTTCACAGCCGGCACGCCAGCGCAGCGCTCGCCGGAACCAGCGCTGCTTCTGCTGCTTGGCCCGCTTGACCGAGAGCCGTCCGCGCGCCGGCAGCGCTACCTTTTTCACTCCGAGGTCTTGCGCCTCACGCTCGTTTTTGGCGGAGAAAAAACCTCGGTCGGCGGTGGCCATCACCGGCGCTCGCCCGAAGCGAGCTTGATGTTGTTGCAGGGCCGGCATCCAAGCGGTGGTATCGGCCGGGTTGCCGGGCAGAACTTGGTAAGCGCTCACGATGCCGTTTTCCACCTCGTCAATGCGCACCAGCCTACCAAACTCGTTGGGCTTGTGCGCTTTCCCTTTGCGAATCACTAACGATTTGTGCAACGCGGACGACTATTTCTGCGTGCGCGAATCTATCGCACACGCCTCTTTCTCGCATTGCACCTCGGCTTCGGTGAGTATTGAGAAGTCTCATGTCACCTCTTATCGTCCCTTTATTGTACCCAGGATTTGGCCGAGTTACTGATTTCCTCAGACCCCATTTCAGAATAACTTCCGGTTTGCTAACCATCCAAGCGCAGCGTCCAGGTTTTCGAGGGCCGCGCGGCTACAGTGGAATCTCCCAATCGGGCCTTCTTGTGCAAACACACAGCGAACCGAACGGCGGAGCGATTATTCGTAACGGAGGGCGACGAGAGGGTCGACTGCGGCGGCGCGGCGGGCTGGGAGCAGGCAGGCGGCTAGACCTACGAGAATGATTAGGGCGATTACGGCGCTGTAGGTCCAGGGGTCGGTGAGTGAGACGCCCCAGATTTGGCTCGCTAGGAAGCGGGTTAGAGCTAGGCTCGCGCAGAGGCCGATTACGATTCCTGCGGCCACCAAGCGGAATCCGTTTAGGAGTACGAGGCGAAGAACGTTTGCCTGCCGGGCTCCTAACGCCATGCGAATGCCAATCTCGTGAGTCCGCAATGAGACCGTGTAGGCCATGACGCTGAATATGCCGATGACGACGAGGGCCAGGCCGGCTGAAGCGAAAGCAGCGAGCACTACAAGTTCGAATTGGGGTCCACGGTAGAACTCTTGCAGCGAACCTTCCAGCGTGCCAGACGTGGAAATCTGCGCGCCTGGATCGAGAGCCCGAACTTCCTGGCCCATGTTTTTCAATAGCGAGCTCGGATCGACAGACGTCCTGGCCATAAACAATCGCCAGTTGATTCCCGCGACGCTGTAAGGGACAAAGGCTTGCGGAAAAGACTCCCAGGATGGGTTGTCATAGCCGCGGGTCTTGAAATCGCGGACGATGCCAACGATTTCGAAATAAGTATCCCGCGGCGCGGCGGGGACAAAATATGGTTTGTCAAAAACGCCTAATTTCACCTTGTGGCCGAGAGGATCCTCGTTGGCAAAGTACTGACGGGAAAAGGCTTCGTTTACGACCATCACATCTCGCGCCGCAGAAACATCGTCTTCGGAAAAGAACCGTCCGCTAAGCAGCGGCAATCCGAGTGTTTGAAAATAACCGTCGCTGCACATTTCAAAGCGTGTGTCCCATGGATCGGCGTGAGGTTTGCCGGGAATAATTGTGTCGCTGAGTTCGTACTTCAGCGGCGGTGGATCAGCCATTTCGGCAACAGAGGTAACACCCGGGAGAGCCCGCATACGCTCCAGGAGTTGGCGCGTCAGGGCATTTTTCCTTTGCAACGAGCCGGCGAGATCGGTGTTATAGGACGGCGGGAGGTTCAGCTCGAAGTATAGAACATTCCGGGGATCGAAGCCTAAGTCGACGCGAGTAAGAACGAGGAAACTGCGAACCAAGAGGCCGACACCAATCAGTAGGACGATCGAAAGCGCAACTTCACCGACCACCAAGGCGGCGCGAAGTTTTCCGTGTCGAAAGCTCCCCCCAACGCCTTTGCCAGTGCCCGCGAGACGCGGCTGCATGTCACCGCAAACGACGTGAAGGGCGGGCGCAAGGCTGCACAGAACTGTCGTGACAATGGTCAGCGCTAGGGCCAGAAAAAGGACGGCCGCGTTCATGCGAATGACGGTTTCCTCGGGGAGAGTACCGGCGGGAATGAGTGCGATCACGGCTTTTAAGCCGAAGTACGCCAACCCACAGCCGACGAGCGAAGCCGCAGCAGCAAGGATAAAACTTTCCACCATCAACTGCCGGATCAGGCGGCCTCGGGTTGCGCCCAGCGTCGCGCGCACGGCTATTTCCCGTTCGCGCGCAGTGGCGCGAGCCAGCAAGAGGTTCGCGACGTTGCTGCAAGCGATCAGGAGCAGCAGCAAGACTGCCGCGAACAACACGTAGAGTGTTTTCTTGAATGTTCCAATCAGGCTGTCTAGCAACGTCTCCGACACAATGACGAACTTGTCCTCTGGAAAAACCCCGTCGGGATTCGGCTTATGCATGCGGTGCGCGATGGCATCGAGGTCTGCTGCGCCAGTCTGCAGGTTAACGCCTGGTTTGAGTTTGCCCAAGAGAGAGCCTCTTGCCTCGTCTGGACTGACAGGCAGCCAGAAATTCGCGCGAAAAGCATTGAACTGCAAGGGCATGATACCGACTAGGGTTGTCGGCTTGCCGTTGAAGATAAAAGTCGTGCCGAGGATTTTAGGGTCGCCACCGAACTCTCGCTGCCAGAGCCGGTAGTTCATGACGAACACGGGAGGAGCACCAGGCTTGCCATCTTCCTGCGAGATCGTGCGACCGAGCAGCGGTGAGACCCCAAAGCAGTCAAACGTATTTGCGGTTACCTGCGCTCCGAAGGAGAAAAAACGAACGGACTTGCCGTCGTCGTACTTGGGGCGGAAGCCAATGTAAGCAATAATTTCTTCGAACACATGGTTCTGTTCGCGAAAAGCGCGAACCTCCGCGGGAGAGAAGTACCGGCGAACTTTCCCCACGTCAGCACTTCCTAGCTTTTGCAGGCTAAGAACAACCGACCTGTTGTAGTCCTTGTAAGGGAGCGCATGGAAGAAGACGTCGTAGACGACGCTGAAGACGATGGTGGAAGCGCCGATACCGAGGGCAAGCGCCAAGATTGCGATCAAAGAGAAGCGGCGGTCTTTGCGGAGGGTGCGGAGGGCGTAGCGGAAGTCTCGGATGACGTTGTCCAGGTGAGTTTCCCAGCGGGTGTCGCGGACTTCTTCTTTGACGCGTTCGAGGCCACCGAATTCTTGTTGGGCGCGGCGGCGGGCTTCGTCGGGAGTCACGCCGGCGGTGATGTAGTCGGAAATTTGGCGTTCGAGATGGAAATGGAGTTCTTGATCGAGTTCTTTCTCCGCGCGAGATTTTCGAAAGAGGCGGCGAATGCGGCGCATCATCAGGACTCCTCTTCCGCGCTCAAGACGAGCCCGACGGCATCGCAGAGGCGTTCCCAATTGACGACCTCGGCTTCCATATGCCTGCGGCCCTTCCCGGTCAGCGAGTGGAACTTGGCCTGCCGACCGGTTTCGGATTCTTTCCATTCCGCTTGCAACCAGCCTTTGTCTTCCAAACGATGGAGCCCGGGATAGAGGGAGCCCTGATGGACCTGGAAGAATTCCTTCGAAATTTGTTGAAGGCGTTGTGCGATGGCATAGCCGTGGCTTGGGCCCAAGGCGACAACCTTCAGGATCAACATATCAAGGGTTCCGCGGACGAGTTCTTGTTTGCTTTCGGTCATTGCGATACCTAGAAACTCGACACGTATGCCAGAATCAAGCAAAT
The DNA here is from genome assembly GCA_003224525.1 of Acidobacteriota bacterium. Lineage (GTDB taxonomy): Bacteria > Acidobacteriota > Terriglobia > Acidiferrales > UBA7541 > Acidiferrum. Next base: position 9,074 of record QHZB01000107.1, on the reverse strand, counting down.
TGGGGATTCCGATAAAGCCGATCAGCATTCCGCTGTGATGCCGATCAATGTTCCGGGATGATCCGATCAGTCCTCGGAGCGAAGCGACGCTGGTTTTTGCATTTTGTTGAAAGTGATCGCGATCGTCAAGCTTGTTGTTGTTGAAGCTGTGGGAAAGTGGAAATCGCTCCTGCGATTTCCAAGGGCGCTTTTCGCCCGTCTTTTCCACAGCTTTTGGCCCGCCGATTCATTCACTTTTCCCCCTTCACTCCTTTCAGTTTTCGTATCGAATCCCCGCGCATCTCGATGCGATGCGCGTTGTGCACCAGCCGGTCGAGGATGCCATCGGCCAGTGTGGGATCTCCGATCTGTTCGTGCCAGCGGGACACTGGCAACTGCGAAGTCAGGATCATCGAGCGCGTCTGGTAGCGATCCTCGGCGATCTCCCAGAAGTCTCTTCTCTCCGCTTCCGCCATCGGGGCCATGACCCAGTCATCGATGACCAGAACATCGATGCGGTTCAGCCGTCTCAACAGTTGCCGTAGACTGCCATCGGCGCGTGCCAGGCTCAGATCCCGGAACAGCGCCGCGGCCCTCGTGTAGTACACCCGATAGCCATCCCGGCAAGCTTTCTGCGCCAGTGCCGAAGCCACATAACTCTTGCCCACACCGGTGGGACCCTGCACGAAGATGTGTTCATGGTTGGCCACCCAGGTAGACTCTTGGGCTAATGCGCGGATCACGCTCCGGTTCAGTCCTCGCTCGGCACGATAGTCGATGTTCTCGACGCAGGCAGCTCCCCGTAAGCGAGCAGCAAGGACTCGTCTGGTGAGAGCCTGGTTCTGACGCCAGTTCCACTGCTGATCGACAAGCAGTGCCAGACGGTCAAGGAAGCTCAACTCCTGCGTCGCTTCATCCTGTTCCTGATACTCCAGTGCTTCGACCATTCCCTGAAGCTTGAGGGCATGGAGTTTTTCTTTCATTGGTTGTTGCAACATGATCGTCTCTCCTTTCTACTCGAAGTACTCAGCGCCACGAATGTTGTCATGCGATGGCGGAAGAGGTAGCGGTGGCGGTTCTGGGAGTGGTTGTTGGTCGAGTGAGTTCTTCAGGATCGATTTCACACTCTGGTAGCGGCAAGCACCGGTCCGTATGGCGCGATCGGCAGCTGCTTCCATCCTGGTCGAGGAATACTGTTCAGCCAGTCGGATGATCCCAAGGCAGGATCGATACCCCATCTCCGGATGCGGCTTCTCGGCGAGGATCCGCTCAAACAACTTTGCCGTGTGCGGTCCGATCTGTGCGGCCCAGTTCACCATGCGTGAGGGAGTCCACTCGAGATGCGCTTGGTGGCTCTTCGGCTGGTGCTCTGTCTGCGTGATGGCCTGTTCTCGTCTATGACTACGGACGTGCGAGGCTACCCGCTGTCCCTTGTGAAAGATCTCGATGGTGGTGGGTGTCGCTCGAACTTCCACGCGTTCTTGCACCAGCGTGTAGGGCACGCTGTAGAAGTTGGCGTCGAAGGCGATGTGGTAGTCGATGTTGACTCGGGCGTAGGACCACTGGCTCACGTCGAACGGTTCGGCGGGCAACGGTCGCAAAGCATTGCGTTCAACCGCTGCGAACACACTGGCACGCGATCCCTCGCGCTTCCGGAACGGTCGCTGGTTCAGCCGCTCGAGCAGTTCGCGAATCGCATTATTCAGATCCGCCAGCCGAAAAAACTTCTGGTGGCGTAGGGCGGCAAGGATCCAGCGTTCGACGACTTGCACACCCACTTCGACCTTGGCCTTGTCTTTCGGATGACCGGGGCGCGCCGGCACAACCCCCACTTGATAGTGCATGGCAAACTCTTGGTAAGTGGGGTTGAGATCCGGATCGTAGCGGCACGCGCGGCTCACTCCGGTCCGCAGGTTATCGGGGACTAGGAGTCTGGGCACTCCAGAAAAGTATTCAAAAGCATGAATGTGAGCGCTGATCCAAGCGCTCAGCTGTTGGTCCCGGGTGGCTTCGGCATAAGTGTAGGAACTCGTGCCCAGCACCATCACGAACAGCGAGGCTGGCCAGGCTTCGCCGGTAAGCGGATCGTGTACCGGAATCGTGGCACCGGCCCAGTCGACGAAGCCCTTCTCGCCAGGCTTGTGTACCTGGCGAAGAACTACATCCTGCTTTCTGCGCCAACGTTGGTAGAGCTCGCAGAAGCGACTGTAGCCGTATCCTTCCGGATGAATCTGCCGGTACTCTTCCCAAGCCAGCTGCAACGTCAGATGGCGATGCTGCTGCAACTTAGAATGCAAGGCGGGAAAATCCGGGAGGACTTGTTCGGGGAGTCGTTTTACCACCTGCTGCTCTCCGAACAATGCCTGCTCGACGCGCTGCTCGTCCCACTCCTCTCCGAGCGGCCACACCACACCGGCTGCGGCGGCCCTGTTGAGGTAGTCATGAACGGTGGTCTGGCTAATCGAACAAGCGCGGGCTATGGCCCGTTGCCCCAGCCTCAGTTCGAAGCGGAGGCGGATGACTTCCTTGATCTTACGCATGGACAATCTCCTGGTTGGCACTCTGTCTCTCCCGTAACTCAAATAGGAGAAACAGCTTGCCTACTGTGATGTCCAGCGTCACCTCGCCCTGTGGAAAACGTTCCGGGGCATCGCGATCACCGTTCCGACGATCATGATCAACTGATCGGGATCATCCCGGAACGCGTGATCGGCATGCCCCGGAACACTGATCGGCATCGTCCGGAATCCCCAATGTCAACCGCTTCCTTCAACCATCAACCAAGAGTTTGGTTGAAAGTAAATCGGACATCTCTCTTCGCTGTCCCGTTCTGGGAAGTTGCGAATCGAGGACGCCGCAGTGACAGTGAGCGATTCATGAGTACTTGCAACGACTTACAAGAGCACGGACGGCATCCTAAGTCATTGCAAGACAGTCTTAGGCATCGCTGTTGTGTACCTCGGTGTGTACCATGCTCTTCCGGTGATCTCGCGAAACTCGTCGATTGGTTGCGGGGCAATTCGCTCTGCCTGGGTGTCTAATCTGGTCGACATGCTGCGTGGTGCATGCTCATTTCTAAGGGATGGTCATCATTTCTGATACTTATTCGCTATGGCTCGCAATGATCGTAGTTTCAGAAACGGGGGAACTTCCCTTCTGTCTCCATCCCCCATCCCCACACTTTTCCTATTCTTCCCGGAACACCCCCTGCTTCCCCTGAGCCGGATTCAACAAGGTTAAGGTTGTGGATTTGAGTGAGCGTGAACGGCCCGTTTGATTATTTTGAGGGTCTTCGCGCTCGACGACATCATGCTCCACGATTTTTCATCTGTGAATTTATATAGTCCGGAAACATCGAAAGGCAACAATTCCATTGTTTTTGCCTGCGGGGGGAGAACCCCGGCGTCTTTGAGTCTGGCATCAGATTCGCTCATCCTTGACAAAAAGAAGATAGCCTCTTTTCCCGGCTCAACGACATTTAGGGCATCAAAGGAAACCACGTCTCCGCCGCTGACGAATAGTTTCACAAGCTCGCCATTTTTGACTGACCCTTCTCCTTTAAGCACGTCGACCACCTTTGCGTTAAAAAGTCGGCCGACAACCTGGCCGTTAAGTTGAGCGACATCAGGCACGCGGCCCGGCGCGAGCGCAGCCTTAAATTTGGCACGGTCCACGATCTCGTCTGGCTGTGACGCAGGGATTGCCACAACGACAAGAGAACTGCGCCGAACTAATTCTTTGCAGATCCCTTCACGTTCTTTGTCGCCAGGAAAGGACATCTGGGCGCGAGCCAGCAAGGGCCCCAGAAGCAGAAAGCTGAGGATTTGAAGGGCTTTTGTCACCTTGGTTCTGTTCATCCGTTCGTTAATCACCCGGCGTTTTTATATGAGCCTAGACATCTTTTTGCTGCTTTCCGAACTTCCGAGTTTGGATCCGAAAGCACGAACTTCTCAAGAATCGGCTGGATCTTTTCAACGGGATATACGCACGTGAAAGCCACCGCCTCTTCGCGGATGCGCGAATGGTCAGCAAACTCCAACAGAACAGCCAGCGCTCTATCCGATTTGAATAAACTCAAGAGTCGTAACGCCACTCGTTGATGGATGACATCTTCATTGTTAGCGTATTCTGCGAGAACCTCCACTGCGACCCCTCCAAGGTCGCGCACCCTTTCTTGCTCTTCTGCGGTCGGATTCATGAGCATCAAAAGAGCATAGGGCTGGCCGTCGGAAGTCTTTCTAAATGAACGTTTAATGGCTGCCTGAATTACGTCTTGAACCACAGTTCGCGCATTTTCTCTAGTATTTGCTTCAGGCCTATTCTTCTGCGCCAATGCAGGAACTAAACTGAAAACCAAACCGCCAAACAAACTATCGCAATGTTCTTCATGCGGTCTCCTTCACTTCGTCACCCCGACAGTAAATTCGGTGGGACGTGTGGCTGGCGAATTGTTATTTCGCCCATGATTCCTCAGGGTTTCCGTCCTGCGCCGATTCTGCGATGCAATCTGGTCGTGCTAAACCTCGCGATGAGAATGTAATGTTACATCGGGTTGCAAACCGCTGAATGGAGTTTTTCGGTAACCACAGTTATAGTAATGGGACTTCCGAACACGTGCGCCGGGCGGCGGACTTTGAATGAAGTCTCAATGCTCTAGTTTTGCGTCCAGTCCCGAGACTTGCCGACTTGCTCCCACCAGACTTTGCAGCGCGATATTTGAGGCTCGACATCTTGCTCCTGCCAGTCGCGGGGCAGCGTACAGGCTTTTTCCCTGGTTATGTTCTTGAGTCCGTCCAGTGCGTCATAGCGCGCATAGCGGTCGAGGTCGGAGAGATGAGCCGCGAGTCTAGGCACTGCACGTGGATCTTTCAGTTTCTCGCCCAACGCCACCAGAACGCTCGTCCTCGTCAGGTCACCCGGAGCACTATCGAGGATCGCGATTAAGTCAGGCACTGCGGTGCCATCCGTGACATTTTGCAGCTCTAGCGAAATTGCTCTCTCAGGCCAGTCGTGATCGCCTACTGAAAGCAGTTCCTTCACTCTAGGTAGCACTGTGACGTCACCGGTACGCAGGGCCGCATAAATGGCCCACTTCGATTCGTCATTGATCCCCTTTTCTATCACGCGATGAAGTGCGCCTCGCGACGAGGGCAGCTTCAGACCCCCGAGTCTCTGGATACTTAGTACTCGCGCAGGAGAACTGCCGTCACTCAGTCCGGCGAGGAAGTCGGTTTCCATTTGCGCGAGCCAGCCTGCATCGCTAAGTTCCGAACCGAGGAGCGACGAAATAGCCAAGGCACCCTCACAATCGTCAAATAGCTCCAATCGCCCGCCTTTATTAGTGGCAAACACCAGCCAATAAGTCTCGGGCTGAAAGTCCACGCAATAGTGGCCATTGATTCCTGCTGGTGATCCGCCGTACGCGAAATAAATCGAGGATTCCGCGGGAACCTTACCCCGATACAACCGATCTACCTCAATTGTCGCGATCGAGTCCAAAACGATTGTGTGGTGCGAGTTCTCACCCGGGGAGCCTACCCTCACGACGCGCCCCCGAAAAACTACGGGAGCTTTCTCGGCCAGGGCTCGAACGTCAACCATTGACGCGGGAGGCATTAGACGGGACCAAAGCTGAACTGCGCACAGACATAGGACGGTACTGACTAAGACGACGAACAGCAGTAATTGTCGAATCCGCAGGTTCAGTAGGTTTCCGAATGGCCTTGGGTCGGGAAGTCGCATGCTCTTGCTCCGATTAGATGACAATAGGATAGCATTTGCTAGTTCCTGTTAAACGCTTATCGGAGAAGTGGTAGCCTCTGCGGAACCTTTTCGTCTAGCGGCGTGTGAGGCCATCGCACCAATGAAAAACAGGGTCAAATACAATTTTGTGATGCCTGGTAAGTCTTACCGGAGAAGTTCCCGCACCGCCGAATCATGCTGTCAGCCTCCTAAAGGCTATTCAGGAACTCCTGGAGAGCGGTGCGGTATTGAGTTGGGGCGATGAGGGGCGCGTCATCGAGAAGCTTGGTAGGGCGGCAAAGAAAGTGTATATCATGTGTGTGCGGTGCCTTACGCAGAGTCCAAGGGGCACAGCCCGAGTCAGAACAAATGAGAAAATTTAGCTATCCCGCGGTGATCCTGCTGCTGGTGTCGTTTTCTTTCTCGATGTCCCCTGTCCCGATGCGGGCGGGGGCAGAGCAACATCTTCTGTATGTAGCCAGTCCGGGAGTCCGCAATTACGTGGAATATGGTGGCGTTGGTGTCCTCGTTTTCGACGTGGACAAGGGATATAAGTTTGTCCGGCGCATACAAACCTGGAGTATTCCGGATGGTTCGAAGCCAGAGAACGTCAAGGGGATCGCGGCAAGCGCAACGACTGGCAGGGTCTACGTCACAGCCCTGAATCGGATGATCGCCATCGACGCTGTCAGTGGCAAGAAGATCTGGGACAAAACCTACGACGGCGGATGCGACCGGATGGCGATTTCACCTGACGGCAAGACCTTGTATGTCCCACAGCTCGAGGGAACAGCATGGCACGTGGTGAACGCGATGACGGGGGAGGTGATTGCAAAGATCGACGCAGAACCCGGTTCGCACAATACCATCTATTCGGCGGACGGTGCGCGCGTCTACCTGGCGAGTTTGAGGTCTCCTGTTCTTTCGGTAGTGGATGCGAGAACGCAGCAGGTTGAAAGTAAAGTGGGGCCATTCGACAATATGATCCGCCCGTTTACGATTAACGGGGACAACGCGCTCGTTTTCGTCAACATTAATGGCCTGCTGGGTTTCGAGGTCGGTGATCTGCGGACAGGCAAGAAGCTATACCGTGTAGAGGTTGATGGCTACTCGCAGGGTCCAGTCAAACGTCACGGATGCCCGAGTCATGGAATCGCTTTGACTCCTAACGAGAAGGAACTTTGGCTGGCGGACTGTGCGAACAACGCCATACACGTGTTCGATGCAACGGTGATGCCGCCGAAACAAGTCACCAGCATCAAGCTCCGGGACTGTATCGGTTGGATTAGCTTCAGCATTGATGGACGGTTCGGATATTCTTCAACGGGAGAAATCATTGATGCGAACACGAAAAAGATTGTGGCGACGCTACAGGACGAAACTGGCCGTCCAGTGCAGAGCGAAAAACTGCTTGAACTTGCCATTGAAAACGGCAAAGTAACTCGCGCAGGGAATCAATTCGGCGTTGGCATGAAGCAAAAGTGAGTGAACTTAAGCTGAACCAGAGTGGCCCATCATGCCTGCTGTTGTTGATGTGTGCGGGATGGAAGGCACGTGGAGCGTTGAGCGAAACGAACCGGGTCTGAAACGGGCTCGGGTTCGGGTTGGATTTCTCACTGGCAAACGATCACGACGTGTTCGTCTTTTCTTACTACATACTATATATGTCGTCGTCAGTCTGGTTAGATTTTCACGCGTAACCCAGAAATCTATCCCAGCCAACTCCGAGTACTCCTGATGTGAGACTTTCAGTGTGTACTTGCCGGGCTCAAGGCTGACAAATTGAAAATCGCCTTTTTCATTCGAGTTTACGACATGTATTGTGACTGTTTCTATATGGGTGGCTGTGAGCGTGGCATTTTTCGCGGGACCATCCGAGTAGCCCTGGATATTGCATAAGAGGCCTGAGTTTTGGGAAAGCAATCTGGGTGAGCGATGAACGAACCACATCTTGTGTGGCGTGCGCGAGTGTAGCAATGTTACGCCATGAGAGGGCGTAGCAGGAAAACGCGGGCGGCATACGGAATGCGAGCTTTACGGAGCCGGGGAGGCTTCGCGGTTCAAAGCCTCGCTTCGCACTGCTTGGCGGAGCTTCCACTGGTCAGGCAGCCAGTTCGCTCAATTTCGTCTGTGGCAAGTTCATCAGCAGTTGCGTGAGATACAGCTGCGGATCAATCTGGTGCCGGCGGCAGGTGCTGGTCAAGCTAGCCAGAGTTGCGAATGTGCGACCGCCACGTGGGTTGCCGACAAAAAGGGAATTCTTTCTGTTCAACACCACGCGTTTCATTTCGCGCTCGCTTGCATTGTTATCGATAGGCACCGTGCCGTCCGAGCAGAAAACGTTCAGCTCCGTCCAGTGATTCAAGATGTAGTTCACCGCATCGGCCATGGGATGCTGCGGGATCAGTTGCTCTTTCCAAACCAGCAACTTTTGCCGCAGTTGGGCCAACACGGGCACCGATTGCTTCTGACGAATCTCCAGACGCTCGGAGGCAGAAGCTTCCCTGGCCTGGTTCTCTATGGCGAAGAGGGGACGCAGCAAGGCCACGACCTCACGCGCGATTTCCGGTGCCGTTTTTTCCGCATCGACAACCTTTCGTCTCGCGTGACTCTTATCTTGATCACCAGATAAGAGTCATTATCCCGACTCCGGCGTTATCCAGACTCGGCCCTCCTAAGACCCTCCAGAGAGCGAAAATTGAGCGCGGTTGTCGCGATAACGCGTCAAACTTTTTCTGGGTGAGACTCGTCCATACTTCGTGAATAAACGAGTGCAGGTAATCGATCCGCGCGAGCGTCAGATCGTAGGACTATGGCGAAAAGGCCACCTTTCTCGCGGAACAATCACTAATTATCTTTACTGGGTTCGGCGATTCAGAAAGTGCTGCGAGATACGAAACCTTATCGAGGCTGAACAGCTGACTGTGGCTGGAGTGGAGCGGTTCCTTCGAGCGTACGTTGGCCCCAGGCTCAAGGGACGAAGAAGTGCTCAGAGTAGCCGCGGAGTTGCCAGCAAGGCGCTTCACGCCTGGGCCTGCGCGCTGCGTGATCTGGGCACTCCATTGCCTCAGTGGCGCGAGAAACCTACTCCACAGTTGCCTCCTCTAGTCAGCGAGTATTGTAAGTACCGGCGTCTTCATAATGGCGTCTCGGATGGAACGCTGATACGCGACATCGAGACCGCGCGGGGCTTCCTATTGCAACTGCGATCAAGAACGAAGCCCGTTGAACGGACGACATTGAACGATGTGGACGCGTTCGTGCGAAACCTCAGCACCCGGCTGGCGAAGCGCACCGTTGCTGACACTTGCAGTTCGCTCCGTGCATTTCTCCGATTTTTGCATATCACAGGA
>QHZB01000299.1 GCA_003224525.1 Acidobacteriota bacterium | reverse complement strand
CGACAAACGATGCCGATGGCGTGGAGGTAGCGACTGTACATGCTTGAGAAACCCACGGTTATTTCGCGTGGGCGGGTAGCTCAGATAGGAGAGCACCTGCTCCGGCAGCAGAGGGTCAAGGCGAAGTGCAATTCTTCTTACTCTTTTGAATTCAACGAGATGGCGCGCCCGGGGAGACTCGAACTCCCGACCCTCTGCTTAGAAGATACGCAGTACAAGACTCTAAGTGCCGCTTCTGGTGTCGCTTACAGGGGAACGCGCCATTTATCTCCCTCTTGAGTTGGACCGAACTTGGACTGAAATTTGGTTCCCCGCTTGCCAAGGAACGATTGACAAGGCATAAGGATTGGGTAAGGTGTCGCGTCCGCCAAAGGAAAGTGGGTTACGCGGCTGCTGATCCAGCGTTTGGCTGTCCCTACCGATAGTGCCATCCGGCGCAAAGGCCTTTGCAATGAGTGACATTTAAGAAGATGAAACTGGGGGTGCCCTATACAGGGGTCCGAATGAAGCAATGTTACATCGGTTTGATTACCAGCGAATGGAGTTTTTGCGTTGCACAACAGGTCTAGTCGTCGACTGTGGAACGCGGAATCGAAATTGGAGCTCCGGTAAATGTAGGCCGAGATGAGCTTCCAAATACCTCAGGAGACGCGTCCTCGGAAGTCAGGTCTATCCCGATAAGAAAATCTCCAGCTGGAGCCAGAGTCGCGATCGGCGTGCCGGAACCATCCAAAATGAAAACTGTCAATCGATCAGAAATGCCACTACTGCTGCGGCCCGCCGTCCCCGACAAACCATCTTACGTCCGCCATCGCAAGCTTAAGTACTACTGACTACCAGCAAATTTCTTTCCTCGGTCATTTCGTCAGCCTATACATGGGTCTGTATCCCTGTTCTCTTCGTGCCCAGACCTGCTGCCCAGAATTTGCTACGGGCGTCAGGGTCGAGGTTCGGGTCAGGTGGAGGTAACCGCAGCGCCGGCCAGAATCGCGAAATTCGCGGTTCTGGCCGGCGCCGTAGGTGGAACGGTGGGTCAAAGCGTTGCAAAACTAGAATGGTTTTGTAACAGCGTCGGTATCTAATGTAACTGCGGCATTTTGCGCCAGCGCTCTGCCGTCCAGTGTTGCGCCCGTTGCAATCGTGATGGAGGCATACGCCATTATGGTTCCCTTGAATGCAGAGTACGTTCCCAGCGTGGCTGAACTGCCCACTTGCCAAAAGACGTTGGCTGCCTTAGCCCCACCAATCAGGACAACCCGGCCGCCAGTTGCTACGTTCAGTGCGGACCCAATCTGGAAGATGAAGACGGCATTCGGGTCGCCGTTGGCATCCAGTGTGAGATCCCCCGTTACCGCAAGCGTCGAAGTAGATTTATACAGGCCCGGAGCGAGAGTCTGCCCGCCCAAATCTCCCGCCACAGTGATAGGAGCCGTTGATCGTCCAGCGGCGTCGTTATAAGCGATGGCCAAGGAGGCTTGCGCCTGGTTTGCTGCAACATCGCCGGCATGAATCGTTCCGTTTACTGTTGTGGACGGGGTTCCAGGCACATAAGCAGTACCAGGCCAAACTCCAAGATCCCCGTTAATATTGCTAAGGCCGGTGTTGGTAACGGTGCTGCCCGCCAGAACCGCGAAAGTGCTGGCTGATCCGAGGTCTATAGGCGCAAGTACGGCTGGCCCTTGTGCCGCCGCGCGGTTTGCAGCCGTTGAACAAAGAATCAACGCCCCACCTATGAGGAACGCGCTGACCCTCTTCATAACATTCACTGATCTGTATTTCACTTCACAATGGTTTTTCATGATAAAGCTCCTTTTTCAGTTTGCTCTTTACGAGAATTTGGTTTGTTCTCAGCTTCGGGTGAGAGAATAAATCCCGGCGCCGATCGTGTACATCCAGCCCTGGCTGATTCTTTCTTAGGAGGCAGGTTGAAAGATTTGTAGGTGTTTGTCTTATAGGGAGGCTAAAGGCCGAAAAAGAGATCGCGAGCTTGCGGGCCGCCGCTACATTTGGGACGACCTCAAATCACCAGGCCGTTTCGGATCGCGTACTGGACGATTCCCGCACTATTTTTAACGTCGAGCTTTTCCAGGACCCGAGTGCGATAGGTGCTGATCGTTTTTGCGCTGAGTGACAGTTCTTCGGCGATTTCCGTAACCGTCTTTCCCGAGGCGATACGGGACATGACTTCATACTCGCGGTCGGAGAGCGTCTCGTGCGGCGTGCGCGTGGGATCCCTTTTTACTCCCAAGGCCAGCTTTTCGGCCAGCGCGGGACTTACGTATCTCCCCCCGGCCAGGACCTTGCGGATGGCTTTCGCCAACTCCTCGGTCGCGCTTTCCTTCGTCATATAGCCTCCCGCGCCCGCCTTCAGGACACGGATGGCGAATTGGTCTTCCGGGTGACCACTCAGGACCAGAACCGGGAGCTTGGGCCATTCGGCTTTTAATTCCTTGAGGAGATCTAAGCCGCTTTTCCCCGGCAGCGCAATGTCGAGCAGCGCCACATCCCACTGTTTTTTCCGAAGCTGTTCCAGCGCCTGCCGGGCATCGGATGCTTCTCCAAATGCGGCCCCGTGGAACTCATCGGAAAGCAGCTCCCGATAGGAGCGGAATCCATGCCGTGACAGTGGTCCCTTTCCCCGGAGCACTGGAGATATTCACCCGGCCGCCCAGAATAGCGGCGCGTTCCCGCATACCCAGAAGACCTAGGGATTTGGAAAGGGAAGGGTCCGCCTGATCAAAACCTCGGCCATTGTCGCGTATCAGCAGAACCAGCCGGTCCCGTTGCTTCTGTAAGACCACCTCGGCCCGCGTGGCCTTAGCATGGCGCGCGACATTGGTCAAAGTCTCCTGGAAAATACGAAACATGGCAGTCGAAGCGTTCGACGCAACCACTTCCCGGGTGAGCAGCCGGACGGTGCACTGAATTCCGGATCGGGCCTGGAATTCCTGGACCTGCCATTCCACGGCCTCCGCCAAACCTACATCCAAAACAGCGGGCCTTAGCTCTGTCGAGATTCTGCGAATGGATTGGATAATGCCGTCGGCCAACTGCCCCGTGGAGCGGATCCTTTTGAGCATCTGGCCGTTTCGCTGCGGCAGCCGCCCCGCCAGCCAGGCGAGATCCATTTTCACTGCGGTCAACGATTGGCCCAGTTCATCGTGAACTTCTCGGGAGATCCTGGCCCGCTCCTCCTCTCGAACGGACAGCAGGTGCCCCGCAAGATTCCGCAACTGCTCGCTGGAAGCACGCAGTTCCTTCTCCGCGCGCTTCATCTCGGACAGGTCCGAAGCGATCAGGCAGACAGCCCGCGTATTCTCCAAGCGGAGAGGATTCAAGGAGAGATGCACGGACAGAGGGGCGCCTTTTCGCGATTGCAAACGGATCTCGCCCCGGCAGTTCCTTTGGGCCGCGCGCCGGAGTAAGGCATCCAGTTTGGGATGATCGCTGGGCCAAACCAAGTCCAGCATGGAAGAACCGATGACGCTCTGGAGCCCCGCTCCCAGGAACCGGGCAAAACGTCCATTGCAGTGCAAGACGGTGTGGTCACTGCTGAGAACAGCGGCGCCTTCATTCATCCTCTCCACGAAAACACGGTAGGTATGATCGGCCCCTTGGAGCGTGAACACTTTCTCCCCGCCCTGGCCGTTCACAACAATGGCATCTACTTCGCCAGAACGAATGGCACGGAGGGTTTCCTCGGCTTCGCTCAGGCGTGCGACCAATTCCCTGCGCGACAGTACCGGCCGTTTTTGCGGGGGGCGGTTTTTCTTCCTGTTAGCCAACCTTCTTCTGCCTTTCGCCAGCTATTGCTCCCGCATTCCCAGGTCCAGTCCGAAGAGCACTCTTTTTAGGTTCGACAGGTCTCCGATGAGCCTTCGCATCGGGTGCGGGAGCCGTTTAATGAGCGTGGGTACCGCCACAATCTGCTCGTCCCTGGCCAGATTCGGCTGCTGGTAAATGTCGATGACTTCCAGGTCATACCGATTTTTCAAGTGCTGCTCACAAATCCGCTTGATATTCTCCACAGCCAGCGCCGATTTCAACGTGGATCCGCTTACGTACAAACGCAAGATGTACTTTGCCTGGCGAGAATGGGAGCCAGGTTGCTCCAATTCCCCGGCCAATCCGGGTTTCCGCTTTCCTGTTGGTCTGCTCTTTTTCGGGCGGTTTTTCATGCAGGCCTTCCTGAGCGGGTCAGTCTACCTTTCGCAGATCCAGGCCCACCAACAGCCGCGCGCTGTTGGACAAGTCTCCAATGATGGTTCGGATCGGTCGCGGAAGCCTTCTTACTAGGGTCGGAATTGCTACGATTTGGTCGCCGCGCGCCAGTTGCGGATTCACCCTCAGGTCGATTACTTCGATCTGATAGCGGCCCTTCAAGTGTTCCTCACACTGCACCTTGAGGTTGGCAAAGGCGCGAATGGACTTGGGAGTCTGGCCCGCCACGTAGAGCCGGAGTTTCCAAACCACCGGTTTCCGGGGGGCCGATTTGCGAGGCCGGGCCCGAGTTTTTTTCTTAGTTGTCGGCATTTAGCGTTTTCGCGCGGCTTTTGCGCGCACATCCTTCTTGTAGGAGGAAGAGTCCGCTTGCCGGCTCAGTACCATCTGCCCGCGGTCCTGCACCACCTCCTCGCCAAGCAATTCCGATTCGGAGATGGTCTGTTGAATTACTTCTTCCTCCACTTCAAACTCAGCCCGGAGCATGACCATGCGCGCCTCAAAGATCCGGCGCTTGCGCTCCAGTTCGCGCCGGCGGGACTCCAGTTCTTGCCGGCGGAACGTGACCACTGCTTTCTCGCGCATTTCCTGCGACACCCGGGCGGAACCGGTCAGCACGCCCTCGGCTCCGAGGTAAACGTCCAGCAATCGCAGGCCGTCGTCCGTGAGCAGGAATTCGCGAATCTGGTTGGAATGCTCCATGCCTCTCGATTTCAGCACGTAGAGCGCGCGGTTCCGCTCTCCCCCAACCTCAATGTTTTTCAGCAGGAGCCAGGTGTCCATGAGGGAGGAGACGTCCGCCTCGCTGGCTTCCAGGGCCCCTGCCGCTGTCAAACTGGTGAAAATCGTGGTGATCCCCTGGGTTTTCAGAAAATCAACTAGCCGCGTCAGCATGGACCGCACTTCATTCTGGGTGCTAACCATGAGCAGATTAGTAACCGGGTCCACCACAACGACGCTGGGCTGAAAGCTTGTGATTCGTTTATGCGTTAGCAATAGAACCTGTTCGATACCTCCATAGGTGGGACGCGCCGCATGGAATTGCAGGAGCCCTTTGCGGACCCATGGGTCGAGGTCGATCCCGATCGAACGCATGTTGCGGACGATCTGCCGGGGTGACTCCTCGAAAGCAAAAAATAAGGCGCGCTCAGCGCGGCGGCAGGCCGCATCTACGAAACATGCTGCAATGGTGGTCTTACCCGTTCCCGCGGTGCCGGAAGCCAGAATGCTGCTCCCCTGATAAAAGCCCTTGCCGCCCAGCATGCCGTCCAACCGGGCAATCCCGCTCGAGACTCGTTTAGCAGGGGCATCGTGGTCCAGGCCCAGTGACGAGATCGGCAGGACTGAAATGCCTTGGTCATCGATGAGGAACGGATACTCGTTCGTTCCGTGGGTCGATCCCCGATACTTCACGATGCGCAGGCGCCGGGTCGAGATCTCCTCCCGGATACGATGATCCAGCAGGATCACGCAGTCTGAGACGAACTCCTCTATGCCGTGCCGGGTCAGCCTGTCGGGATGGTCCCGCTCGGCGGTAATGACCGTGGTCAATCCTTTTTGCTTGAGCCAGTTGAACAGGCGGCGTATTTCGGCGCGCAGGATGCTTGGGTTCGGCAATTCGCCAAAGAGCGCTTCAATGGTGTCCAGGACGACTCGCCGCGCCCCGACCCTCTGGACTGCGTCGGCAATTCGAATGAAAAGTCCCTCGAGGTCATACTCGCCGGTTTCACCTAACTCACTTCGCATGATGGACACGTGGTCCACGAACAGTTTCTTGTCCGTCACCAGCCGGTCCAGGTCGAAACCCAGCGAAGCGACATTCTTGGTCAGGTCCGGGATCGATTCCTCAAACGACATGAAAACCCCGGGTTCGCTATATTGTGTAGCGCCTCGAACCAAGAACTCCAGTCCAAACAGTGTCTTTCCGGCACCGGCGCCTCCACTGACCAGAGTGGGACGACCGCGTGGCAACCCTCCCCCCGTGATTTCGTCCAAACCCTGGATTCCGGTAGCTGCTTTCGGCAGCGTTTTGGACGATGGCTGGCTTGCTTTCTTCACTTGTCGCATTTGCTTCATCCCTGCCCCATGCTCTACAGTAGGTTGGCAGTGGCGGCGCCATCGCCCCGCTTCGCGGGTCGCCCTTACCAAATGGGGGCCACTAGGTCCCTTCATCATAGACTGCTTCTCTAGAAAAGCAGCTATGGATTCCACCAGGATACGCGGGTTGGCTGTGATTACCGAGAATTCCGTCCGTATGTCAACCAGCATCCTTGATGGCACGCTAATCGCAGATCTCGTCGATCACACTGGTTTCCTTGTTGGCAAGCATATCGGAGTCTAACGACTGGCAGTGTCTGCCTCGCTCAGTCGA